>CALRCE010000004.1 GCA_943354505.1 Candidatus Peribacteria bacterium
ATGAGCAGAGAGTAGTCTTTGATGTCGGTGACGGGGGTGACCCATTTGAAGTTTTTAGCCGCGCTGCGAAGCATAGAAGGACCGCCAATGTCGATCTGCTCAATGGCTTCGGGTTCGGTGACTCCTTCCTTGCCTATGGTTTCTTCAAAGGGGTAGAGATTGATCACCACCATGTCGATGGGCAAAATCTCGTTTTCGGCGGCTACCACTTCGTCTTCAGAAGGCTCGACTCCGTCGAGTGCCCGACGCATCAACAGTCCTCCGTGCACTTTGGGGTGCAGGGTTTTGACACGGCCACCCATCATTTCAGGAAAACCGGTGTAGTCGGAGATGTCTTTCACGGGGATGCCCGCTTCTTTCAAGACTTTGGCGGTTCCTCCAGTAGAAAGCAGTTCCGTTCCGTGTTCGTGCAGGGCCTGAGCCAGTTCCACCAGGTTGGTCTTGTCGGACACACTCAGGATGGCGCGCTTAATGGGGCGAACGTTGGAAAGATCTGAGTTCATGAGCACAAGAGGAAAAACCTAAGGGAGTTTAACGATAAGCCACTCTTTGGTCAAGGAAGCAAGGGTGCCTGGGCCCAATAGCGAGTTTGTTCGTAATCCAACTCCGGCATGGGAAGCTGGTTGGAAGCAAGGACCACATCAGAGGACCTTACCCCTGTTAGGCGGCCTTGTCCGTCGTAAACATAAGAAGTGAACTCAAATAGACGTGTGTCTACTATGACCCCTCCAGCTTCACCGTCCACGATCATGAAACTTTCCTGTAGCCTTCCAGCTGTATCGTAAGCATAAATGACCTTGTGTTGGCCACCACCAGCGCCGTCCATATTGAAGTAGCTGTAAGAACTTGTGCTCGCTAAGAAGAAGCCACTTTCGTTGGGCAGATAGGCAAATGTTGACGTCTCCCCTCTGTCGAAGAATGTGATGGTCTTATCTTCACGTTCCCAGTCCCAACTTTCGTCGTGACTTTTCCATGTGCTTTTTGTTGTTTTTTGCCAAGTCCTCCAATCCACATAGAGTAGGGATTGAATGGGCTCTGTCTCTCCATTCTCGGCAAGGCCATACCATCCTGGGTAGCCTTCGGGAGGCCTGAGAGTGACTGACTCCGACCCTGGCTCCCAACGTTCGGATTGGGTGAGCATGGTCTTCAGCGTTTCGTTCAAGGCTTGCATGTGTTCAATCTCACTCAGCGTCAGGGCTTGTTTATCGCCGTAAGAAAAATTCTTGGCCAGGGTCTCTGGGTCGTTTTCGAAGAGGAGAAGGGGATCGAATTTGGAGTAATCTTTTTTTAGTTGTGCTCCAATGTTGAAGTCTGGACTTGAAGTGCCATTGATTTCCGCTTCATAAATAGCGTCCAACAAAGCGTTCAAGTCGGGTACATCGTAGGGATAAATCACGTTGTAGACACCTCCACCCCCTTCTGCACCAAAGGTTCTGGAGGCAAAGAAGTTGCTGGGGTCCACTGCTGGGATTTCGCCTGACTTTGCTGGGTCGGTTTGGACTTCGAGCACACTGAGCGTCTTTGCTTCTTCTACGGAGGCTTCTTTGCAGCCTAACAAGAAGCTCAAGATAGCCAATGCGAATAGGAAGGTGTGTTTTTTCATGACTTCAGTTTAACGGACTTCGATTTCATGGCAAATCCATTCCTCCTTTGCTCCAAGGATTGCAACGGAGGATGCGCCAGAAACCCTTGGCGGAGCCAATGATGAGTCCGTGCTTTTGAAGGGCGAGGCGAGTGTAGCTGGAGCAGCTGGGTGTGTAACGACAAAAGCCCCCTGGGAAGAGGTGGCGGAGCCAAGAGTGGTCCGGTGAAAGTGTTTTTTGATACAGCCAAACGAGGGCGTCTGCGAGCAGGGCGGGCCAATTTATTGGATTGAGTGGATTTTTTCCCATAGGAATTTGAAAGGAATTTTGACGCAGTCGGGAGGACCGAAGGTGCCGTAGGCCCGCGGAGCGGCGGGTCCCGTTTCTAGGAAAAATTCCTTTCAAATTCCTACCATACTCCCATGAAGCTAGGACTGATCTTCACTCCGTTGTAGCTGACTTCAAAGTGGAGGTGGATTCCAGTGACTCCGTACACACGTCCTGTGTTTCCCATTTGTCCGATCACTTGGCCTTGAGTGACGGTGTCCCCGACTTGCACGTAGAACTCGGTCATGTGAGCGTAGTGGGTTTTGTAACCGTTGCCGTGGTCAATCCAGACGTTGTTTCCGTAGCCTCCGTCCCATCCTGTTCCAGTGTCCACCACGGTTCCATCCATCACGGCTAAGATGTCGGGCTTGCTACTGTCGGCAATGTCGTAGGCGGGGTGTCCTCCGTGGAACCCTTGAGTGATGATTCCTTTTGTTGGGCGAATCCATCCTAAATCGTTGACCGGCACGTCGTAAGAATCGACGTCAGGCCCGTAAGAAGAATAGCCGCCGGCAGTGTTGTAACTGGAATTTCCACTATTGGTTTGAGCGATGTAAACCACCTCTGGTTTTCCTCCTACGATGAAGAGTTGTTCGCCTGAAGTGAGATCGCTGTCGTCTTCAATTCCGTTGAAGGCTTTGGTGTCGTCCAGGTTCCCTTTGTACTTGTCCATCAAAGCAACCAAAGTCGCACCGTTCGGGATCGTCACATAGAGTCCGTCTTTGGGAGGAATCTTGAGTTTTTGTCCGATCTTCAAATAGTCGCTGCTGCCCAAATTGGTGTTGGCGTAACGGATGGAGTTCAAGTTGAGGCCATAACGGTAAGCGATCATCGAAAGCGTTTCTCCCTCCTGGACTTCGTGTTCCACAATTTCGGTTCGGTTCAGATCGAAGGTGGCTTGGCCCTCTAAAGGCATGGCTTTGATGATGTAGCCTTCGTCGTCCGTGATGTTCACGGCGGTGGCGTCCAAGCTGAGGTATTCCTTTCCAACTCCTTCTCCCCCTTCAAAGGCGGCGTTGGAGACGTTGATGGAGGTGAGCACCAAAAGCCCCAAACTCCAGGAAGCCAGTTGGGTGTAGAGGCGTTTTGGGGCAGGCCATTGATCCAGTGGATGCATGAACTCAGACCATTGCTTTCCCGAAGGCCTCAAAGCATGCCACGCGACCTTTACAGATCGTTTCGTGTGGAACCAAACTCGTCCGAGCCAAGAATGATATTGACCCTCAAAGAGCTTTTTATGTCGCTCCTTTCGGATCTCTGCATTGACTTTACTCATCTTGGCGAGGATAGCCCAGCGCTTGGCGGCGGGTCAAGGCTCTGACCCTCCGATTTGACAAGCTTAGCCCCTAGGGATCAGGTTGAAATAAGGCATATTGACGTTTTATTTTTTCAGTTTTTAATCGTGATTTTTGCCTCTTTTTGTTTCGTGTTAGACTCTGCGCATGAATCTCATTCGTTTATTGAGTCCGGAACTCATCAGCCAAATCGCGGCGGGGGAAGTGATCGAGCGTCCCGCTTCTGCCGTGAAAGAACTGGTGGAGAACAGCTTGGACAGTGGGGCCACCTCTATTTCCGTTGAATTGGTGGCGGGAGGTTTGGACAAAATTCGTGTGGTGGACAAAGGCTGTGGCATGAGTCACGAAGATGCCGCCTTGGCCTTCACGGCCCACGCCACCAGCAAGATTGCGAGTGTGGACGATTTGTTTTCGCTCTCGACTTTGGGTTTTAGAGGAGAAGCCTTGGCGAGCATCGCGAGCATTGCCCACGTGGTTCTCAAAACACGCCGAGCGGAAGAGCGTGTGGGGACTGTGATGGAACTGGATGCGGGCAAGCAGCTCCGCTATGAAGAAGAAGCCTGTGCAGAAGGAACCGACATTGTGGTGACGGGACTGTTCCACCCCACCCCGGCACGTCGCAAATACATGAAGTCTGAGGCGACGGAGTACGGCCATTGCTTCGACATTGTGAGTGAGTTGGCGATGGCTCATCCCGCCGTGGGGTTTCGGCTTTTAAAGGATGGCGAACTGGTTTTTGACTTGCCGGTGGGACAAAATTTGAAGGAACGTGTGAGGGTCTTGTACGGCGGACAAACCGCAGATGCTTTGGTGCCCGTGAGCTACCAACAAAGCAATGTGCAATTGAGTGGTTTCGTGGGGAAACCCGAGCTTTCGCGCAGCAGCCGCAAGTATCAATTTCTGTTTGTGAATGGACATCCCATTGAAAATCGTTTGGTGGGACACGCGGTGCAAGAGGCTTACCATTCGCTGCTCATGAACGACAAGTTCCCGTGGACTGTTTTGGATTTGCAACTCGATCCGGCCTTTGTGGACGTGAATGTGCATCCCCGCAAAATGGAAGTGAAATTTGTGAACACGCAAGAAATTTATCGCATCGTGTTTGGAGCGGTGCAGCGCGCTTTGCAAAACGCCACCTTGAGTCCAATTTTTGGCGGACAAGCTTCTGTGGCGACGAGTCTAAGGGTGAGCACTTCGAGTCCGGTGTTTTCTCCTTTTGCATCTGGTGGTGAGTTTGGGCGTTTTGATTTGAACTTTGTAGGTCAGGTTCAAGAACCGCAACCCGTGGGAAACTCCGCTTTGTTTGAAGTTAAGGGCTTGCAGTTACGACCTTTGGCGCAAGTTTCCAACCGCTACATTGTGGCGGAAAGTGCGCAAGGCTTGGTGCTGATCGATCAACACGCGGCGCACGAGCGCGTTCGGTACGAACGATTGATAAGGGCTACAAGCGAAGCGACGGCTCGTGCTTTGTCGCAGCCACTCTTAACGCCTTTGCAATTGGATTTGGGTGTGGACAGTGCACGGCTACTTCGCGAACACGCCACAGAGTTTTTGGCGCTGGGTTATGAACTGGAAGAATTTGGTGGCAATACTTTTCTATTACGAGCGGTGCCTGCGGGCCTCGAAAAGCGTGACCCCGAAGCGGTGCTCCGGGAGGTTTTGGCCGATGTGACAAATGAGTGGAAACAAAATCACGTTAAAAATGTGCGCGAGGTTTTAGCCACGGTCACGGCGTGTCGTGGTGCGATCAAATTTGGTGATCCGCTCACCATGATCGAGATGGAAGCCCTTTTGAAAGACATGGCGGTCACACCCAACTGCACCCACTGTCCGCATGGAAGGCCGGCGCTTTTCACATGGACACACGAAAAACTCGAAGAGCTGTTTAAGAGAAGAAATTTTTAACTACTTCTGCACGGAGTGGATCGTGGATCCTTCTGGATAAGGACGCATGTGACCCTGTCTGATCATGGATTTCACATAGTCTAAAACGGCAATGACCAAGAATGTTTGCCTCACTCCACTATGAGCAGGAAGTGCATTCTCTGGACTGCTTGCAGCTTCTTTTAAAGTTTCGTCGGACCATGCATGTGCATCCACCCACTTTCCTTTTCCATTGGCGAAATGCAGTAAAAAGTAGGTGGCGCTGGAAGGGACTCCATCAACCTCACCTGTTTCTAGAAAACTGGGTGCGATTTCTCTTAGTGTTCGCATCTTCATTAAATCTTGACGGACTTCAGGGGCTAGACGAGACGTGTCGAATCTTCCTATTGCTAGATCCGGCTGTACGCTGGAGTCGTGAGGTAGATCTAAAACAAAAAGATTGGCGATTCTAGGCGAAGTTGGATCTCGTCGTCCCACTTGTTCTTCAGGATCTAGAAACTGCACACGAAACCCTTGAGGATTGTGGTCCACTATAAAGTCATGCGGATGACGGGTGGGTCCTTTGCCCACTACGGCACGTACTCCATAGGTTCCTTCCTCTGGTAAGGACGTTTCTAAGAAAGCTAGAAACTCTTCTCGGTAGGCGGCTGGCAGCATCTTTTCCAATAAAACCTCAGGTGCATCTGTTTCTAGAGTAGCAGGTTCAACAGAACCCACAGGGAAACGAGCATCGGTGATGTCCAACAACTTACTTTTTAACCTCATCCTATAGTAATCAGCTCTTTCACCCACAATACACTTCCCTAGGAGTTTCACTGTTCTCTCGGCACCTTCGAGCTTAGTGCTGATCCTTTCTCCAAGCTGTGACAACTGAGCAACCATATTCAAGATGATAAAAACCTAACTAAGTTGGTATTATAACATCTTTTTTATTTAAAGCAAGCTATCTATACAAGAGCGTCACCTCCAAATCTCCGCTCATGCTGTCTTCGGAGTAGGTGTAGTCGGCGCCTTCTTCGGTTTGGGTGGCTTCGGGTGTGCCGGACAAAAGGATGTCGCTGGGCGCCGTCACGGTTTTGGTGATCGTGAGGTTTTTGAGGCCGGGTTGTTTGATCCATTCAAAATTGTACTCTTGGAATTCGCCCTGGAACTTCCAAGGGAGAGCCCATTGCAAGCTCACGGTTTGGGCCTCGCCCGGTTCTAGACTTTGGTCGAAGTAAAAATAGCTATGATCTTCCAAAGGATCGTAGAAGAATTGCACTTCATCCTTGTACAAACCTTGCGTGTCCAAAAGCTGAGCGCCTTCGGGAACGTACATGCGAATTCCGGCTTTGTTTTCAGCCTTTCCTAAAGTGTAGAGCAGCGCGTCGTTCCAGGCGGTGAAGCCATAGCCTCTGAGAGTGTCTTTGAGCGCAGCCTCCGTTTCGTTGGTGAAGCTGTGGAAGCGTGTCATCTCCACGGTCACCACGAGGCTGCCGTCCTCTAAGATTTGGGTGTTGTGGGCCAGAGCCGTTTTCACATAACGTCCGGTTTTGTTTCCCCCAATGTCGGTGAAGAGGGGCATGAAGTAATCCACGGGATCTTCGTCTTCGGAAGTCAGCGTGTTCAAATCGGGCACTTCGCCGGACATGCCCATGGATTCCACCAAGGCCTGAACGCTCGGATCTTTGTGATAAAAACTGATGGATTTGTTTTGGGTTTCACTCCAAGCGCTGGAAAAGAGCTGAGTGGCCAAGAGCGGATCTTTGGCTTTTGCGGTGAAGGCCGTGATGAGTTCCCCGAGCACTGCTTTTGGATTGGAGGCTCCGTAGGTTTTTGCTTCCACGAGTGTGGCCAAAACCGAAGGCAAGTCTTCGGCGCTGAGGGCTTTGTTGAGGGATCCTAAGGTGAGAGGTCCGGTCATTTCTAGAAAGGCTTGGGCCGAAGACATGTTCACACCGATCACGCCATCCACACCAGGACCTCCTTCCTCTTCCAAAAACCAGGCGGCTTGCTGAGCCGACGTCTTGAAATCGGGAGAAGTGTTGCTGTCGCGCATGCGCCAGATGGTGGTGAGACCGCGAAGTTCATGCACGGGCACTTCCAAAGCTTCTCGGTACTGTCCGTCGTAGTCGTAGACATCGTGGAAATCCATTTGCGTGAGGCGTCCGTCGTTCAAAGTGACCAGCACAAAACTTCCGATGAAGCCTCCCCCGAGGCGCATCTCATCGTTGTTCTCGAGGAGCACCAAATAGGTCTGCGGATGAGCGTCTCCGAGGGCCGTGAGCAGGGGCTCTTTGGCGGTTGCCCACAAGTTGAGCATGTCGCCTAGCGCTGTGAGTTTGTCTTGGTATTTGGCAAATTTTTCTTCGTAGCCGGTTCCGCTCAAATCCACGGTGCTGAGCAAGGTGTTGATTTGGCTGATCTCCTCGGCGGCGGGCTCTAAGTTGGCTTCCGAAATAGTGCGCAAGTACTGCGTGAGCGAACCTTCTGCGGGCAAGGTGCTGAGGGCGGTTTTGGCTTCACTCATGTTCACTCCGAGGTCGGACATCAAACTTCCAGCGTCCAAAATGTTGCGCAGGCTGGTGACTTCACTGGGCTCATCGAGCCAGGGTGTGGGAGCGTTGAGTAAAAAAGCTCCTTCTTGTTTGGCTTGATCGAAGAGTTCTTGAGCTTGAGTGAACAGCAGGATGTCTTCGCTTCCGTCCCCGGAAGTCATTGATTGCCCCGCGCCTTGCAAAGTCATGAAGCCTTCACTGGCGAGCGCGAGCGCCTCTTCGCCTTGCTGCCTGCCGAGGAAGACGAGTTGGCCTACGTTCAGCATTAAAATCATGGCGAGCGCGGCCACCAGCATGGGAATACGGCCGAGTCCTCGACGCCGACTGTAATTTCTTCCGACGATTTGGATCTTGTCGGGTGTGAGGGTCTTGATTCGGATTTCTTCTTTCATGTTTAAAGTCACCTTGCTGTGGGCTTGGCTCTTTTTCACTCCATCGAGCGTTTTTAAATCCACGACGTGCTCCGACTTCTTGCTCGAAGGTCGTGGGTGGTTTTGCTCGGGACCGATATCCAGTTTAATCATTGGCGGGCTCTTTTTTATAGCTGCGCTTTCAGCGCAGTCCGAGAGAAAACCCCGTCGTCAAAGAGTTTTCGTGTGGTGAGAATGCTTTCGAAGCCTCCTCCCAGTGTCTTCAGTATATTCCCATCTGGTAAGAGTGGACAATGCAGAATGAGCACTTCATCGGAGCCTGGCAAAAGCCCTTCCAACTCCTGTAAATTGCGGCCCTCTGCTTGTCCAAGTGCTTTGTCTAAGGTGGACAGTGCCAGCTCTGAAGAATTGGAAAGAATGACCGCGTCGTTCAAAAGCACTAAGCTGAGTTTGGCTTCTCCGTTCACTTTGAATTCGTAGGTGACGGTTTCGTTTTGTTTCACCAACTCCACGCTTGGTTTCACTTGCTCAGCGATGGTTTCTCCTTTTTCGTTGGTGTGAGTGAGCTTGAACGTGAGGTGTTCCGCCAAACGGTCTTTGAGGGCATCCACTTGTTTGGCTTCGCCAGGTTCCAGTTCACCAATGAACAGAAAGTTTCCGCTGGGCGTGAAACCAAAATATTGCTCCTGATCGAGCAGAGGCGCGAGTTGCGTTTTAAAATCGAAGTCGGAGCCGAACCACCGACTGAGCAGGGTGTTGGTTTGAGCTTCCCAAACCAGAGCTGAAGACGGACTCAATTGATTTAAAATTTCGCCGATGCGCTCCCATTGAGCGTAGAGGTTTTGACCTCCCCATTCCCAAGCCAAACCGTCTGCTGTCCAGGGTAAGAATTTTTGTTGGTAAGTCACGTTGGAATGGTAGAACGCTGCTCCTCCCAAGAGGACTTTGTCTACGGCTAGAAAACTTTCAGAAAGATAGTCTTTTTCATCGCCCAAATTTTGATAGTTCAAGGTTCCTCCCATGGATGGAAAAAGCTGCAACAAGGAGCTGATCGCGCCAAACTCACTCATGAAACGCGAGGTGGCGGCTTGCAGGTCGACGTAATAAAAACCTGAATCCCAATGCGCTAGACGGCCCCGCACATTTTGGTACTTGGATTCCGATTCTAAACTGGGCTGAGTTCCGATAGCGGTTTCTTGAATCGAGGTCAGCAAGTCTTGTTCGCCTCCCACAAAAAGCAAGTCTCCGACCCAGGTGAAACAGTAGGGTTGGCCTTGGGTGTAACAGTAAACGTTGGACCAGAGCGAGGAGCTGGCCGCCACTTCTTGATAGTTTTCTTCGGGAGCTTTGAGGCTGTCTAGAAAAGCTTTGGCGTCGGATTTGGAATTCACTTCCACGAAACTGAGGTCTTCACCGTCCATCCAGGCTCCTCCGAAACGACTGATCCAGGGAAGTGTGTCGAGCGGAGTTCCCATGAAGGTGCTTTGCTCCGCAGGTAGCTGCACTCCAGAATCTTGGAGATCAGCACGGTCGAGGATCCAAAAAGCCTCCGTGCTTTCCCCGGGCAGAAGTTCGGCCATGTTTGGCAGTGCATTCCAACGCACGACGATGGCAAAAATCGCTAGCCAAGCAAGGAGTAGAAAGCTCGCTACGAAGAGGCCTTTGGGGATTTGTGGAGTGGACATTGTGGACAGAGTGTAGCAGGAGACCCTAATTTGAGGAAGGGTGAGCCTTCATCATTCTTTCGTAATTTGAAAGGGCTGATTCAGCTATAGTCTTTTCATGAATAAAAGATAGGTTGGCTTTCCTTCCGTTGATTCTTCTACCGCCTCCTTGATGAATTCGGTGAAGCCCCACTTTTCGTAGAGTTTTTGGATTTGAGGTTCGTGCTTATAAGCTCCGATCGTGACTTCGGTGAAGCCTTTTTCTTTGATGCGTTCGATAACCCGTTCCATGAGTTTTGTTCCCCAACCTTGTCCACGGTGGTCGGGATGAATGCGGAAGGCGGAAAGGTAAGCGCGGTTCTTTCCATTGGCTTCCTCTGGATCGCTGCTTTTATTCCAGTAGAGATGAAACTCACCTAAGATTTCTTCGCCCTCTTCTACCACCCAAAATTCCTGCGTGCCCGCTTCAATGCCTTTGATGTAATCCTTCTGAGCGACTTGCTGCCACTCGTTCTTGCGAGACCAAGCCCAATCCTGGTTGAGCTTTTTGAAGTCCTCGATTTTGCCTTGGCGGATGTGGGTCATTTGTCTCTCGCCGTAAGATGAATTATTTCTGGTGGGATTTTTCTAACACGGATTTTAGACTCCTTGTTCAAAAACATTTTTACGAGTCGATGGAGTCCATCCAAGGTCAGCCACTTCCCCTTCTTGTTTCTCATGATGTCGATCGGATAAGAAGTGTCGCAGTCTTTGATTTTATCTCTATGGTATGGGTATGCCTCCAAATCACTTATCACTTCTCTGGGTGTGATCACAATATTTCCCTCTTCATCTTCCCAAAAAGGCACTTCTAAAATCCAAAGCAGCTCATCCATGTTCATTTCCTCTACTGGTACTTTCAATGCCCATAACTTGTTGTTATCTCGCCAAAACGGCAAATCAAAAGAATGTTCTTCATGACGAGGATCAACGTAGATCTCTTTTTTTGGCTTTTTCTTAGACATGGTAGAAGTATAACAAAATCTGTAAAATATGCTTATATGAAAACAATCGTTGCCATTGGCGGTTATCTCAAAGAAGGTGGTGAGGGTACAGGCAGTTGGTTTGATACACCCCTAGAAATCGACAAGGAAATTTGCGGACTCACTGGCAAAGCTCATCCGAAAGTACTTTTCATACCGACTGCGAGTAGTGATTCGGAAGCTTATGAACTTGCTTTTAGGAAAAATTACGAAGGCAAACTCAAGTGTGAAGTGGATGTGCTTCGACTTATCCTAGAAAAGCCTAGTTCTAAAGCAATTCAAGCTAAGATTGATTGGGCGGATTTGATTTACGTGGGTGGAGGCAACACCTTAAAAATGATGAAAAAATGGCGACGACTTGGCGTGGACAAAGTCCTCAAGCAGGCTTGGGAACAAGGAAAAATTCTTTGTGGAGTCAGTGCGGGTTCCATTTGTTGGTTTGAATATGGCGTGAGCGACAGTCTTCACTTTTACAACAAGGAGGAAACGAAATATCTCAAAGTTCGCGGCCTGGGTTTTCTGAAAGGCGTTCACAATCCACACTTTGGAAGTGAAACGGAAGACAATCAGCACCGTACCAAGGGTATGAAGGAAGTGATGCGGCGTTCTAAAGAGAAATGTCTGGCGATTCCTGATGCTTGTGCAGTGATTTTTGAGGGAGACCAGTATCGAGTCATAGGCAAGCCTGAAGTCAGTCAGGCTTGGTATGAGGGAGGGAAGTACCATGAGCAGCAAATTCCGAGGGAAGGGCTGTCCGTTTTTCCTGCACCTTCAAGTTTATAGCGTGAGCCAGAGTGTGATGAGCCTTACACAGCGGCGCTAAATAGTGTGGATCGTGCAAATGGCTGAGCGAAAAGGTTTGAGTGTGGTGGAGTTGCTGCGCTGGCTTTTTGCAGGTTCGAATTGAGCATTTGCTGCCGTGTTCTTTTTGGATGATCTTTTTGATCCGAACTGGCACGTAGCGTGAGTGAGTTTCGTTCAACTTTTCTGCGATGGTGATTTTTTCTTCTGCGATTTCTTGCTCACGTTGGTCTAAGAATTCGGTGAGTAGTTTGTCTAGATCGAGGCCTTTTTCTTGAAGTTTCACAAGTCGCTCGGTGACTTCGGCGCTGAGCTTTAGAGTGTGCCCGGGCACAAGTTTTTCCTCGATTTTTGCCTCAAGTAAGCCATCTCTCACAAAAACTTCGAGAGCATGTTTGGGCAAAATTTTCACCGCTTCAGCCAAGGCTTGCTCATTTTCTGGGCTGGCGATCGAAGCGACTCGAGCGAGTTTGTGAACGCTCACAGTTCCAGACACGAGTAAGTTTTTTAGCGTTGGCGTCTCCGCAAAACGCTTCTCCAGGGAGAGCACTCGACGCACTTGCTCTTCGCTGAGGCCCGCCAGTTTGAAAGAAAATTCGAAGATGGATGAGAAGCCTTTTCGTTCAAAAAGGCGGCGGCGCTGAATTTCGGGCAAAAGTCCCATGAATTTACGTCGCCACCTGAGGGCATTTTCGCCGTAAAATTTTGCCTTTCGAAGGAGTTCTTGATCGGTGAGCTGAGAGTTCATGGTTTGTGAGTTTAGATGCTTTTATTTTAGCTCTGAAAAGAGAATTTCAACAGGTTTAAAAGTGAATTTTTACATGACAAAATGATGGGTGAGTATAGATTCACCTTTTACCTAAAAATCCCGCCCGGAATCACAGTCCTTCTTGTCCTTCAGCGTAGCGAGCCCACTTCATTTGTAGGTTGTTGTTTGGAGCTGTCTGATCCGCTTCCACTCGCCAGTCCCAACCGTGGCCGCGCATGGTTTCCTGCAAAATGCCCATTTTAGTGGACTCGTCCGATCCATCTGGAAACTCCATGTGATCCGTATAATCTGTGTTGTATAAAGTAAAAATTTGGAAAGTTTCACCCTCGTTGAGTTCGTACTTTTCAGCGAATGCTTCCACTCTTTTTTGGACCTCTCCTGTCTCCCAAAGTGATTCACCGACGATTTGTAGGCCATAGTAAAAACCTTCTTCAGTCAAACTTCGAGCGGGAATATCTTCACCCAACAAAGTGTCTAAGAATGTGTACCCTCCATACGAACCGATGTTTTCGGATTCTGGAAAACCTATGCTGGTGATCCACTCGGCTACTCCTTCCGCTATTGTTGAGTTGTCGGCGGCATCTTTTCCTCCTTCATTTGAAAGGCTATGCGTCAACTCATGAAAAGTGTAGTAAGGCTTTCTTTCAACAGTCGTATAAACTTGGATGTGAGTCCCTCCATTTTGTGCACCTCCTTCAAGACCTTGATCCCTTGCATCCTTCATCCACAGCTTAATTCCTGGCTGAACGGCATTTATCTTTGCTGCCAATTCTGGAGGAGAGATTTTTAGCGTACGACTCACGTTGAGCCAAGCACAAGCGAGCTCTGTGCGAAGGGCTTCATCCATCCATTCTTCATCAACAAACTTTTTATTTTGTGCTTCAAATGCATAAATCACCATTTGTCTTCCTTGAGGTTTAAGCGCCTCCTTCAATAAATCCATCTCTGCTTTGGGATAATCTTCTCCGTCCAAACAAGCTGAGGCTATTTTCAATGGAACTTCATCCCCGAGGTCCCGCTCTGGGCTTGGTTGAGATGTGCATCCTCCGAGAGCGACTAAACTGAGTGCTAAAAATTCTTTCATGAAATATTTTCTTTATTTTGTCAAGTTCTTTAGCTTTTGTCAAGATCGGGAAGCTTTGTGTATAGTGTGTTTCTGTTAACTTGCTCTATGCTCGCTTCTGACCTTCGCCAACGCTTCCTCAACTTCTTTGCTCAAAAACATGGGCACAAGATCATTCCCGGCTCCAGTTTGATTCCTGAAAATGATCCGACCGTGTTGTTTACGACGGCAGGAATGCATCCACTTGTGCCTTTTTTGATGGGGGAAAAGCACCCGGAAGGAACGCGACTCACGGATGTGCAAAAGTGTGTACGAACCGGAGACATCGACGAAGTGGGCGACCCAACGCATCTCACTTTTTTCGAAATGCTCGGGAACTGGTCGCTCGGGGATTATTTCAAAGAAGGCGCGATTCAAATGTCTTTTGAATTCATGACGAGTTCGGTTGCGGAAGGGGGCCTCGGCATCGACCCTAAAAATTTGGCAGTGACGTGTTTTGAAGGTGATGAAAATGCAGCTCGAGACGAAGAAGCGGCTGGCATTTGGTCCAGGCTCGGCATGCCGAAAGAACGCATCGCTTTTTTGCCCAAAGAAGACAACTGGTGGGGACCTGCGGGACTCACAGGACCTTGTGGTCCGGACACTGAAATGTTCCACTGGACGGGCGACGGTGCTGCTCCCGAAATTTACGATCCTAAAGACAAACGTTGGGTGGAGATTTGGAACGATGTGTTCATGCAATACAATAAAAATGAGGATGGGACCTTCACTCCGCTGACTCAGCAAAATGTGGACACCGGAATGGGGCTCGAACGTGTGACCTGTATTTTGCAGGGCAAGAAAAGCCCTTATGACACCGAACTGTTTTTGGAAGTCATGGAAAAGATTCGTAGCCTTTCGAGCGGATCCAATGCTTTGAGCGAACGAATCATTGCCGATCATCTTCGCACTTCCACTTTTATTTTGGGGGACGAACGTGGGGTGATGCCTTCGAATGTGGATCAAGGTTATGTGCTTCGACGACTCATTCGTCGTGCGATTCGTCATGGACGAAAGCTCGGTATTCAAGGCTCTTTCACCGCGGATTTGGCAAAGATTTTTGTGCGCAACTACGGTTCCGTTTACAAGGAACTGGCGAAGTACGAAGACCGCATTGTGAGTGCACTTGAAAAAGAAGAGGAACAATTCCAAAAAGCCCTCGACAACGGCGAACAAGAACTCGCCAAAGATGTGGAACGTGTGGCGGAAGGCTTGGATGCTTTAATAAAGGACACCAAAGTGGCTCGTTTGGAACTGGGCCTCAATGTGCTCAGCCAAGTGGTGGGCAACAAGGAAGCTCTCGCGGCTTTGAATCAAACCTTGCGTCCCGTGCTGGGGAAACTTCGCGGCGAATTCAAGGGAGAAGCGGCTGAGAAAACAGTGGACGAGTCCGTGCTTGTGAAAGTGCGTGAGACCGCTCAGGGCTTGAAAGACGGTGGATGGATGCTGCGTGGAGATCGTGCATTTTTTTACTTCGAAAGTTTTGGTTTCCCTCTGGAAATGACCGTAGAAATCATGCGGGAACATGGGGTCACCGTGGAACAAGAAGGTTTTCAAAAAGCATTCAGCCAACATCAAGAAAAATCCCGCGCAGGCTCTGAACAAAAGTTTGCCGGAGGACTGGCGGACCATAGTTTTGAAACGACCAAATTGCACACCGCGACTCATTTGATGCTCGAGGCACTGCGTCGCGTGCTGGGGAAAACCGTGGAACAAAAAGGCTCCAACATCACTCAAGAGCGTTTGCGTTTTGACTTCAACTATCCTGACAAACTGACCCCTGAACAAATCGCTCAAGTCGAAAAGTTTGTGAACGATGCGATTCAAGAAGACTACCCCATCCACTTCGAAGAAATGACCGTGGAGGAGGCTCGAAAAATCGATGCAACGGGAGTCTTTGTGGACAAGTACGAAGGTGAGTTGGCTGGTCGTGTGAAGGTTTACTTCATGGGGAACTACTCCAAGGAAATCTGTGGAGGACCTCACGTGGAACACACAGGACTGCTCGGCGCAAAGTTCACGATCGTCAAAGAAGAGGCGTCTTCTGCGGGCATTCGACGCATTCGTGCGATTCTGAAATAAGTAAAAAACTTGTAACGAAAGCCCCATTCGGAACGTATACATAGACGAAAGGTTCCCCTAAACCCTTCGATTATGAAAATCTTTACCTTCTGTCTTCGCCTTTTGTTTATCGCCTTGGGAACGCTCAGTCTTATGGCGGTGAGTCAGCCTTTGGTCCAAGCCTTTGGTTCGCTTTAGGCCAATTCCCCCTTCAAATAAAAGACGCTGGATTCTGTGACTTTTACGGAGGTCTCCTTCCCCACCAAGGGGCGGCCGGATTTGAATTGAATTTCTTTGAACTCGCGCGTACGTCCACGGCAGGTTTGTCCGATTTGTTCGGTGACGAGCACGTCCACCGTTTTGCCCACCATGGCGGCGTGTTTTTTCTCGGAGATTGTTTTGAGCAAGTCGTTCATTTTGTGCCAACGCTGTTCTTTGGTTTTGGCAGAAACGTCGTCTTTGAGGCTCTTTTGAGAGTAAGTGCCTTTGCGAGGTGAATAACGGGAAAGGAAGCACATGTCCCACTCCATTTCTTTGTACATGTTGTAGCTGTTTTCGAATTCTTCTTCGGTTTCGCCGCAAAAGCCTACGATGATGTCGGTGCTGATGGCGCAATTGGGAATAGCGGCTTGAAGTTTACGCATGATTTCTTTGTATTCGGGCATGCGGTAGTTGCGGTTCATTCGACGCAAAACGGCATCGTCTCCGGATTGCACAGGCATGTGGATGTAGGGGCAGATGATCTTGAGGCTACCGAGGGTTTGGATGAGTTCGTCGGAAAAATCGCGGGGGTGAGGCGAGGTGAAACGAAGTCGGCTCAGTCCTTTTGTGGAGAGCTTGTCCACTTCTCGAAGTAAAGCCGCAAAAGGATTGGCTCCAAACTGAGCGAAGGCGCCGGATTTTTTGTCGTTGAAACTGAGTCCGTAGGAATTCACGGTTTGGCCCACGAGGGTGATTTCGAGAGCGCCTTCTTCCACGTGTTTTTCGCATTCGGCGAGGATTTCCTTGAAGTCGCGGCTTTTTTCACGACCGCGGGTGAAGGGCACAATGCAGTAGGTGCAGAATTTGTCGCAGCCTGTGGTGATGGGCACGAACACCGAATAGCCCGTGGCTTTGGTGGGGACGATTTGAAAATAATTTTCCAACTCGCCTTCGTCGATTTGATCTTCAAAGGTGAGATCGGGATCCACTTCTTTCAGCAGTTCAGGAAGTTTGGCGACTTCTTCAATGCGAAAGGCGATGTCCATTTCGGGCATTGTGACCAACACGGGATCAATTTCTTTTTTATTTTGACCAACGCTCTCTTCGCTCGCTTTTGGTCTGGTGGAGGTTTTGCGGACCATGCAACCGGTGACAGCAATGCGCAGTTTTGGGTTGGCTTCGCGGAGTTTGGCTAAAATTTTTCGCAAACCAAAGACTCGATCCTCGGCTTTTTGTTTGACGCTACAGGTATTGAGCACCAAAACGTCGGCGTCTTTTTCATCCTTGCCGGGGGTGTAGCCCAGCCGTTCCAAGACACTGGCGACGCGCTCCGAGTCGGAGAGGTTCATGGCGCAGCCGAAGGTTTGGATTGCGTATTTCATAGAGGAGCCACTTCGTGGACTCCGAAAATAGCAGAAGCAAGCACGTAGGGAAACTTTTTTCGCTTCTCGTTGAAGGCCTGAGAGAGTCCATTCAGTTTGATTTTTTGTTCGTTTGCCAAGCGTGATGCTTCTTTAATGTCTTTTTTTGCTTCCAAGTACAGCACCGTTTTGTTGGCATTGTTGTCTAGGTAACTCTGTAGCAATTTTTCGAATTCTGCTTCGGCAGCTAGGTTGCTCGTGGTGGCGAATTCCGCTTTTTTTCGCGCGAGGAGACTCCAAGAATCCGAAATTTGATTGCCCTCTCGAGCTCCTTCCAATAAGAAGGGTACCAGGTTGCGACGACGCTCAAAATCCGTGAATAAGACCTGTTCATTTTGGCGTAAATGGTCTAAATCAGTCATTAAGTTGTGCCTCAACCACAGCATGGCGATGAAGTAGAGAATGAAAAGGCCGGCAAGTAGAACAATGATATTTTCTAGCATCAGGGTGAATTGTGAGTGGAACATTCGTCGCGCACATCGAGAAGTGCACGAGTGTTTTCGTAGGGGTCTTTTACGTTTTCAATCGAGAAGAAAAGCTCGTTGGCGGCGGTGGTGATTTCGATCATTCCATAGTGTAAAAGGTGACCGACCAGTCCATTTTCGGTGCCTTTCACGTCTTGAATGTCTTCCACAAGAGCCTCCGAAATTTGTCGGTGAAAAAGATCGATCTGGTTGTGAGAAACGATGCGTTCATTGGTCACGATCACGAGGTCCAGTTCTTCATTCAGCCAGCGGATGTAGACAAAGAGAACAATGAAAAGAAGATAAACGAGAAAGGCTAGAACGTAGGTTAGAAACAAATCTCCTTGATTGGATCTCCACAGAAGCTCTCCGAAAAGGATCCCCACGAGGGCTGGCATGATTCCGATGATCAAGAAGATGGAAAAAATCTTCACATCAATGATCCAATGCTTACGGATGAGGAGCTCAATCCTTTCGCTGTTTTTTTGCCCTGGGAACCGAAATTTTTGATAGTTTTGTCTCAAGAGCAGAGGGCTTTTAGGAGGAGCTGAGCGGAATGTTTCCAAGAATAATTTTGAGCGGCTTTCTTTTGTCTCAGAATGACTGCGTTCCGTTTACTGGGGGCTTGGATTGATTTGAGTATAGCTTCTAGGCTGTTTTTTTTCGAGGGATTCCAGAGGAGGGCGCTGTTCTTAGAGACCTCCCGATTCACGGCAAGGTCGTTCACAATGGCAGGAGTGCCCGCGAGCATGGCTTCTAGGAGCGGCAAATTGAAGCCTTCGCTGTCGGAGGCGTGCACAAAGGCGTGGGCGTTTTGCAAGAGTGCAAAGACTTCGACATCTGTTTTACTCCCGAGGCGAAGCACCGCCGGGTGCTCTGGGATTTGAGGGTAGAGCTGGGATTCTTGATGAGGCTCCCCGATGAGGAGCAGGCGGTATTCTGGATGGGTTTTGTAGAGTTCTGTGAAGCGCCGCACCAAGAGCGGCACGTTTTTTCGAAGTTCGTAACCCCCGAGGTACACGAGGTCTTTGGTGGATGATTTTTGCGCAGATTTTTTGACGAGTGCGAGTTTGGGTGGGGTCACGGCATTGGGCAAGAGCGTCGCCGCCGGAATTCCCAATTCGTCGTGAGTGGCTTTAGAAACGGTGAACAAATGATCCACGTGAATGAGGGCACGGAGGGCATCGCGGTAGTACTTTTTTTTGAGTGTGTTCCCTTTGTAACGCTCGTCGTTCCACAGGATCATGTCGTGCACGGTCATGGCGCGCAGGTGAGCACTCGCGGAAGGCAAAGGGCAGGGGTAAGGATAGTATTCCCAGTCCAATTTTTTTGTGGCAAAGAAGGCGGGAACTTGGACGCTTTCCCAGAACCATTTCTTAAGAGCGGAATGAAGAGGCCAGGCTTTTGGTTTTAAAACAAAAATTTGTTTTTTAGTCAGACCGAGTTCCTTGACTTGCGCGACGGTGAGCGGCTTGGCGACCACCACGGTGAGTTCTTTTTTTGAATCCGCAAGAGCTCTGAGTAGCCCTGAGCAGTGCTTGCCGATTCCGGTGTGAGGCTGAGTGAGGAACCAGCCTTGAAAACCAAGTTTAAGAGGAGTTTTTTTCATGCGTAGGAAAGAAGAAGCCAAGCGAGTTTTTCGGTAGTGGTGCTGACCACGGGGTGTTTGGGTCGTGTGGGCAAACTGAGCAGCTGAGCAAGGGCGGGCTCCAGTTCGTTTGCGATCAAAAAAAGATCCGACTCTAAGCTCATGATCTGGGCGTTGGCGACTTGGTCGCCACGGCTGGCGTGCCGGCCGAGCGGGTAAAGCAAGGCTGGAATTTGGAGGGCGTGTAGCTCGGCCAGGGTGTTGGCGCCGGCACGCGTGAGCGCGAGCGAAGCGAGCGCGTACAGATCGTTCATTCCTTTGTCCACATAAGCCAGTTGCAAGTAGTGTTTTTCTTTTTTGGCGAGTGACTTCGCTGAGGCCGCAGCGTCTCCACTGATGTGAATCACGTCAAAGACTTCCGTCAGTTTTTCTTTTTCGGTTTTCAATAGGTTGTTGAGCTGCTGTGAACCACTGCTGCCTCCCATCACGAGCAGCACGGGTCGCTCGCCTTTAAAACCCGTCATTTTTTTTGCTCTCTGAAGATCTCCATCGTACAAGGTGAGCCGCACGGGGTTCCCCACTACTTCGATTTTTTCTTCGTAACGATGCAGTTCCAAATGCGCCGTTTCGTAGGCGAGTAAGATTTTTTCTGCGAAGGGTGCTGAGAGTTTGGTGGCGAGTCCGGGAATCGCATCGGAATCATGAATCACAATGGGAATGCGTCGTAGCCAAGCGGCCAAAATCACAGGGAAGGCCACAAAGCCTCCTTTGCTGAAAACCACGTGAGGCCGCATGAGCCCCAGCACCCACCAAGCTTGGAGGATGCCCAAAGGAATGCGAAAAATATCTAAAAAATTCTGCACATCAAAATAGCGTCGCAACTTTCCAGTGCTGATGGCGTAGTAGGGAATTTCTGCCTGCTGGACCAGCATCCTTTCGATGCCGTGTTTGGAGCCGACGTAAAAGAGTTTGGCTTTCGGCTCAAAGGCGCGAATAGCGTCCGCTATAGCGAGATTGGGTATAACGTGCCCGGCTGTCCCGCCTCCTGTCAGGAGAATATTCATTGTGCGTGGTGCTTTGAGAAATGTTGAGCAGTACTCCCATCGCGAAGAGAGTCATAACCATGGACGAGCCTCCGTAACTCATGAACGGAAGGGTCACTCCCGTGATGGGAAACAGCGCGGTGTTCACCATGATATTAACGAAAGCTTGGATGGTAATCCAGGTGCTAATCCCCGTGGCGAGCAACATGCTGAATTTATTGGGCGCGTGGTTGGCGATTTGGAAACCTCGATAGGCAATCGTGGCGTATAAAAGCACGATCAAACTCATTCGAACAAAGCCGAGTTCTTCGGAAGTGGCCGCAAAAATGAAATCGTCCACGGCTTGAGGCAAATAAAATTGTTTTTGAATTCCTTGCGTGAGTCCCCTGCCCCAGAATCCTCCGCTGCCAATGGCGATGTCGGCTTGGTAGGTTTGCCAACAATACACACTTCCGTCGCATTCACTGCTGGGATCGAAGAAGGAAGCCACACGATTGCGAATGTGCTCCTGCGTTCCGATGGCCACCAAGGCAAAGATGGCACCGATGCCCAAGACCGCAAAGATATGCTTCAAATTGGCTCCTCCAATGTAGTAAATCACCCCGGCAATGGCCGATAAAATGATGGCCGATCCCACGTCCGGTTGCAGCACAATCAGTCCAATGATGAGCCCTGCAATCATTCCAAACTTTAAAAAACCTTCTTTAAAATCCTGAAGTTTTTCGTGGGAAATTTTTTCGGATAAAAAATAACTCAGATAGAAAATCAGTCCCAGTTTGGCGATCTCGGAAGGCTGCAGCGAATCAATCGAAGGTAAGCCTGGAATGTTGATCCAACTTTTAGCAAAGGTTCCGTTTTCGTCTCCGGCAAAGAGCACGTAAACCAACAAGATCACTCCCGCAAGGTAAAAGAGTGGCGCTAAGGTTTTCCATGCTTTGTAGGGCAGCTTCCATGCCACCACCATGGCGATGAGCCCCAAAAAGGCACGCACCAAATGCTTCTTCAAAATGAGGTAACAATCCACCGCGTCGTCGGCACAATCCCCGTAGGTCAGGTCGGGGGCGGAAAGGCGGATGGATTTGGGCACTCCAATCGATGTGATCATCACAATCCCCACTAAAACCAGCGCCAGAATGGCGAGCAATAGCACACGATCGTATTTTTGGTTCTTGAATAGGCTCACTGATTTGGCGAAAGAGTGAGGCCAGTGTAGCGGAAGCAGTCGATCAAGGCAAAGTGCCTAGATGCGTGATGAAGCCAGGTGTGGCCACGAAACCGTCAACATAAGTGATCCATGCTTCCATCGCTGCTCTTCCTGTATGGGCTGGGGGCACCAAAGCTAATTTTGCCCTTAATCCTCCTGTCACCCCAATCATTGTAGACACCGCTGCATCTGACCAAACAAAGCCTTTTGGAGCCCCAATGAAAGCCGCTAGATTTGTTTTGAACAACTGTTGATTCGTTAAGGACATGGGTGGTACTGGGGGGACTGCCGCAGGATTTCCTAGTACGGCTACTGGAGCTGTCTGTACACGGGGGTAATGACCCATTAAGAAAGCTGGGGTGATCCTATCCAAGATGGCGGTGACGGTCGCGGCGTCGGTAGCGCTTTGCAATGCTTCTCCCAACTTTTCGTTTAGGTCTGCATCAAGGTACAGAGCTTCGATTTGTGAGTCCACTCCTCCGGGCGCAAGCATGTCAGTGAGAAGACCGTCTAGTGCAGCTCTCTTCGCAAGATTGGCAGCACCAGTCACTGGACCAAGGGGAGCGGCGGTTCCCAGAGCAACTCTGAGAGCATTGATGCGATTGGTGAACATCACTCGTGTCACTTTTTTAACATTCAATCCTGTTACTTCAGCTATTTTTGCTTTGACTTCTTCTTTTTCTGCCTTGGATCCGGATGCTGCAGATGCCAAGGTAGGACCATCTATCAGTGTTAAGAAGTGGTTGCGGAATTCATCTTCTTCCCATCCTCTTAAGAATGAGGTTCGAGCTCTTTCTAGATTAACACCTGCCTTTCCGCGTACGGTTTTCCCGAGTTGAGCTCCAAATTTCGTATAGTCGATGGTTTCTGATTTTGGCGGGAAGAGCACTTCCAAACGGGTGCCTGTACCTCCAGTTGGCGATGCCAATAAACGAGCGCGTGCTTCGTTCACACGAGTTCTCACGGCCGTCCACTTCGCTCGTGTGGCAGTGTCTGTTGCAGGAATGGCACTCAAGAGACCTAAGGCTCCTCCATTGTTTGCATCCAAAGCATAAGGTGGAACGGCTGGAGTCACCGTGGTGGGCCCTATCAACGTTTCGGTGAAATTGTTTAGGTCATCGGTAGAAATACGTTCTTTGGCTGAGAAGTTGAAGAGTTGACAAATTTGTTCTTTCACTAAGTCAGCTTCTTCATACATACCGCCTTCCAAAGCCAGATCATTTGCGAGAGAATGGAAGGCTTTGTCGTAAGCGGCCAGGTTTATATTGCCTAAGAACTGTACCACGAGACCCGGAGTGCCTTTCACCTGCTCCATGAGTGTGTCCCCAAACTTATTTATGTCTTTATTCAGTTTCACGTCTTCGGTGGCGGGTTCGGCAATTTGACCGAGGTTTGTCGCATTTACCCACTGGCGTGCATTTCGAATTGCTTGCACAAAAGAGTGAAGGCTGTGGTTGGCGTGAACATTGCGAAGATCGTGGATGTGTATGACCTCTCCAACGCTTGGATCTGCAGGGGTAGGTCCGGGCGTAATAGTACATCCTAAGCGAAGCAAGACTTGCGCAGACTCATCTAGGAACTGGTCTCGAGTTTCGATGTCGGGACCAAACAACTTTGAGAACTGTTCATTTGCCTTTTTCTGTCCTTTGGCGTTGCTCAGAGCCTTTGTAAAGTTGGGCTGATGAAAGAAGAGACTGTAGTGCCTGTGCAAATCCATTTCATTGATGTTCGCCATAAGGCCTTCCACACTGTGGTGGTACGAACGTGGATCGTCTTCATCGGGATAAAAACCTAAGATCTGTCCTGCTAAGTCTGTGTAGTTGGGTGCGATCTTGTGAGGTGGATGATCCGGTAGACCTGTTGCCTTTGCTACTACCCACATGATGAGTGGTAATGCGTAGCGAAGTTTATCCATCCCTGGAAGAGGAATGGCATCTAAGGTGTCGTCTACGGCTCTGGTTAAAGTGGGTTTATCCAATTCTCCTTTCTTAAAGGCCTTGTTTGCTGCACTTACGCTCTCGATTGCACCTTTCACATCCGCCCAATCCACATCAATCGTCTTGATGCCTGGTTTCTTTTTGGCTGGCGCTCCATGCCCTCCGTGTCCTTTTTCGGCGGGGACACCTTCAGCAGCAGGAGCGGCTTCTTCTCTATTGAAATTTGAATTGTTGGTGGGCATGCGACTCATCACATCCTCAACGCGCGCTCGTGTTGAAGCATTCAGGCCTGACAAATCAGGATCGAGAGACCGTCTTCCCACTCCTTGACGAGGCATGCCTCTCTCCTGGCCATCATCGACTGTTTGTGCTCCAGATCTTGCCATACGTTTTTATTTTTACTTTGTTTAAGCGGCTTTCTTGAAACCTCTTCTGTGGTGGGCGGCGGCTGCGTGATTCTCTTTGTGTTCTTCAGCGTGTGCATCTGTGGCGGGATGATCCTCCCCGTGATCCGCTTCTGTGTGAGCCTCCTCATGGGCTGGTTCTGCATGAGCACTTCGGCCAAAAAGCCCTTTGAAGAATCCGTAGGTCTTTCTGAAAGGATAGGTGATTCCGCTTCCGATGGTTTTCATCCATTCTGGAGCGCTTGCGATGGCGTTTCCAGTAGCTTCTGCCGCTTTTTCTCCGATTTTCCCTACAGCATCGATGGCTTTCCCTCCGAGGTAAACCGCCGTGGCAGTTGTAGCTGCTGCGGCTACAGCAAGTGTCCCGAGGACCCCTACTCCTACCTTTGCGCCCGTGCTCCATCCTTTCTTTTCTTCGTGTCCATGAGGGGCTGAATGTGCAGCGGCGGCTGGTGCGGTTGCGGGTGTTTCGGCAGGTTTTGCTGGGTGGGCTTCAGCTGTCACTTCTGGCTTCTTCTCCTCTGTCTTCGCTTCTTCTTTTTTAGCGGGTTCTCCTTCTTTGGCTTTGGCAGTGTCAGGTTTGTCCTTTTCATCCCCTTCTGCTTTTCCTTTCTTCTCTGGGTGAGCTTTAGCTTCTTCTTTCTTATGACCAGGTTTATCGGCCGAGTCTTTTGGTGCTGTGGCAGCGATGAGTCTCTTTGCTAAATTCCTGCTCACGCCATCCACGGCATCAGCACCGTTCTCGAATGCACTTCTGACTGCACGAGATACACTAACGTATCCTCTTGGTTTTTCTCGGCCTTTGCCCTCTTCTGCTCCGTGTCCGCCGGGTGCTGCTGGTGCTGGGTGTGACATAGTTTTTTATTAGTCTATGGATTATACATCTTTTTCAAGGTTTGGTCAAAGCATTTAAACCTCTTCCGTCTCTTTTGGGTTGGCTGAATTTTGGCTTTTGAATATAACTTAGTCATGAAAAAAATATCTGGGATGCAAAAAGAGGCTAATCGACTGGATCACATCTGGAAGTTTTTTGCGCCGATTGTTCTGCTTTGTTTTGGCTTGGATCAGATCAGTAAAATCTGGGCCACCACCCATCTCACTTTGGGTGAAAGCGTGGATTTTGGTTTCAATCTTTCCAAGAACTCTCAGCTGGTTTTTGGATTGCACATGCCGCTCTTCGGCACTTATCTTTTGACTGGGGGTATTTTGGTTCTTGGTTTTTATGTGGTTGTTAAAAATTGCCTGTGGAAGCATAAGCGTCACCTCTTCCCTTTGGCCTTGATTCTTGCCGGAGCCCTCGGGAACATCGTGGACCGGGTTCGTTTTGGTTATGTGGTGGACTTCATCCAGGTCTATTGGTGGCCTACGTTCAACTTGGCCGATGTCTTCATTGTGAGCGGCGTGCTGCTGCTTTCTTGGCAGGTGATGATTTCGGAAGACGCGCTGGAGGATTTATAAAAAGTAGTTCTTTGCTGCGAATTCAAACTCTTCTAGAAACAGTTTTTTAAGGGGTTCCAATTGATTGGTTTCGTAAAATACAATGACGGATTTTTTATACTCAGAAATGTCCACACTCCTGAACGAAAGTGGACAAAATCCGTTGGCAAGTAAAATCGCATTGGCTGTTAAGCGAGAAGTTCTTTTGTTTCCATCTTCAAAAGGCTGAATATAGGCGAGCATGGCAAAGGCGACGAAGGCTACTTCTATTGGATGGGAGAGTTTTTTAAGTTTTTCAAGAAGAAAGTTTACCGCGTCCAGTATCTCGTGTTCGTTGTCCAAAGGCTTGTAGTTGGTGCCGAGAATAAAAACCGCTCTCTTTCGGATTCCCGTTGCGACGCCCAGGTCTTGCACAAGGAGATGATGCAGTTCTCTGAGCTTCATTAGACTCAAGTTTTTAAATTCTTCGGGTGCTTCTTGAATGTATTCGAAGGCGGCTTTATGGTTCAGCAACATTTGAGCTTCTTCGGGCGTGTGGTTTTTGCTCTCGATTTTTTCTTTCAAAAGAAGCTCCGTGTCGAGCAAACTGTAAGTGTTCCCTTCTATTTTTGAAGACTTCCAGGCCAGTTCGATCATGATCCGTTCGAATTCCTTTTTTTTGAGGGCGGGTGAGTAAGAATTTTGAGCTTTTTGAAAATTTTTACTCAGGGCTTCACAGTGTTCGAGCTCCTCAAGAGAGAATAGGTTTTTAAGTTGATCAAAAATCTCGAAATTGAAAACGGGGCCTGCTGGTGCTCTTTTATCCATCTCTTTCCTGAAGTAAGAGCTGAGCGAAATGGGCTTCAACAGTTGATTTTGAAGTTTTGCAAAGTAGATCGTCGAGGGCCCTTTCCCCTTTTTCTCTATGAGTTTGAGCTCTAATAGCTCATTTAAATCACGAATGATGGTCAGTCGAGAAAATTCACTAAAAGATTTGAGCAGATCACCCGTTTGAACCCCTTCAGATGACCTTATGAGATGGAGTATTTTCTCTTGTCGTTTTGTGAGTTTTGGAGCCATTTATTGTAACAAAAATAACGCCTTTATTGTAACAAAATGATACAATAAAGCAAGCAGAATGATACAATTCCTATCCTCAAAGTCACGCCGCGATGACTTTGGATTCGTGGGTGAGTTTGGTCATCAGGTCCACGGGGCCTTCTTTGCCCGTGATGAGTTTGAACATGGTGAAGACTTGGTTTAGGAACCAAATCTCGCCGGAAATCACGTGGGGCACTTGGGCCGCCTTGGCTTCTTCTAAAAATAGGCTGGTGCGACCGTAAACCGCATCCATCGCCACCATGACGTGCTTCCAGAGTGGAAAGGGCACCAGGGTGCTTTGGCGGGCTGCGTTGCTGGAGGCGGTGGCGTTGATGATGAGATCGGGGAACTTTTCCCAACGGCGCAGGTCTTCCACCCACTCGATGTTCATTTTTTCAGCAAAATCTTTGGCGCGTTCCGGGGTGCGGTTCCAAATGGCGACATGAGCTCCTTCTTTTTTGAGTCCGTAGGCGGCGGCACGAGCGGCGCCCCCGGCTCCCAAGATGAGCACCTGCTTTTCTTTTAGGTTGAGCATGGCGGTTTTTAAGGCTCCCAAGGCTCCCAACCAATCGGTGTTGTGGCCCACGAGTTTGCCTTCTTGGCTTAAAATCAGGTTCACGGCGTTCACGGCTTTGGCTTCTTCGGTGGATTCGTCCAAGTATTCCAAAGAAGGCGTTTTATAGGGCATGGTGGCCACCACTCCGGCGAGCTCTCCCTTCTTGAGTTGCGCCATGATGTCTGGCAGCTCTTCTGGTGGGATGTCCGTGGTTTGGAACTCCGCGTCGATGCCGAGTTCTTTGAAGCCGCCATTGATGACGGGTGTCGTCAAACAGAAGCTCAGCGGATGGCCGATGATCAGGTATTTTTGAGTGCTCATTTCTTCTTGTGGTCGGCCATGAAATCCTTGAGCCCTTCCACCGCCTTCAAGACTTCGATGGGCAACATCCACACCGTCGTGTTGGATTGATCGGAGGAAATGTCATTGATGGAATCGAGGGTGCGAAGGTGCAAAGCGCCCGGGGATTGAGAAAGCATTTTGGCAGCTTTGGCGATATTTTCGGCGGCGATGACTTCCCCTTCGGAACGGATGATGGTCGCACGGCGTTCGCGTTCGGCCTCAGCTTGCTTACCGATGGTGCGCTTCATATCGTCGGGAATCAAAATGTCTTTGAGTTCCACGTTCACCACGGTGACTCCCCATTCCTGAATGGTGGAATCCACGTTGGTTTTGATGCGTTCGGCTAAGGTTTCACGCTTCGACAAAAGGTCGTCCAAACTCACTTCTCCCACCACGTTTCGCATGGTGGTTTGTGCCAACTGACTGGTGGCGTAGAAGAAGCTTTCAATGTTGAGAATGGCCTTGCTGGCGTCCGTGACTTTGAAGAACAAAACCGCGGTGACACCGACGGAGATGTTGTCTTTAGTGAGACACTCTTGAGTGGGCACTTCCACGGCACGCAGACGCAGATCCACTTTCTTCATGGATTGAATGACAGGGAAAATCAGTCTCCATCCGGGGTTCACCATTTTTGTGAATTTTCCCAAGGTGAATTTCACTCCTCGTTCGTATTCGTTGACTTGTCGAATGCTCACCAAAACGATGATGAAACAGAGGAAGAGGAAGAAAGGCATAGGCTCTGATTAAGGATATGTCACTGTCGTGACGGCCCTATTGTAGCAAGTTTGCCCAGTTTTGCCAGAATACTTTTTGCAACTGCGTATAGGGCAGATCGAGGCCCGTGTAGGTCGTGACTCCATCTTCAGGGTTGTCGTCTACGTCGGACTCAAATTCTCCTTCAGAAAACATCCAAATGTAATCTTGATACAGGTCCTTTAAGAAGTCTTGATCCTTGTCTTCGTAACTGGTGACCACATTGTCGGTTGCAAACAGGATGCGATCTTGGAATTTGTCGAAGAAATCTTGATAAGCCTCTGTGTTCTCACTGATGGTTTCAAAGCCTTCCGTAGCAAAAGCGGTGCTGCCGAAGCTGGTGTCTATGTAAAGATTTGGGAAACGGTCCATCAAATCGGTGAGCCGGTTGAGCGATTTGGAAGAGAGACAGTAGTGAGGGCAGATCACATCCAAGTTGGGGTGCAAAGTCAGCACATTTTCCAGTTCTGCTTTGAACTCCCCGGCATTCACTGGCAGCATGAGGAGAGCGCCACTTTCTTCGAGCATCGTGTAGAGATCACCGAGTCTGGAATCGTCCAAAGGCAAGATGTGGGAATAGCTGTATCCGTTGTAGAGTTTGACGCCCAGTGCTCCCAAATCCAAACAGTCTTGAGTGGTTTCTGTTCGGCTCACATCTAGAGGATCCACGGTGCAGAAGAACTCGAAAGAGTCTTGTCCCGCGGTTTGTGCCACAATTTGTTCCACCAAAGTGTTGCTGCTTGCCACATCGCTCAAAGACACTTCCTTTCCGTCGTAGTACAAAAGCCCTTCGGGAATGGCGTGCAAAACGGTGGTTCGGATGTTCAGTGTTTCCATCACATTTTGCAGATTGAGCACGTCTCCTACCTTTTCAATGGACTCATGAACATTGATGATGGGGGGCAAGGAAGGACTTGCCAAAGTGACTTGCACGAGGAGCAAGAGCAGGGCTGTGGCCCAAATCAGGGGGTTGTTTTGTGACATAGGGGTGGATTACAAAGGCCAGTATGTCATACTGTGAAAAATTATCAAGCTATGGCTCAGATTCATCCCTTTGGCTCCTTCCCTCCTGCAATCGTTGCGGGCGTTTTTGACGGGGATGTGCTCACCGAGCTGCCTTTTGAAGTGCAGAAATTGAAGCAAGTGCATGGAACGGAGATCGTGGAGGTGAGTGCCGTGGGTGAAGATGTGGAAGGGGACGCGCTTCTCACGAACACACCGGGAGTACGCTTGCTGATCAAAACGGCGGATTGCATCCCTTTGGTTTTATGGGACCCCTCGTCGGGCTGGATCGCGGCCGTGCACGCAGGGTGGCGGGGCCTTACGGCAGACCTCGTTCCAAAGACGATTGCGCGAATGATTGAGAAGGGGGCTCGTACGGCAGATTTACAGATTGGAATTGGTCCTTCGTTGGGGGTGGAGTGTGCGGCATTCAGTGAACCTTCAAAGGAGATTCCTGCGCAGTACCACTGGGCGGTGCAGCCGGACCAACACGTGGACTTGTGGGCGATTTTGGAGAGGCAGCTCAGAGAGGCCGGGGTGAACATGGGAAAAGTGGAGTGGATGAGAACCTGCACGGCGTGCGATCCTCGCTGGTTTTCGTGGCGACGGGATAAGACCTTGGCAAGGCTGGGAACCTTCATTGAAATCCGGGTTTTGTAAGTCCTTCAACTCTGATAGAATGCCGCCATGCAAGCTAAGATTGATTTCGCTGTTGGAGGGCAAGCCGTACTTGAAGGCGTGATGATGCGTTCCCCGCACCACACCATTGTCAGTGTTCGCGATCCTCAAGGGAAAATCAAAGTTCGTCAGACCCCTTTTAAGAGCTGGACGGAACGTTATCCTTTTTTGAATGTGCCCTTGCTGCGAGGCCTGGTTCATTTGTTTGAATCCATGCGCATGGGGTACAGCGCGCTGGACTACTCAAACTCCGTTTTCACCGGTGCGGACGAGGAGGAAGCTAAAGGAAAGCTCAGCCGGATTTTGTGGGGTGTTTTTAGTGTGGTTTACGCTCTGTTCACCCTGGCGGTGACCTTGCTCCTTTTGAAGGTTTTGCCCTTGTGGGTGGCGGAACAAGCGGCGGCACTCTGGCCTTTTGTGAAGGCACACTATTTGGTGTTCAACGCCATTGATGGAGTGGTGAAGATTTCTGTCTTCTTGCTGTACATCTCTTCGATTGCGTTCTTTAAAGACATTCATCGGGTGTTTCAATACCATGGAGCAGAACACAAATCGATTTGGACTTATGAGAAGGGTCTGGCCCTCACGGTGGAAAATGCTCGCAAACAAACACGCTTTCATCCTCGCTGTGGAACCAGTTTTATTTTTATTGTGATTTTAATGAGTGTGTTTGCTTACACTTTGATTCCTCCCGCAGAAACCTTCATGGGAATGCTCGGGCAAAGACTTGCTGTGATTCCTTTGGTGGCGGGCGTGAGCTATGAGGCTCTCAAGTTGAGCGCCAAATTCCAAGGCAAAACGTGGGTGCAGTTTCTGATGGCACCGGGTCTATTTTTGCAGCGCCTAACGACCCGTGAACCGGATGACGCTCAATTGGAAGTGGCCCTCCACTCTTTAAAGATTTCGCTCGTGGCCGAGGATTTGCCCGTGCTTTGATTTTAAACTTAGACTATGGAAATTCGTAAAATTGCTCGTAAAAAACCGCGTGTTGCGATGCTGATCGACACCTGGTTCCCGGTGCACACGGGAGAACAAGTGTATGCGGCGAAACTTTCTGAAGCCTTAGCCAATGAATGCGGCTACGAGGTGGATATTTTTACGCGGGCGATCAAGGGCAAACTCAGCTCCGAAGAAAAGTCGGTGGAGCACGCGGAAGCGATTCGTGTGAAACACATCGGGTTTGAGAGTCACCCTTGGAACATTGTGATGCAGCTGTGGTACGTGATTCGCGTGTTTTTCTCTTTGGTCTTCGCGGGCAAAAAATATCAACTCTACCATGCTCACACGGCCACCACGGCTTTTGCCATGAAGACAGCTTCTTGGTTCACGCAAGTTCCCACCTTGCTCACGGTGCACGCCAATCATGTATTTGATGGCACTTGGACTCTACGTAAGATCGTGCATCGCGTGATGTTTTTGGAAACCAAATACAATCAAGAAATCAGCATTGGTGAAGCCTTTTTGAAGGCTCACAATGTGAATGAAAACGTGATGGTGGTGCCTTATGGAGTGGACACCGCCCCTTTTGATGCGGTGCAAGTGGAAAAGCATCCTGAACAATTCAATGTGCTGTACGTGGGGCGACTGAACTTGGAGAAAGGGCTGGACGTGCTTTTTAAAGCGACGCAAAGAGTGATTGAAGGGAATGGTTTTATTCAATCCCATAAGGATTTTCAACTTCACTTGGCCGGCACGGGACCCGATCGCGTTTTTCTTGAAGATTTGGCGGAGAAACTGGGGATCAAGAAATACATTCGTTTCCACGGTTTGGTGCAAGGCGAAGCCTTGATCCAACTGTATAAAGGGGCGGATCTTTTTGTTTTGCCTTCTCGCAATGAGGCCCTCCCCTTTGCGGTGCTTGAGGCGTGTGCGGCTCGTTTGCCAATCCTGGCCACTCAAGTGGGGGATTTAAAAAAATTGGTTTTAGAAAAACTCAATGGACACTTGGTGGAGCCGGAGGATGTGGATGAGTTGGCCTTTTACTTGGAACATTTTGCCAGCAATCCTTCTTTGGAACGTTTGGGGCAAGGCAGTTATGATCTTGTGATCCAAGAGTACAGCTGGGATTCCATTTTGGAGAAGATGCTGCGTATTTACGAGCATGTGATTCAAGAACGAACCTTGAGCAAGATGGCCCAAAAAGAACATTATTTGAATCCTCTCGTTTTGCCTTTTGCTTTACTCAAGGCGCAGATTTATCGCAAAGAGTCGACTCAAAAAGCTCCTTTTTTGTTTTGCATGACGGTGGACTTGGAGCAAGACTCGCCGAGTGAACTCGCTCATGAAAATTCGAGTTTGCTGCCTTTCTTGGAACGCTATTCGGAGTTTTCGGCGCAGTGGCTCATGCCCACGACGTTTTTTGTGCAAGCGAGTTTGCTCGAAAATTTTGCAGAAGAATTGAAAACGCTGCAAGACAGTGGCCACGAGCTGGGTGTGAAGTTTGGTCAAAATGAGTGGCTCAGTTTGCCTATTAAAAAGAAAGCACTCCGCCTGGTGCGAGAGACGGCGCAAAAAGTTGAAATGGACCTCCGCTTCTTTAAAGCTCCACTAGAACCTGAGGACGAAGACCTGGATTTGGCTCACGAACAAGGCTTTGATCACTTGCCCGTCACTGAAGATCCCGACCCTCTCATCGTGTGGCGTTACGGCCTCCCTTTTGGGAAAGTGATCAAAATGAATGTGGAAACTTTGCTTCGCCTCAGTGAAAAAGAATGGCTGGAGGCGTTGCATCGTATTCGTAATTACCAAAAGCAGCATGGCGTGAAACCTTTTATTATTTTTGAATGGAAAATTTCGGAGCATGGCGATGGAGAAACGTTCACGGAAGTTTCCAAGAAACTCAGCGCCCTCAAAGAGCGTTTTGGGGTGGAGTTCGTGACCTTGATCGACTTCTGCAAGTCCTGTAGTCTCTAGCCTCCGTTAGCCTTTTTTTTCTTTATGTATTTCTTCACTTCTGAATCCGTTACTGAAGGGCATCCTGATAAAATTGCCGATCAAATTTCGGATGCGGTTTTGGATGCCATTTTGGCTAAGGATCCCATGGGGCGTGTGGCCTGTGAAACCTTGGTGACAACCGGACTTGTTTTGGTGGCGGGAGAGATCACGACTTCGACCTATGTGGACATTCCAAAAATTGCGCGTGGGGTGATTGAAGAAGTGGGTTACAACGATGCGGCGTATGGATTTGATTCTCAAGCGTGTGCGGTGCTCACGGCCATCGACGAACAGAGTCCCGACATTGCCATGGGAGTGGACACCGGCGGCGCCGGCGATCAAGGAATGATGTTTGGTTACGCGAGCACTGAGACTCCGGAACTCATGCCTTTGCCGATTGCTTTGGCGCACAAACTCACGGCTAAGCTCGCGGAAGTTCGCAAGTCTGGAGTACTTCCCTATTTGCGACCCGACGGCAAAAGCCAAGTGACCGTGGAATATGATGACAGTGGAAAACCCAAGCGTGTGCACACGGTGGTTTTGTCCACGCAGCACGGTCCTGAAGTTTCTCAAGAACAAATCAAAGCGGATGTGATTCGTGAAGTGATTCAACCTGTTTGTGGCACTTATTTGGACGCCGAAACGGTGTTCCACGTGAACCCCACGGGACGCTTCATCATTGGAGGGCCTCCAGGGGACAGTGGACTGACCGGACGCAAGATCATTGTGGACACCTACGGCGGCATGGGCCACCACGGAGGAGGCTGCTTCTCCGGCAAAGATCCGAGCAAAGTGGATCGCAGCGGAGCCTACATGGGACGTTACATTGCTAAGAATTTGGTGGCGGCAAAACTTGCCGAAAAAGTGGAAATTCAAATCGCCTACGCGATTGGGGTGAAGGATCCGGTTTCCATTTATGTGAACAGTTTCGGCACCGGAAAAGTGCCTGATGCTCGCTTGGCAGAAATCGTGAAAGAAGAATTCGACCTCACCCCGGCCGGCATCATCAAGACTTTGGATTTGCGCCGGCCTATTTATAAAAAGACGGCGGCTTACGGTCACTTTGGCCGTGAACTCCCTGAATTCTCTTGGGAAAGAATAGACCGCGCTTCTTCCCTTTCTTCTAAACTTTAAATTCATGTCCACCTCTCTCGAAGAACAAGGCCGTCTGAACATTGATCTCGCCGAACAAAACATGGGCGCGCTCATGGCCATTCGTGCTCGCTTTAAAAAAGAACAGCCTTTCAAAGGTCTTCGCATTGGACTGGCGCTTCACATCACCAAAGAGACAGCCGTTTTGGTGCGCACGCTCCGTGACGGAGGCGCTGCAGTGGCGCTGTGCAGCTGCAACCCTCTCTCCACTCAAGACGATGTGGCCGCGGCGCTCGACAAAGAAAAAGGAATTCGAGCTTATGGACACAAAGGAGAGAACACCAAGGAGTATTACGAGTATTTGCAAAAGGTTTTGGATTTTTTGCCCAATGTGGTGATCGACGACGGCTGTGATTTGGTCACGGCGCTCGCCACTCGGGAACGCAAAAAAGCCGCGAATGTGATCGGCGGCTGTGAAGAAACAACAACGGGAATCGTGAGACTCAAGGCGATGGAAAAAGAAGGAGTGCTTCCCTTCCCCATGATTGCCGTGAACGACAATCAAACCAAGCATTTGATGGACAATTTGTACGGCACGGGCCAATCCACTTTGGATGGGATTTTGCGCGCCAGCAATGTGATGTTTGCCGGCAAGACCGCGGTGGTCGCTGGTTATGGCTCTTGTGGAAAAGGAGTTTCTCTGCGCCTTCGTGGCATGGGCGCTCAAGTGATTGTGACCGAAGTGGATCCTTTTAGAGCTTTGCAAGCCGTGATGGATGGACACCGTGTGATGACGATGAAGGAGGCGGCGGCTCTTGGGGATATTTTTGTGACCGTGACGGGCGACTTGGATGTGATCACGCCTGCGCACATGAAGCTCATGAAGAGTGGTGCCATTTTAGCGAATAGCGGGCATTTCGACTGCGAAATCGACGTGAAGGGTCTACGAGACCTTTCTAAGAGTACGCGCCTCATTAGGCCTTCTATGGAGGAATTCACGCTGCCCAATGGCAATGTTATTTTTGTGCTCGGTGAAGGACGCCTCGTGAACCTTGCGGCGGCCGAAGGCCACCCCAGCGAAGTCATGTCTCTGAGTTTCTGCGGACAAGCCCTCGCCTGCGAATACTTAGTCAAGAACGCCAAGAAACTCACCAAGGCCGTGTACACTCTGCCTGCGGAAGTGGATCAAACGATTGCCGCTTTGCAGCTTGAGACCATGGACATTTCTATCGACACTCTCACGGCCAAGCAAAAGAAGTACCTCAGCTCTTGGCAGGAAGGAACGTGATTACCCTTCCCTTTCATAAATTACCACCCCTGTTTTTAAAATTTCCTCTTTGAATCGGGAGTCACTAATTTCGTCTAGATAGACTACATCGAATTGATAAGGTATCACCGTGTCTTCTTCTAGATCGAGCCTAAAATGTCTGGCGTTCAATCCAGCATTTTCTTCTAAAACGAGACATAGGTCGACGTCAGAGCGTTCTTCATGAGTGCCTTTTGCTCGAGAGCCAAAGAGAATGATTTTTTGTATATCAGGAAGAGCACTGGCCAGCTTGCCGATCATTTGAATGTAGCGCTCTTCTAGGCCTTCAACTTTGGGTTTGGATCCAATCATAGAACTTATGAAAAAGTGGACTGAACTCCTCAACGATCATGGTGGCCATTTTCACAGAAAAATCTTCGTCGTAGTTGTGAGAGGTTTCATTCCTGTAGTCGACCATGCGAAGCCATTGCTCACCTTCGTTGATGAGTTTGTGTTCGTAGGCTTTACGAAGGACGTCTTTTGGGGTGGAGGAATCTTTTTCTCCTTTCCCTTCCAAATAAAGTTTCATCACTCTCCATGCCAACTCAATGCAAAATTCAAAGTTTTTGATCAAGCCCGCTCGAATCACTTTGTTTGCTGGGTTTATCAGATACTGCCCTTTAGCTTCTTCCAAAGAAAGAAGTGCCCTTCTGTAGTTCTCTAGCTTGTTAGTCCATTTGTCTTCATTCATGTTTTTATTTTATAAGCATCCATGCCTCTCTTGCAACCCTCGTTTCCATGTAACGCAAAAGCCCCCTCTCTTGCGAGAGGGGGCTTTGCTGGATTTCAGCTAGTCGCTGTACCAGGATCGAATCCTAAGCGAGGCTTAAGCTTCAGATACCTTGGTAGCAGTGAGTCTAGTGGTTGTACCCATGTAGACGGATCCACGAGTGGTTCCGACTGAAGAGTCGTTCCAATCCAACCAAGCGGCGTTGATGTTGTCCACTTTAACTTGAACGTATTCACCATCTGTATCCGCATCAAGCGCTACAGTAGCGTAAATTCCAAGATAAATGGTTTCACCTGGATCGATTTCGAGATCGGCGTCATCGAATTGACCGTCGGTCAAGAATTCAACCTGTACTCCAGAGGAGTTTGGTGTGGTGTCAGTAGCATCAGCAGTGGAAGATGTTCCAAGAAGATCTACACGAACCGCACTTGGTAGGGTAGGCCCAACCGTGTCCAATCCAAAGTACATGTTGACGTTCACTTCAGCGAGGATGGTTTCAATGTCTGTACCATCGGCTTCAGTGTTGTCTGTGTCGTCTGTGGTGACAGCAAGAATGGCAACGAGGTTTTCACCACCAGTCAATACTGTTTCGACTTCTTCTCCAGATGGAGCAGAGTCAACGAATTCAACATTGCTGATACGAGAAGCTACAACGTCCCAGAGTTCAGTAGCTGCAGTACCTGTATCACCATCATCATCGTCTTCGTAGATGACTTCACCAGCATCTTCTGTGACATCTACGTCATCAGCTTCTTCGGTGAAAGTGTCATTGGAGTCTGCTCCAGTAACAACATCTGTAGACAATGTGAAGCTTGCAGTTGGTGCAGAGGCTGCGCTGTCGATTCTTCCGGCGAATTCTTCACCGTAACCAAGAAGGTCTCCAACGAAGTAGTAAGTCACTGTTTCTCCTGCGTAAGCAGTCAATTCAGTGGAGGTACTGTCGAAGGATATTGTAGTGGTTTCATCGCTGAGGTTCTTGCTTCCAACCAATACTCCGTCTTCATCGTAGATGTAGATAGTGGAGAAGTAAGTGGAAAGGTTGTCTTCAGCTGATGCTGCAGTGAGAGTGTATTCCTCCATCACCACATCTTCGTTTTCAGCACGAACTTCCATGGTCATGAGACCTACTCCGTCTTCTCCAGCAAGGAGCCAACGAGCAGCTTCAGTTCCATAGGTGTCGTCTGTGTTGTCTACGTTGATGTAGAGAGTACCGGTAGCAACGAGGTTGATGGTACGTCCAGACCATGGAGCTGTATCAGCACCCGTGAAGTCTCCGTCCAAATCAGAATCTCCGGCATCGTAGACTTCGTTGTTTTCGTCGTCTCGAACGTCGTAGGCACCTACAGTGGCACGGAAGTCGTCACCACCAATACCTGAGTCGTCAACGAAACTGACGTAAACACGGAAGGTTTCTGTGGAATTTTGAGCGATAGTGATGTCACTGAAGTCAAAGTTCACTGGAGTTCCTTCTGTGGAGTCTGTGGTTCCAAGGTTGGATCCAGAAACAGAGTCCAAGAGAGTTTCAGTGTCGTCTGCGTTCACTTGGTAGAGGTCTACGCTAGTGATGTTGGAGTTGTCTGCATCTTCTCCAGATTCTGCGTATGTAGAGTCTCCGTCTTCATCAACCGTGACATAAGCGTCAAGATCTTTGATCGTAAGGTCAGAAACGTCAGCAGATTCTTCCATTTCGAATTCAAGAGCGAGAACATCATCGCTTCCCACTACTGCATCCTTAGAGGAAGAGAGGGAGAGGCCGCTGATGTCTACTCCTGCTGTTTCTCCGTCCAATTGGTTGAAGGAAACGGCAGAAGGTGTGAAGTCGGTCACTTGATCTCCAGAAGCGTCTTCTTCGATGACAAGGCCATCGGTAGCGGCTCCTGTTCCGAGATTGTCGAGAGCGATTTCAACAGTGAAGTCGGTGTAATCCACGATGGATCCACCAATGTTGGTTTCAACTTCGTCTGTTGAGAAGGAGTCGGCGTACACAATGAATTCATAAACAGTTCCCTCAGTGAGGGTCTTGTCCGTGTCAACGGTGTAGGTTTCAGTAGCTCCTGCAGCTCCATCGATATCCATGGAGTTGTTGGAACCGTTTACGGAAACTGTGAAGTTTTCGAAGAGATCAGAAACGTTGGAAGCAGGGTTGGAACCATCAGTCACTGTAACGTCGAGGTTAACAGTGTTGAGGGTGAGACCATCTGTACCAGGAGTGACTTCGAAACGTCCAAGTTCAACGTCATCACGGTCCGCACGGAACTTGTCGGATTCAGCATCGTAAGCAACGACAGAAACTGCCCCTGCATCAATGTTGAAGTCGTCACCAGAGTCGTAATCGTAAGTGCTTGTTACAGCAACGTTGTTGTCGTCTTCGTCGGTAGCGAGTACATCGAGTTCTTCTTCAAGAGAGAAATTCAAAGTCTCAGAAGATTCACCGATGACACGAGCACGAACTTCGAAGGATTCTCGGTTTCCTGATTCGATCATAGGAGCTGTGTATTCATCCATTTGGAAGGAAACATAGTCTCCGTTTTGAGTTCCGTCAGCGACCCAGTCTCCATCGAAGTAGAGAGCGAGTTCATCGACAGCATCCTCAAGATTGGCTGTACCATTGTTTTCAAGGGTAACAGACCAAAGCCATACGTCCTTGTTGTTACCACTGTCTTCTTCGATTTCGAAGGAAGCGATTACAGCATCGGTCTCTCCAACTTGTACATCGGAAGGAACTTCGTCAAGAGTGACGGTTACTTCACCTGTGTCGTTTTCAAGGAGTCCGAAGATTCCTGTGGTGAGATCGTTTTCAACTTCAACGGATCCAGCATCGGATTCGATCATTGAAGAGTCGAATGCGTAGCTGTAAAGAGTGGAAGTGTTGGCTGGACCAGCGGCTTCGAAGGTGTTCATCAAACGGAAGTTTTCAGAAGTACCAGCGGCAACTGTGTAACCTCCATTGAGCATGCTCATGTGAGCCATGTCGTCGGAGTCGATGGAAGTGTCCACCTTAGAGATACGAGTTCCTTCTGCATTGTAAAGTGCAAGTGCAAGAATGGAATCGTTGTCTCCAGAAGCGAGTTCAACTTCGAAAGCAGTTACAACCACATCTTCGTCAGAAGCGGTGACTTCGAAGTCAGCGACTTCAGCGTTGGTTCCAGCAGAGAAGTACGTGTAGTCTTCAGCGCTGTCGTCTGCGAGGATAACCTCGAGAGAACCACCACCTGTTGTGTCGTCGTCATCGTCATCATCGTCTCCTGTTGAGGGAGGATTGTAGACTGGGTTTTCAGCGTTGTAGGTCATCTTAGCGGCTTGACCACGAGTGACATAGTCACCAGGGCCCATATCGCCGTTTTCGTAACCAGACATTACGCCATAGACGTAAGCTGTACCCATGTATTCATCGTACCAAGCTCCAGCTACGACGTCGTCGAACCAGTCGCTAGCCATCGTTCCATCGTTGGAAAGACCAGCTGCGGTGACGGCCATCTTAGCGAATTCAGCGCGAGATACATTGTCGGTAGCGTTACAGTTTCCATCAGCGTCTCCTTCCAAAACTCCCATTTCATTGGCAGTTGCAAGGTAGTCCTCAGCCCAAGAAGAATAAGATCCGGAGCAAGTGACTGTTGCAGAAGTGTCTACTGTGAAGAATGCCATAACGAGGACCTTAGCGGCTTGCTCACGAGTGAGATAGTCGTTAGGACCAAAATTGTCAGTTCCTTCATAACCTGTCATGACTCCCGCATCGGAGAGTGCATCGATTTGGTCGTAAGCGAAGTAATCGCTATCGACATCGTCGAAGGTCATACCAAATGCTGTTCCTGTGAAAACAGAAGTAGCAAGTAAGGTAGCGAGACCAAGACCAGCTATGGAACGTTGGAACTTTCGTGTAACGAAAGAGATATCCATAGAAAAAAATTAAATGTGAAATAAAAGGTCAGAATAAGCAACTTATGCAGAATAAGCACTTTTTGTTTATCCACCGCTTCGACCATTAAAGCAGTAGATCCATATATAAAGGAATAAGTGAACTTGGTTTTGTCGTCGACTCTTAATTTAGTCTTTAATATGCGCACGTGTGCGCGGCAGGTTTTCAAGGAGCAGAACGTTGAGTGTTCGTGAGTGCAAGAATGGGTTTGTTTTTGTTTGGCTGTTGCTTGGCTGTCTATAATAACGGCCCGAGTGGACAAAATGTTTCAGCTTCCTGCTTGACAGGACAATCTAGACATTGTTCTCCGTCTAGCCAGGCCACGCCTGGCCTATTGGTGATCCCAAGGGGATTTGAACCCCTGTTCCAGGAATGAGAATCCTGTGTCCTGGACCCCTAGACGATGGGACCTCATGAGAAGGTACGGCGGAAAGTTTAGACATCCTCCCCCACTCTTTCAAGGTTTTGTGGACACTTTGGACACGCCTGTCCACTCTGACCAAACAGGTTAAAAAAGACAAGGTTTTGCGGATCAGGTTAAAAACCCTCCAAAATGGGCGTTTTTTGGCTTATTTGTCATGTAAAACTGGTTTTCTCAAAGAAGGTAGTTTGACTTGCCATTTATTAACTATGTTTTATTTTCACGCTTGCTTAAATTTGGGTTTAAACTAAAGTAGTGGGGATGAAAAATTTCTACGACATTTTAGGAGTGCCCAAAACCGCCACCGATGCGGACCTCAAAAAGGCCTATCGAAAAAAGGCGCAAGAGTTGCACCCCGACAAAAATCCAGGCAATAAAGAGGCGGAAACTCAGTTCAAAGAACTCCAAGAGGCTTATGAAGTGCTTTCGGATGGCCAAAAGCGCCAACGTTACGATCAGTTTGGTAGTGCGGATGCCGGGTTCGGCGGGCAAGGCTTTGGAGGTGGATTTGGTGGCCAGGGCTTCAATCCCAACGACTTCAACGGTTTTGCGGATATTTTTGAAAGCTTCTTTGGAGGCGGATTCGGCGGCCAGGGCTCCCCTAACGGACGCGACGATAAAAAAGCGAAAGGCCCAACGCGCGGCAAAGACATCGAAACTGAGATCGACATCAAGTTTGAAGAAGCGGTGTTCGGCACGACCAAACACTTGGAAATCACCAAGCCTGAGGTTTGCTCTCACTGCACTGGAAAAGGAAACGAGCCTGGAACGGCCGTGAAGAAATGTGAACAATGTGGAGGAAAGGGTCAGGTGCGCATGACGCGTCAGACCATTTTGGGGCACATCAGCACCGTTCAAACCTGCCCAGCTTGCGAAGGACGAGGTGAAGTTCCAGAGAAAGTGTGTACCGAGTGCAAGGGACAGAGCCGTATGAAGCAAAAGGGCGAAGTCAGTGTCACCATTCCCAAAGGGATTGAGGACGGCACCACCATCCGCTTAAAGGGAAAAGGGGCGGCTGGATTTTTTGGCGGCGAATATGGAGACTTGTTCTTACACATTCGCGTCAGCGCTCATCCCAAGTTTTCGCGCGAAGGCACGACTTTGTACTCCAGTGAAACGATTCCGATGATTCAAGGAGTCTTGGGAGCTACGATCAAAGTGGATACCGTGCACGGAAAAGTGAACTTGAAAGTTCCTGCCGGCACTCAAAGTGGAACTCAGTTCACCATTAAGGACAAGGGCGCCCCTTCCCTACGCTCCGAAAAACTGGGCGATCATAAAGTCACGGTCACCCTCAAAGTACCCGAAAAACTTTCTCGCCGAGAAAAAGAACTTTATGAAGAGCTGGCGAAGGAAAGCGGCACCGAAGTGAACAAAGGATTCGGCTTATTTTGAACCGTGCGCGTGGCGACTTTTGTGGAGAACTCGTTTAAAACTTAGCGGGTCTTTTTTGGTTGGATTTGAACCTGAAAAACAGATGTTGATTAGTCAAAATGGAAGCTTCCATGTGGACACTGGACGCTGACTAGAATTGTGGAAAAGTGGTGGGACAGCTGGGAATCGAACCCAGGACCATCAGCTTAAAAGGCTGTTGCTCTACCGACTGAGCTACTGTCCCCCGATTGCCAGCGTATTTTAGGGAGCTAAGGCTCAGGATGCAAGACGAATTATTCCTCCTGAGCTTGAAAGAAACTCACCGCCACGATGGCGAGAGCCGGAAGAGCGAACCAAACGTCGTAGTGATCGATGATGGTTTGAATGAAGAGCGATTGAGCGTAGAGGTTGGTCTGGAGGCCCGATTGCACCGTGCCCATCACGAAGGACCCGCCCGTGAGGTAGACCAGCAAGGTGCTGACCATGAGCCCGGCATTCAAGAAGCCGAAACTCAAGTTGGCGAGGATGCGAGTCACCACGGAGTGTTCAGGTAAGATGTCGACGTGAAAGCCTCCGCGAATGGTGAGTAGCACGATGGTGAGAACGAAGGTGAAAATTTTGAGCAGGACGAGAGCTTGGATGCCCGCCTCCCCTTGCAAGGTGGGCGCCGTGGGCAAGATGTAGGTTTGGAAAAGATTGCCAAGACCGTCCGCCGTTAAAATCGCCATGTAAGAAGAGATGATGATCTTCATGGTTTGATTGCGTCCAATGATGAAGCTGTAGGCGATCACAACTCCAAAGAAGACGAGTACAAAGAGATCCCAGGAAAGGCGTATGTTTTCCATGGGCTTCATCTTAGCACCGGGTGAAAAAAATCAGCAAATCAAAAATGTGGAGGTGGCAGCCCTGGGGGTATGAAAAACGTTAAAGTTCTTATTTGGACAATGTACAAATAGCAGCTTTTTCAAAAAACGCGGGCCCAAGACGGCTGTGGCCGTCTTGGGCTTGATGAGTCGGAGTTGTGCACAATTTAAGGTTAGAAATTTTTGTTGATTAATTAACTAGTCAGATGTTGATTAACTAACATTCGATTAATCAACAGGTGGTCAACATTTGATGAGTTGACTAGACAGACGGCTAGTCAAGGTCCAAAAGTCTGACTAGTTAACACCCGCTTTACCTTTACTTTAAGCCAAAAATCGACTATACAATGTTGGTTAACTGCTCATTAGCTTAGACATGGAGAGCGACACCCTAACATTACAAGAAGCGGCAGAGCTTTTGGGGAAATCCACGCAAACGGTGCGCCGTTTGATTAAAAGTGGTGTGCTGCAGGCTCAGCGCATAGACACTCCTCAGGGCTTCCAATACGCTGTTTTGCGTTCTTCCCTGTCGGCTCGGTATACGCGAGTTGCGCCGACACCGATGCAGAATTCTCCGTCGCCCCAAATGGAAGCTCCCCTGCAAGAAGTGCGAGTGGCTTCCGTTCCACCAGCCCACTATGAAGCGCAAGACCTGCCTGAGTCTTTTTTGGAGAATGATTACTATGTGCTGGAGCCCTCCCCTATTTCAGAGAAAGTGGACAAGGATGGGGTGACTAGTCGACAACTTTTGGAGTTTGTCCAAATGGCACACAAAGAAAAGTTGATGCTCATCACGATTTTGGAGCGACTGCAAGCCGAACTTGAACGTGAGCGTAGACAGCCAAAAACAGCGTTCCAATGGATTGGAGAAGGTCTAAAGGCGGTGTTCGGGTCGTGGGGAAGTAAAAATTAAGGGGTCTTAAAAAATAAAATCGTCTTGCGGGGGCTGTGAGCCGGACTTAGACTTTTCGCGATCCTTTAACCCTTTTCCATGTCGCTCTTCGAAAACACCCTGGCTCAGATTGCTAAAGCGTCTGCGCTCATGGGTCTTAACCCTGGTGTTCGTGAACTCATCAGTCGTCACGAACGCATTTTAGAAGTGTCTGTTCCCGTAAAGATGGACGATGGCACTTGGAGAGTGTTCACAGGGTATCGATGTCAGCACAACTCCATTCGTGGCCCTTATAAAGGAGGAATCCGTTTCCACCCCGATGTGGATTTGGGTGAAGTGAAGGCGCTTTCGGCCTGGATGACGATGAAGTGCGCCGTGGTGGGCATTCCGCTCGGTGGAGGAAAGGGAGGCATCATTGTGGATCCTAAAAAATTATCGGCACGAGAATTGGAAACCATGACTCGTGAATACGCTCGTGCCATCACTCCTTTCATTGGGCCTGAGATGGATATTCCTGCTCCTGATGTCTACACGACTGGACAAATCATGGGATGGATAGCCGATGAATACTCGAAAATTCAGGGTAGAAATGTGCTCGGCGTGGTCACCGGAAAGCTGCTCGCGGCAGGAGGTTCTCAAGGACGTGACACCGCGACGAGTCAGGGAGGCATGCATGTTTTGGAAGAATATTTGCGTGAAAGTGGAAAGACGGCTCCGGGCATGACCGTGGCGATTCAAGGCTTTGGAAATGCGGGTTCTTTTATGGCGAAGTTTTTGTTTGAAAAAGGCTTCAAGGTCGTGGCGGTTTCGGACTCTAAGAGCGGGCTCTTCTGTGTCGAAGGGTTGAATGTGCCTGTCGTTATGTCGGGCAAGGCGGCAAAGGGTTCGGTTGCGGACTGTTTAGACGCCGGAAACAATTGCCAAGTCATCACCAACGAACAACTGCTGACTTTGGATGTCGACATCCTTGTCTTGTCTGCTTTGGAAAATCAGGTTCATAAAGACAACGCCGAGACTGTGAAAGCCAAGGTGGTTTTGGAACTGGCGAACGGTCCTGTGACACCGGAAGCAGATGACATTTTGGCACGCCGTGGAATCCCCGTGATTCCCGATATTTTGGCCAACGCCGGGGGCGTGACCGTGAGCTATTTTGAGCTCGTGCAAAATCAAGCCAATTACTATTGGTCCGCCGAAGAAGTGCAAGCGAAACTCAAGCCCATCATGGTCAGTGCGTGGCAGGCGATTTCAGCCAATGCGAAACAATACAACTGCACGTTCCGTGAAGCGGCCTTCATTTCTGCCTTGCGTCGTATTGAAGACGCTTACAAGGCTCGACGATCCATCTGATTCTCTGTCTAGACCTGACAAGTGGACAAGTGCGTCCACACTGTCTAGACTTCTGTCCACTTAAACCTTATTCTTCACCCCTTTACACCCCACCTCCCATGAAGCACATTTACGCATTCAACGAAGGCAACAAAGACATGAAAGACCTCCTCGGCGGAAAAGGCGCTGGCCTTGCCGAAATGAGTTCCCTCGGGCTGCCCGTTCCGTTTGGCTTCACCATCACGACGGAAGTGTGTAATTACTATTTGGAAAAGGCGGATTTCCCCCAAGGTTTCTACGATGAGTTGGATGAAAAAATGGCGGAGTTGGAGCACAAAATGGGGAAGGGTTTTGGCGACACGAAGAACCCTTTGCTCGTGTCCGTTCGTTCGGGGGCAAGGGTTTCGATGCCCGGAATGATGGATACGATTTTGAATTTGGGTCTCAACGACCAAACCGTGGAAGCGCTCATTGAACAAACGGAAAATCCTCGCTTCTCCTACGACGCCTACCGCCGTTTTGTGACGATGTTTGGGAACGTGGTGCTCGGCATTGCGCACGATCATTTTGAAGCGGCTTTGGAAAGCGCCAAGAAAGAAAAGGGGGTAGAACTGGACACGGAAATGGAAGCGTCTGACTGGAAGCGTCTCGTGGGCGTTTTCAAGCACATCGTCTTGGAACACAGCGGACGTCCCTTCCCGGAAGAACCTCGTGAACAATTGGAACTTGCGATCATTGCGGTGTTCAAGTCCTGGAATGGAAAGCGTGCGATCACTTATCGTAATTTGCACGGAATGCCTCACAACATGGGGTCGGCCGTGAACGTGCAATCCATGGTGTTTGGAAACATGGGAGACGACTGTGGAACTGGAGTGGCTTTCACGAGAAATCCATCCACTGGAGAAAAAGAGTTCTTTGGAGAATTCTTGTGCAACGCGCAAGGGGAGGATGTGGTGGCTGGAATCCGTACGCCCGAAAAGCTTTCGGCGCTGCGAGACCAAATGCCCGCGATGTTTGATCAACTCAATGAAGTTCAACGTCTTTTGGAGAATCACTACCGCGACATGCAAGACATTGAGTTCACGATTGAGAAGGGAAGGCTCTTTATGCTTCAGACCCGTAATGGAAAGCGTACGGCCAAGGCTGCGGTGAAAATTGCCGTGGACATGGTGGGCGAGGGGCTCATCACGCAAAAAGAAGCCCTTCTGCGCATCGATCCGAACCAATTGAATGCTTTGCTCCATCCGAGCATTGATCCGGCCTTTAAACGCGACGTTTTGGCGAGGGGACTACCGGCTTCGCCGGGAGCGGCCGTGGGGAAGGTGGTGTTCAGCGCGGATGAAGCCTATCGACTCGCTGAAGATGGAGAGAAAGTGATCTTGGTGCGTAAAGAAACAAGCCCCGAAGACATTCATGGAATGCACGCGGCTCAAGGTATTTTGACCTCCACCGGGGGTATGACCAGCCATGCGGCCGTGGTGGCTCGTGGAATGGGGAAGCCTTGTATTGCGGGTTGTAAGGAGGCGATTGTGGACGACAAGAATGGAAGCTTGATGATCGGCGTGAACTTGTTCCGCGAAGGAGATGTGATCACTTTGGATGGAGCGACGGGAGAAATTTTAGCCGGAGCGGCGCCCACCGTGGATGCTTCTTTGGATGTAGATTTCGACACCCTCATGAAGTGGGCCGATGAGGTGAAGCGCCTCACGATTCGCACCAATGCTGACACGCCTCACGACACCGAAGTGGCACGCCGTTTGGGAGCGGAAGGAATTGGTTTGTGCAGAACGGAACACATGTTCTTTGATGAAGACCGCATCATGTACGTTCGCCAAATGATCCTTTCGAAAGATGCGGAGGCTCGCAAGGATCCTCTGGCTAAACTCTTGCCCGTGCAACGAGAAGACTTCAAAGGCATTTTCCGTGTGATGAATGGCTTCCCCGTGACCGTGCGTTTGCTGGATCCACCCCTCCATGAGTTCTTGCCCAACACCGACAACAAGATCAAGGCCGTGGCTCAAGAAATGGGCGTGGACTTTGAAGCGTTGAAGAAGACGGTGGACTCCTTGCACGAATTCAATCCCATGCTGGGGCACCGCGGATGCCGTTTGGGAATCACGATGCCGGAGATTTATGAGATGCAGGTGCGCGCGATTTTTGAGGCGGCCAAAGCGGTGGTCGTAGAAGGCGTTAAGCCCATTGTGGAGATCGAAATTCCACTTGTGGGTCACGTCAATGAACTCAAAAAACTTCGCGAACTCATCAATGGAGTGGCGGCTCAAATGCAACCTCTAGACTTTGAATGGAAGGTGGGCACGATGATTGAATTGCCTCGTGCGTGTGTAGTGGCGGATCAGATTGCGCACCATGCGGACTTCTTCTCCTTCGGAACCAATGATCTGACTCAAATGACCTTTGGGCTCAGTCGCGACGATGCAGGAGCGTTCTTGCCTTACTACACCGAACATCACATTTTGGAGGAGAACCCCACCGAAACCATCGATCAAGAAGGAGTGGGACAACTCATGCGCATGGCCGTTAAACTCGGTCGCAGCACGAAGCCCAACCTTGAAATTGGAATCTGTGGAGAACACGGGGGCGAACCTCGCTCCGTTCAATTCTGTCACGAAATCGGCCTCGACTACGTGAGTTGCAGTCCTTACCGTGTGCCAGTTGCTCGCCTTGCAGCGGCTCAGGCGGCACTCAAAGATTAAGCTTATTTAGACCGTTTTGTGCGTTTTCGATTTTTAAGAGCATTCTTGAGGATCCAACGGTTGTAGCGCAAGATTCCTAGCCTGAGGCTGAAGAAAAGCGCTGAGCAGGCCACAAGGAGCACGGAGAGGAGCTGCCAAGGGAAGACCCAGAAATGCACGGTTTGGGCGTTCTCTTCGCCGTTGGGATCTGTTTTCAGGGTGAGAGTTGCGGTGTAGCGGCCAAAGGCAAAGTTGTGCCATTCGTTTTGAATAGCTCCTAGGAAGCCTTGTGTGGTGAATGCTGTATTGCCCCAGGTTTCTTCGAATTTGCGTGCGCTGGCGGGGAGTACGTTATTGAGGCCAGTATTGATGGGGAGTATATCGCTGGGCAGCCCTAAAAGGTTTCGGATTTCAATGCTTCCTTCGGGCACCACTCGATCTGCGCCTGTGTTCTGAAAACGATAGCTGAACGTGAGGGGCAGACTGTTGAAGACGTTTCGTGCGTCACCCGCTTGAAAAGAGAGCAGGTCTCCGCCGGTTTCAAAATCGCCTTCCACGCTCAAGAACATAAGGATGCCTACCTTGGCGCCGATGTTGAGAGAATCGTCTTCATTGGGCGGTGTTGTGGACCAAAAGAGGGCCGCAAAGTGTCCGCCTGGCGTGGCATCCATAGGAATTTGTACTCTGAGGTAGCGGGTGATTTCTTCGCCTGGGCCTAGCGTGATCACCGTGGGGTCTTCGCCCGATTCAGGTGGTACTAAGGTCGCCCACGAAGCCAAGTCCGTGCCTCCTGTTGTGAAGTTGGGGGTGCCGGTCTCCCCTTGAGCTTCGAAGTTTTCGAAAGAGCCATAAAAGGTCACACTTTGATCTTGGTCGTTGATCAGGCGAAAATCGGTGCTGAGCACGTTGCCGGGTGCTCCTTCCAGCTCCATTTTCACGGGAGAAACGGTGAGCGCTTTTGCTTCTGGGCTTACTCCAAAGCTCACTATGAAGAGGGCTAAGGTGAGGAGGAGGGGAATTTTTTTGGAGTTCATGAGCGAGCGAGGGGGTTTTAGAATTGACCGGTTGCCACAAAGTTGAGTGTGGTGCTGTAAGCGCCGGCTTCCGTGGTGGTTGAAATGTTTGAAAGGTAGCGCACTGAGAAGACTGTGGAACTTCCTGACCCTGATCCAGTGGCAACGGTGCTTGGAGTGCTGGAGGTGGCCGCGTATGCAAAGCCTGAAGCGGCGTAGGGGCTGCTCACGGTTCCTGTTCCACTGGTCACCGAGGCTCTGAGACCGAATTGCTCTGTTCCTGTGCTGGAAGCGGTGTTCGTGGCCCCTATGGCATCGATAGTGGCGGTTCCTTGTTTTAAGGTCGCGCCTTGCACGGTGATGATGTAACCGCTCGTAGCATTGGTGGAGGCGGTGAGGGTGTGGGCTTCCGTTTCTGAACTGGAGCCTGTTCCCGCTGAATTGGCGTAGCGTGCAGCGCTGGTGCTGAGTGTGCCAAAGCCAATGCTGTTGCCAGAGATGCTGAAAGAAAGTGTTTGCGCAGAGCCCACTGTTGCGCAGACTTTGGTGGTGTAGGCCGAGCTGTTTCCTGCGTGGGCATTGGTGACCCCTGATATGGAAGCCACGGTGGTGTCGTAGCCTGTGCAGTTGGTGGATTGGTAGGCCACCGTCACCGTTCCTGTGCTCACCGAAAGGCAGGCGGATTGGCCGTAATTGGCTTGGCTGTTTTGTTCCACGTGAGCGTTGGTGGTGGCGGAGAGTTGAAGGACTTCATCGTAGGTGCCGGAGCAACTGTTCCCAAGCCCTGTGATTCCCGTGCAACACACCAGATTAGTGTAGGTCGAGCCGCTGGAGAGTTCTGCGTGCCCTCCGGATGTGCGGTAGAGTTTCATGACGGTGACGTCGGGAGCGGTGCAGGTCGCAGCCACTGAACAGCTGAGAACTCCAGCGTTGGCGAGAGGAGCAGTGAACAGCGTCCAAGTGAGGATGAGTGTGAAGAGTTTTCTAGTTTTCGAAAGGTTCATTGAAACAGACGTGGAGACAACCCCATTGTACTCTTAAGCTCGTTTTCCCCAACTCAATTTATCGCGCAAAAGGCGGTAGTAATTGCCTCCTGCTTTGGCTCGACGAATGAGGCGAAGTTTTCGGTGAGAGGTGCGGATTTTAACCTCGTCGTCGTATTCCACGGGAATCATGATCTGACCGTCGATGGTGAGACCGATCTGATTGTCGGCGTAACGGCGTTCGGTGAGGATTTTGATGTTGATCTGGCGATTGGCGGGAATCACGATGGGACGCACGGTGAGTTCTGCGGGACAAATGGGCGTGAAAACAAAACCGTCGATGCGAGGGTGCATGATGGGGCCGCCTGCTGACAAAGAATGACCTGTGGAACCTGTTGGGGTGGCCACGATCACTCCATCCGCCTTGAATTCGAGCATTTTGCGCTGATCGATTTCGGCGTAGAGCGAGATGAGGCGTGCGAAGTTGCCTTGGTTGATCACGGCTTCGTTGAGGGCGAGGTGGGTGTCGATTTTTTTGCCTTTTCGGTAGAGCGTGGCGCGAAGCAGGAGGCGTTCGTCGATGTGGTATTCGCCGCGGAAAAACTCATCTAAATATTCAAAGATTTTCTTGGGATCGTTGACTTCGGTGTTGAAGCCGAGCGTTCCCATGTTGACTCCCAAAATATAAAGGTCTTTACGCAAGGGCAGATCTCGAATGAGCTTGAGCAGGGTTCCGTCGCCTCCAAGGCTGAGCACGAGGTCGCATTTTTTAAGGATGGTGAGGCGAGTGGATTCGCCTTTCTTCCCGAGAACTTCTCCACAGTACTCGTCCCACATCAAGGTGCATTTTTTACTGACAAAGTACTTTTGCAGTTCTTTGAGGTAGGTGGCTCGATCGCTGATTTTGCTTTTGCCAAGCAAACCAATGGTCTGGAACTTGTGGGGCTTTTTTGGTTTCATGAGTACCGTTTATTAAACGACATGAAAACTCTAGCGAAAGCCCGACTCCTTGTCACTCGATTTCCCTACACTAGCCAATGGGGTGGGGAGGAGCTGCACACCCTCACCTTGGCCAAAGAGTTGGATGCGCGAGGGATTCCGAGCTTTTACCTGGGTTCGTGTCGTGTGCTGGGCGAGGCGTTTAAAGAGGCCCACTTTGATGCGAAATTTGCGTGGTTGGGGAAGCCGCCGGTGACGAAGTTTTGGCTTTTGGCGTTCACGGTGCTCAGTCCGTTTTTGTTTTTGAAGGCGGGACTGATGTTGGGCAAGGCCCGGCAACGTTGGGACGTGGACTCGGTGCTCATGCTGTCGTTTGGTGAGAAACTTTTGATGACCCCGTGGGCTCGGCTGTTTGGAATGCGAACGCTGTGGATTGAGCACGCGCGGATCGGACGATGGCTGAGCAAAAATCCGTGGCGAATCGTGTACAAATGGTGGTCGCGCTGGGCGACGGTGGTGGTGACGAGCAATGCGATGGCTCCGCTCGTTCGGCCCTGGATTTCGGAGCGCGGGGTGAGCCCTCGACTGGCGGCGATTTCGTGTGCGGTGATGGTGGAAAAGGCGAGTCCCTTACGAGGCGAGGTGGCGGCATTTATAGACGGGAGTTTTGTAGTGTCCACTGTGGCGCGTTTGACACCTGATAAAGGAGTGGACATGCTTGTCCATCTTGTCCATTCTAAACCTGATGTGAAGCTTGTGGTGGTGGGCAGTGGACCGCTGAAAAAAGAGCTGCAAAAAAAGGCCGATTTGGACCGCGTTTTGTTCGTGGATTCTTTGCCACGAGGCGAATTGATGGAGCTTTATAAACGCAGTGATTTGTTCGTGCTGGCGTCTCGCGAAATGGATCCGTTTGGAATGGTGGCGGCCGAGGCGATGCACTTTGGAACGCCAGTGCTTTTGACGACCGCGTGTGGCATTTCGAAGGACCTTGTGCACGGCCGCGACGCGTGGATTGTGGAGCCGAAAGTGGCGGAGCTGGACAAGGCTTTCAAGCGTTTGCAAAAGGACCCTGCGTTGCGAAAAGCGTTGGGCAGGCACGGCCAGGCGTTTGTGAAAAAACACTACCAACTGGGGGCAATGATGGAGGAGTTTGAGGGGTTGTTGACAAAAATTTAAATTGCACTTATAATAACCGCTATCCTGTTCCCCTGCATGTCTAAACTTGGATTAGGACTATCGACTCTCCTTCTTGCCACAGATCTTGCCGGATGTTCTCCTTCACCCGAGGATGAGGATCCTTCAAAAGAGGCAATGAAAGCTGCCTCAATTTCACCCTCACTTGCATCTTTTGTTGAACATTTGAGCAGTGCCAGGAGCAGGGTGTTTGAGGATCTGACTGGTGAAGAGCAACTGCTGGAGGAACTGGGCAAGAGAACGGAGCTTTCCGTCGTTGGTTCCTCTGTTTTAAAAGAGAAAGAGTGCAAGCGGCGGGCTGAAAAATTGAATGGAATAAAGCGTGGAGATAATGAAAACATTGCTTCATCTTCGACCCCTATAGACTGGTCTCCAGTTGTGGATACTACTGCAATGCAAGGCTGTGTGGAATTGCCCGATAAGAGTACGGGCTTTTTTCTTTTCGTTCCTTCGGTGTCTGTTTCAAGTAGAGAAGGTTGGTCTGCTAAGGATCCAGGTCTACTGACTTTCAAGACTGCGGTCTACCCAACTCCATTGAGTCCCTACAACAGTGCCGCACAAACTTTTGCTCTGGGCGAAGTGGCGTGTCGCTACTGGACGATTCCTTTGTTAGGAGGACATCGTCCAAAGCTTCCTCTGGAAGCAAAACACTGTGGGGATGCGGTGTATCTGTACGAACAGGACGTCAGCTTGGATGATGTGAGACTGGTCCTTACTGCTAGCCTGGAGGGGTGCATCGATGAAGGAATCCGTTCTGGTGCCATCCGAGACCCTGAATTTCTGTGTCATGAACTTGGGGTGGATCCTTCCTACGGTTCAGACCGCACGTCAAAAGTGACCAGATAGGAACCGCTTTTTGGCGCGACTATAGCCCCTTCACTCAAAAAGGTGAAAGACAAGTGGTCTGTCTCCACCAAGCAAGATCCATTGATTATGGAAGACTTTATTCGAAATTAGGACAACTGGACGAGCAGGATTGGCTCAACATCGTGTTTCGGTTTGAAAAACTTTACTTAAAAAGAAAATTCTTTTTGGGCTTCAAGGCAAAATTCACTCTTAAGAGTTTGCGCGGCGGCGTTTAGAGATTCTGTAAAATCTTCTTCGCTGTCTTCTCCCAAGAGAACTCTTTGATGCGGGCGAGGCCTTTTTGTTGGTAACGGTTGGCGACGAGGGGGTCCATGAGGTGCTCGATGGCTTCGGCCCATTCCTCGGGTTTGAAGGGGCTGGCGAGCACAGCGGCGTCTCCGACTGCTTCGGGGATGGAAGAAGAGCGGCTAGCGATGACGGGACAGCCGCAGGCCATGGCTTCGAGAGGCGGGATGCCAAATCCTTCGTATAAAGAAGGGAAGGCGAAGACGAGAGCGCGGGAGTAGAGTTCGCAGAGTTGAGAGCCGGAGACGGAACCGAGGAAGTGGATGCGATCCTGAATGGTTGTGGGCAGGGTTTGAATAACGTTGAGCGTGGAAGCGCTTTTGGCCGCTCGGCCACCCACCACGACGAGGTGGAGATCGGGGTGTTTCTCGTGGAGGAGTGCTAGGGTTTTGAACAGCAGAGCGATGTTCTTGCGAGGCAAGAGGGTTCCCACTGCTAAAATGTACTTTGGGGGTAAATCGATTTTTTGGCTGTCCACGGCGTGGATGTCTTCGGGCACGGCGGGCGAAGCGACGATCGCGGCTTTGGCTCTGGTGAACGGGAAGAGTTTGTGCAGATCGCGGAGGGTGTTTTCGGAAACGGGAAGAAGTAGACGCGCTTTCTTGAGGGCACGGGGCAGGGTGAGGCGCTCTACGAGGGTTGGGAACCATGGATGAGACTTGGCGTGCAAGAAGGTGATGAGGTCGTGGATCACCACGGCGACTTTTTGAGCTTTGGGAGCGAGGGCGGGGTAGATGGTGCTTGTTGGAGCGAGAAACCAGTCCACGGGAGCTTTGAGCAAGTGACGGCGCAGGTTCCAGTGCCACATTAGCCCTTTCCCTTTGATGCAGAGTTGTTTGACGTGCTCGGTGGTTTGAAAGTGAGGATTGGGCGTTTTTGTGAAGAGCACGAAGTCTTGCTCAGGAGCGGCGGCGATGAGGGCTTTGACCAGATTGAGCGTGTAGCGGCCTTTGCCCGCTCCTTTCTCACTGGCTTCGCGGATGTCGATGCCTAGGGTTTTCGTTGGCATAATGAACTTTTTTTGATAGATTGAACTCGATTTTCCCCGTCATTATGTCGCTCACACAGCGGATGAAACAAGGCTTTCTTCGTCTCCCCCTCCGAAAACAGGTGGTTTTGCTGGCGAGTGCAGGTCTCATGATCAGCCCACTCATGCCTTGGTACGATGAGCGAAACAGCTTTGGCGTGGGCGATAGTTACCTCGGACTCCAGGGCCCCTTCTTTTTGATTGGATTCATGGTGATGGGCTTGGGAGCGATCAGTTTCTTTAATATGTTTCTGCCTTTGTTGGGCAAGCATTTTTTCAATCTTAAGAAACGCGGCGGAATTCTGAGTGTGATTTTGGGTTTGCAATCGGTGTTGCTCATGGTGGTGGCGAACTCGGTGTTCTTCCACCCTGATTTTGGAGTGAACCTCAGCACCAAATCCACTCGCTTTGGGATGACTTTTGCGTTCATCACGGCGGGATTCATGATGGTGGCGGGGTGGTTTTCTCGTGCAAAAGAGGAAGAAGTGAATGAAATCGTGAGCCTTGAAGAAGATGTGCAGGAGGTTGAAATTCAAGAAGATCGACCTTTTGCCGGCCCCAGTCCGGTGTCTTACGAACAGGCACGCCCCGTGCAGACCAGCTTTTCTCAACCTGCGCCCACGGCGACCCCTTCTGTGGATCCTTTGACTTTGGATCCGAAGGCTCGATACAAGTTGATGCAGGCACGGCTTCGCAGCCAAGGCGGATCCGTGCATTATGGCAGCAACAACGCGTCTAATTTTTGGGGCGGACGCAACGCTTCCTCTCCTTATGGAATTTCTAGTTCAGACAACGATAACAACTTTTAATTATGTCCGACGACACAACCGTGACAGATGAAGTGAGCGAAGAAACGGCTGCTCCGCAAGGAAGCCCCATCGTGTTCTATTGCAAGGATTGCAAAGCCATTGTGGACGAGCCCATCAAGCACAAAACCAAGTACGAATACATGTGCCCCACTTGCAAAAGCGAGCGTGTTTCGTTTGGAACGCGTCAGGCGATTTCGGACTTCTTTCAAGTGAAACTGAAAAACTAGACTTTGAGGAGACGAACGGCACCACGGGTCGGGCGTTTGTCGGCAGGGTTGTGAGGCATGACTGAAGTTAGATCGCTGATTTTTGAATAGTCCAAAGTTCGTACGACAGTGAGTTGTTTTTTGGGATCGCGTCCATTGTTGAGCCAAGTGGATGCTCCTTCCTCGCCTCTGAACATGGCGAGCTTGCGAATGTATTCCAGCACGGCGACACTTTTGGGTTTGTCGTAGGCGTCCTCTGTGGGGAACAGTTGGTAACCGGTGGGCTGACCTTCTGGGCCGTACACCGCTTCGTAGGTTTCCCAATAGTCCATGCCACGACAGAAGGTGGGTTCACGATCTTTGAATAAGAGTTGGCCTCCTTTGCTCACTCCGATGAGTTCTCCACCGCCTTCCATGGCAAGAACCAAAGCAAGGTTTGTCCTCTCGTGATTCTTTGGATTGAGGCGGTTGAGACGTTCCACCATGTCTTCCCAAGTGAGGTTGGATCGGTCGGGTTGTTTTCGCTTGAGTGCATCCGCTGGTCGTTCGCCGGACTGTGGCACAACTTTCTTTTCTTCCAGAATGAATAGGCCCTTGTCAAAGTCGGTTCTTAAGTGATCCAGTCGCGGATCGGTGGGGAGCACGTCGGTGGATCGAGGCCCGCCTTCCATGGACTGAACGGCTGACAGCTGCTTGCTGAAGTCTTCTGTGAGGGTCGGGATTTGTGACTTGCGTTCGATCTCTCGAACGAGGCCGGCAAGGGCCTCTAAAATGGCAGGTAACTCTTGGGAGGCAAGGCCCGTGTCCACTTGAACGCCCAGAGCTTCCAACTCCGACAGCACTGCTTCTTTATCTGTTAGTTCCAGTATTTCTTTCAGTTTTTTAACTCGAGGACCGTTGTTCCCTAAACGCAGAAAATGAGCCACTTGCGTGAGGAGATTTCTTAGATTCATCTCCCGTCGATCCACGATGGGATTGGGCGTTGGAAAGGTGATTGTCGGTTGAATTCCGGGCGTTTGTGCCATGGTTTGACGAATGAATCTTATTATTATACCATATATCCACTGAAACTCAACCTGTTTGGACTGGAAAAAGTGGCGACAGTCCTCCATGCTCTGCTCATCCTTAATCTCCTCTGATGCTTCCCGACCGAATCGACTACGTGGATCTCGACCGAGCTAAGAACGCGTTCATCGCGGCAAGCAAGAAAACGATGGGATTTGCGGAGGCGTATGGGTTTATGCCGGGTGGTTTTGGAGCGAGTGCGAATGTGTTCGCCTTGGATTTGAAACCGTTTTTGAAGAGCGGCGCGGAGAATTTGCTGGTGACTTTGTTGCCGGAAGGGCTGGGAACGGCGGATGATGCCAGGCCTGACGATTTTTCGAGTGAAGAGTGGGTGAAGTTTTGGAGGAACGTCGGGCTCAAGACCATGTCGACTTTGACGAACGACGCGGCATCCTCGGGAATGCAGACGATTTTGATCTCTTTGTATTTGCCTTCGGCGCGTCCGGAGCTCGTGTTCACGGCCGAATTCATGGAGGGCTTTTTAGATGGATTTGTGGACGGCTGCAAACGTGTCGGTTGTGTCTACTTTTCAGGAGAAACACCTCAGCTGAAGACCAAGATTTTCGAAGATAAGTTGGACATTGCGGGTGCCTTATTTGGAGTGGTTCCGGCTGGGTACAGTGCGATCGATTCGAGTGAACTTGTGGAGGGCGATTTTATGGTCTTTGTGGAAAGCAGCGGGCCTCACGAAAATGGGTTTACGACGCTGCGCAGTGTGGCGGAAGGTTTGCCTCAGGGTTATCGCACGAAGTTGCCGAGCGGAATGGAATTTTGGGAAGCGATCAATGCGCCGGGACATTTGTACACCTCGCTTGTGCAGGCGGTCATGAAGGCCGGCATTCGTCCTTCGAACGTGGAGCCCATCACGGGACACGGATGGCAGAAATTGATGCGCCCCAGACAAGCGCTGCGTTATGTGGTGGACACGATGTTGCCGGTGCCTGAGATTTTTAGTTTTGTGGAACAGGCGAGCGGAATGAGCACCGAAACCATGCTGAAGACTTTTAATTATGGTGTTGGAATGGCGATTTATACGCACACTCGTGAAGAAGCAGAAAAGGTGGTGGCTTTGGCTGCTGAGCAGGGTCTAAAAGCTTGTGTGGCGGGCCACGTCGAAGAAGCCGAGGCTCGCGAAGTGGTGGTGAAGCCACTGGGGGTCACGATCCACGGGGAGGGGTTTGCGCTGGGGAAGTGAAATGAATCTTTGACATTTAAATAACTAATGACTGATTTCATTAAAACACCTTTCGACGACTTTATACTTTTGTGTACTCAATCCCAATTGAGCAACCCAGCTTATCCAGCTTTTACAGACTTGAGAGCGTTTTTAATGACTCAAGCAAAGACATTTCGGGTTTGCTATATCAATATGAAAAAGTGCGCTGAGACTTTTGAGAAAACGTTAGAAGATATGAGAAAGGGGCCAGGTGGACATAGATCATGTACAACGGAAGAAATGATCAGCATGAGTGATAACACAATAATGACAGCTTTAGCTTTCTTTCAGTTTTTAGCTGCAGTCAACCAATTTGGCAGACGCCTCGACAGATTAGATTCAAAGTTACTAAAACCTCCTTTAGATAAAGAGGTCTACTTTTTTCGAAACAAGGTAATCGAACATTGGGATGAATACCTTGGATACGGCCCAGTTTCGCATGGTATGAGGGGGCAAAAAGATAAACTAAATTTGCCATATCACAGTGGAAGGAAAGTTGGTTTTTTAGAGAACCAAGAGGCTAAACAGCTGCTTGAAGTGGAGTTTAAGAGATATATACCCAGTTTCAGCCTGCCTTCAACTGCTGATCCTGAAACTTACATGAAACTTGTTTACGATGGTTTGAAACTAATTGATCCTGAGCTGAAGTCTAAACCACGTTATCCAAAGAAAGGATCAAAGCATATCCCAGAAGATCTAGTTGAACTGCTGTACGACTCTGGATTTCCTGCTCCTTTTTTAGATATTGAAAAGTACATCGATGAATTGCTTGTTTATCTTCAAAGAATATATGATGCATGATCATGAGCATTTACAGAAAGTAAATGCCTTATTCAAGCCATAAACTCGAGTAAAATCTGTGCGTGCGCACACTTTCTAATTTTTGATTTAATTTCAGAGTTTTGTCAGGACTCTTCGTGTTAGAGTTCTTTTATGCGTGTTTATCAAACAAAGTCAGGAGCATTAACGGGGACAGACTTTCACGAGGTCTGGAGGAAAGCATCTTTTATCTACAAAATGATAAAGAAGAGGAGTAAGCGTCAGCCCTATTTACGCTCTGCTTACTTCTGCAAAGATAAAATCTTCCTCGGGCTATTTTGGGATCATCTTTTTGAGAAAACTTGGCCGGACCGCTTGAGACGATTGAGGTATTTTTCTGCTGCTATAGAGCTCATTGAAAATAGCCGTATTGAACCCTCTCTCAAGGAAGATCCTCAGCACTCAGAGGATACGCTTTACCGTTTTTCTGGTTTCACTAAAGAGAAAGAGCTTTTCCATGTTCAAGTAAAATTTGATCAATCGACTTTAAAGAAATATCTGATCTCTATATTTCCTGGAAAAGAAGAAAAGGCTCTCCGCTAAGTTGTGGCGTATAAACCACGGGCCGATAAGCCTTCTCTGCTTTTATTTTAGCGTGGTAAAATAAAATTTCAAGTGCGAACTAGCTATTCTTAAACGTTCCAAAGCCTTTCACCAGCAGGGCGGCGGCAAACCAGAAGACGTTCATGAGGACGATGGCGCTGCCGCTGGGGATGTTGAGGTAGTATGAAATGATGAGTCCAGACCAGACCGAGAGCAGAGCAAAAATGATGGAGACCAGCACGCTGCTGCGGGCGCTTTTGCAGAGGGTGATGGCGATGAGCACGGGGATGACCATCATGGCGCCAATGAGCAGTCCACCTACGATTTTAAGGGACTGAGAAACCATGAGCCCCGTGAGTACGGCGAGCAGATTTTTGAGCATTTTGGTGTTGAGGCCACGGGTGGAGGTGAGTTCTTCGGAGAACGAAAGCGAGAGGAAGGACCACCAATAGGCGAGGATGAGGCCGATCATGGCGAGACTCGTGAGGAGCAAGATCCAGACTTCGTTGGCGGTGACGGTGATGAGACTTCCGAATAGATAGTTTTCAAAATTGATGGAGGCCCCTTTGACGCGGACCAGGGCCACGGCGAGGGCAAGACCTCCGGAGAGGAACAAGGCGAGCACGGCGTCGGCGGAGAAGCGGTGGTTCTTCATGAGGTATTCCACTCCCAAGGCGGCGAGCAAGGCCACGGCGACGGCTCCCCACGTTGGGGAGATGCCGAGGATCACTCCGATGCCCACTCCAGCGAGCGCGGCATGAGCCAGGGTGTCAGCGATGAGACTGGTGTTGCGAGCCACCACAAAAATTCCGAGCAAAGGCGCCACAACGGCAATGAGGCTGCCGGCGAGCAGAGCGCGAACCATGAAACTGTATTCAAAAATACTCATTGTTTAGTGAGAGTGATGGTGAACGGCTTTGGCGTCGCCAAAAAATTCGGACCAGTTGTGGGCTTCGGAAAGTTCGGAGGTTTTGCAGTTCATGTAAATGCTTTGATTGAGACAGAGCACGCGAGACACTTGCTTGGCCACCATTTCTAAATCGTGAGTGACGAGCACCACCGTGAGTCCTTTTTTGTTGAGTTGGCTGAGCAACTTATAGAAGGTGGCTTGGGAGGGTTGATCCACGGCACTGAGCGGTTCATCCAAAAATAAAATGTCGGGGTTTCCGACTAAGGCTCGCGCGATGATCACACGCTGACGTTCACCTCCGGAGAGTTTGTGGAAGGATTCTTTTTCGGTGCCTTTCATGCCCACGAGATCCAGTTTTTCGTGCACACGTTTCCATTCTCGTTTGCTGAGCGTGCCCCAAAATCCTGGGCGTACGACTCCTGTTGCAACGACTTCTTCAATCGTGATGGGGAAGGTGAACTTTTGACCTAAAAAAGTTTGAGGAACGTAACCGATGGATTCACGGGACTTGGGATCATCGGCTGGCTTTCCGTAGACTTTGACTTCGCCACGCGTGGGTTTGAGCAAGCCGAGCATGCTGAGCAGCAGCGTGGTTTTTCCTCCCCCGTTGGGTCCCACAATGCCCACGTATTCTCCGTCTTTGATTGTAAAACTGACACGATCCAAGATGGAGTTTCCATCGCGAACGATGCTGAGGTCTTTGACTTGGATGAGAGGAGCTGAGGCCATTTCAGAAAGAGAATTATTGACACGCCAGGGCCAATTTTAGATTGACTAAGTTGGCTTGCATCAAGGTGAAGTAGGTTTGCTCGTTTTGTGCTTCTTCCACCGTCAATCCTTCGATGGGATTGAAAATCAGAGGCGTGAGATCAGCTTCGTCGGCGAGAGTTTCTGCGACGTCAGGATTTGCGAGTGTTTCGAAGAAAATGTACTTGCTTTCGTTCTGTTTTGCAAAGTCTGCGAGTTCCGTGAGTCGATTGGCCGAGGGTTCGTCTTCAGGGGAGAGCCCGGAGACTGAAATGGTTTCGATTCCGTAGCGTTCCGCGAGGTAATGAAAAGCGTCGTGAGAAACGAGAATCGTTTTGTTTTCGCAACTTGCCAAACCCGCTTGGTAGGTTTCGTGGAGCGTTTGCAATTCACGGATGAGCGTTTCCGCATTGGCTGAGTAGAGTGCCTCGGACTCGGGATCCGCCTTTGAGAAAGCGTCCAAGACCATGGACACCATTTCTTCCATCATCAGAGGGTCGAGCCATGTGTGAGGATCGTAGCTGTTGTCGGTGGCGTTCATTTGTCCTTCTTGAGAAAACTGCACGATGGGCAAGCGGCTGTTCACTTCCACCGCCACCACTCCTTTTGAATCCAGCTCGGTTTTTAAGTCTTCCATCCAGGGTTCAAACCCTTGTCCCATGTAGAGCGCCACGTCTGCGTCGGTCACGGCAACGATTTGACGAGGACTGGGTTCGAAGTCGTGAGGCTCACCGCCCACGGGCACGAGGTTGGTGACTTGGACTTGATCGCCGCCGATGCGTTCTGCGAGGTAGGCCAAAGGATAAAAGGTGGTCACCACTTTTAAAGTGCCCGGCTGGGAGGAGGAGGCGCCACAGGCACTCAGGAGCAGTGCGGAGGTCAATAAGAGTGTGAGTGTTTTTTTCATGGTGGATTTTATTTAGAACAGGAAGCACAGAGTCCAAAAAATTCTAACACGTGGGACTGAATTTGAAAGTTTCTTTTACGTTGAATCTTTTTCTCTAAAACTTCAAGTTCATTGTCCATCTCAACTTCATCGATGGCTTCGCAACGCAGGCAAACCAAGTGGTGATGGTGCTTTTTAAAACTGAGTTCAAAGAATCTTTTTTTGGGCTGAAGTTTCACTTCTTGAATCACGGCTTCTTGCACCAAAAAATCCAACTCCCGGTAGAGGGTGGAAGGGTCTGCGGTCACTCGTTTGCGTTTCAATTTTTTTTGGATTTCTTCGGCTGAAAGGGGATGGGCTTCACTTAAAAAAAGTTCCAAAAGAGCACTGCGATTTTTGGTCATGCGGTAACCTTGTTTCTTCCAACGTGCGAAATGGGACTCTAGGATGTTCATTTTTTAACAGATTTGTTTGCACACTAATGCAAGTCACTTGCATTAGTCAAGCTTTTGTCAGGACTTTTTTGTGGGGTGGAATTTATACTGGAACAAATCAACCCCAATCCTGTGATTCAAAAACTTTTTCGCACCGATCCACGCTATCCTCCTTTGCTCGCGGCTTTGTATTCCGCGCCTGAAGTCCTTTATTACGAAGGGGATTTGAGTGTCTTAGAAGCTCCTTGCCTGGCAGTGGTGGGCACGCGACGGTGCACGGCTCGCGGAGAAACCACCACCGTGCGCTTTGCGGAAA
>CALRCE010000005.1 GCA_943354505.1 Candidatus Peribacteria bacterium
GTGCTCCAAAATCGGAGTGGTGATGCGACGGAAACCCGCTTGACGGAAACGATGACGAGCGACTTTCTTAATGAAAGTGAAATACTCATGATCCTTTGGAAGAATATCATGAATACCCGTTGGGGTTTGCTGCTTCTGGATCTTGTCAGAAGAAGCCCCTTCGGACGCTACGATGTCATCGGACATAGAGAAAGTGGGTAAAATGAATGATTACTGAAGACTATACCACGTTTTCAGGTTCGAGCAAGAATTTTGTTTTAACGCATGAAAAAAGCGGCGGCTCCAATCATTGCGGCGTTGTCGGTGCAGTATTCCATCTTCAGGGGAGCTCTAAAAAGCGGAGGGATTTGGATTCGACTCAACTCTTCTTCAATACGACCGCGCAAAAAACGATTGGCGGAAACGCCTCCCGTGAGGTGAACTTCTTTGGGAGCGTATTCATGAATCGCTTGCACCAGTTTTTGAACCAAAGCTTGCACGGCCGCTTCCTGAAAAGAAGCCGCAATGTCGTTCACAAACGTCTCATCTTTTAACCGACTTTCATTGTCTTTCAAATAGTAAAAAACGGAGGTTTTTAGTCCAGAAAAACTAAAGTTCTTTTCTTTGCGCAGCGCAATGGGGAATTTCACAGCCTCTGGATTCCCCAACTTCGCACGTTCTTCAATGGCAGGGCCACCGGGATAGCCGAGCCCGAGCAAACGCGCCACTTTGTCGAAAGCTTCTCCGGCACTGTCGTCGATGCTTTCGGCCAAAATCTCGAAGTCCCCATGTCCACGCACCAGCACCAGTTCATTGTGCCCTCCCGAAACCGTCAGAATCAAAATAGGCAGCTGAGGTTCAGCAGGCATTTCTTGAATGTCCGCGGGCACCAGCCAAGGGGCGTACATGTGCCCGTGAATGTGATTCACTTCGAGTAAAGGTTTGTCTTGCGCAAAGGCCAAGGCCGCCGCCGTCACCCGTCCCACCACCAATGACCCGATGAGTCCCGGTTCTTTCGTCACCGCCACGGCATCGATGTCTTTCCAGTTCACTTTTGCTTCTTGCATCGCCATTTTCAAAACGGGAATCATCGCCTTGATGTGTTCCCGTGCGGCCACTTCCGGCACCACGCCCCCTGTCTCCACGTGCTTGGCGATTTGGGACGCGATCACATTGCTGTGCACACGTCGTCCATCTTCCACCACGGCCACAGAGGTTTCATCGCACGAACTTTCGATCGCAAGGATTTTCATAAGTCATCTATACATTTAAACGAGGACTTTTGCAAAAAAGCTGCGCTTTACTTCTAGGAGTATCTTAAGGTATTCTTTCTGCAGAAAATCCAACTTTCTAACTTTCCAATATGCCAACTCAAGAAAAAATAGTACGAACTCAAGAGAAAGGTCTTGTGACCATTCCTGCCGAGTTTCGTGAAAAACTTGGAATTCAAAAGGATTCATTGTTGCAGGCGAAGCTGACTCAAGGGGGAATTCTTTTTGTAAAATTGCAGGTAGAGAATGAGGATAATTTCTTCACCAAAGAAGAAATTGGGAAATGGATGGATGAAGATAAAATGAATGCTGTTACCATAAAAAAATTGAATAAATTACTCTCGAAGAAGAAATGAAGACGGTTTTTTTAGATGCCAATATACTTTTTGCGGCTGCTTTGTCCGAAACAGGGGGGTCGAGGGCACTTTTTCTCTTAGCTGAACGCAAAGTGATCAAGATAGTGGGCAGTCGTTATGCTCTTTTGGAGGCGAAAAGGAATCTTCAAAAGAAGAATGAACAAGCTTTACCAAAGTTTTGGTCTTTGTGTGCCGAACTAATTGAACTGAGTGATGAAGAAGTGGATTTAGGATTTGAAACAACTTGGCAGCCTCATATCATTTCAAAAGATTTGCCCATTTTGTGGGGCGCATTTCAGTTGAAAGTGGATGTTCTCGTTACACTGGATCGGAAAGATTTTATGAACGAAAAAATCAAAAAACAAAAATTTCCATTTAAAATCATGACTCCTGCAGAGTTGATCCAGAGCCTGTAAGTAGAATACACTGTCGCCATGAAGTCCACCGCCACACAAATCGTTGCCACCCTGCAAAAAGCTGGATTCAAAGCTTATTTTGCCGGGGGATGTGTGCGCGACAAACTCATGGGCCGCGAACCCAAAGACATCGACATTGCGACCAGTGCCTTGCCCGATCAAATTGAAAAACTCTTCGTCGACACCTATCCCGTGGGCAAAGCCTTTGGTGTGATCCATGTGAACGAAAATGGACACACGTTTGAAATCGCCACCTTTCGCAGCGACTCCGGCACCAGCGATGGACGTCGTCCCGATGCGGTTTTATTCAGCCACGCCGAAGACGATGCTCAACGCCGCGACTTCACGATCAACGCACTTTTTTACGATCCCATTAAAGACGAGATGCACGACTTCATTGGGGGACAAGACGACATCGGCAACAAACTCATCCGTTTCATTGGCGACCCGCATCAAAGAATTCTTGAAGATCACCTCCGCATCCTTCGGGCCATCCGTTTTAAAAACACGCTAGGTTTCAATTACCATCCAGACACCTACGCCGCCCTCAAAAAACACGCTCCACTCGCCGACAAAGTGAGCTGGGAACGCGTACGAGATGAACTCAATAAAATCATCATGGCGCGAAGTGCACCTGTGGCTTTTGAAGACATGCAAGACACCGGCGTTTTACCCTACGTTTTACCCGAACTGGAAGCCTGCAAAGGAATGGCTCAGCCAGCCGAATTCCACCACGAAGGCGATGTGTGGACTCACCTCATGCAAGCACTCAACTCTTTGCCGGAGGAAGCCACCTTGCTCGATCATTGGGCCGTGATTTTGCACGACATTGGCAAGCCGGAAACCTTCAAAATCGAAGAACGCATCCGCTTCGATGGCCACAGCGAAGTGTCTGCCGAAATTGCGGAACGAATCATGCGCCGCCTCAAATTTTCTCGCCGCGACATTGAGCACGTCACCTGGGTGATTCGCCATCATTTCATGATGCACCAACTCCTCGACATGGAAATCGGCAAGCAACGCCAATGGTTTTTAGACGAACGCTTCCCAAGTCTCATGCTCTTGTTTTACGCGGATGCCATGGGCACCACTCCGGCCAGCCTGCATCTGTACAATCAAGTCAAAGCCGCTCGTGAAGACTGTTTGCAGCGTTTCCCGGCTTTGCCGGAACCTTTCATCACCGGCGCAGACGTGATGCAAGTGCTGTCCATCAAAGGGGGTCCTCGTGTGGGCGAAATCCTCACAGAGGCCATGGTGAAACAACTCGGTCACGACTTACAAAATCGTGAAGAAGCGTTGGAGTGGCTGAAACAACTAAACTGATTTATGAACACAGAACTCCGACGACGACTGCAAATCTCCATCCAACGAACCAAACGCAATTTCATCATTGTCTTGTTCATCTTAGCCGGACTGCTCGCCATGATGTTCGCCGCCGTTTTTTATGATCCGGAACGAACTCTTTTCACACAAGTGGCTGTGAGTCTGCTTGCCTTGGGAGTGGTTTACTTGATGCTTAAAATGGCAAAAATCGCCTTCAAACCCAATCCCTTACTTGAAATTTTGGAACATCAGCCCAGTCAAATCAAAACGGTGGAGGTGATCTCCATCGTTTATCAAAACGGGCGCCCTAGTTTTCAAATGAACCTCCACTTTCACACGGCGGACGGCAGAAGGCTTGTTCTCTCTGAAAATCGCAGCTCCATCGAAGCTCTTCTTCCACTATTGAGAGCGCAGCTCCCTCACGCCGAATTCAGAGAAGCAAGCCAACGTTGATTCAATTCGGGATCTGGGATAAGTAATCCACAGGGTTAATATTGTAACCGCTGTAGTTTCCTAGGCTCCGCGTCATGATTTCATAACCCATTTCGGGCTCTTCCGAAAGAATCTCAAAATGCAAATGAGGGCCTTTAGTGGCAGTGCCGGTGTTGCCCGTTTTTGCAAAAATTTCATCCGCTTTGATGAGCGCGCCCTCTGTTGTAAGGATCTCATTCAAATGTGCGAAGACCAAAATATTTCCCCAAGCATCTTCAGCATACAGGCAAGTGCCCATTTCATTTTGTTGCCGAATGTCCACCACGCGAAGAGGCACAGTCATAGAAAGGGGAGTGCCTTCGGGCGCAGCAATGTCTATTCCAGTATGGCCTTTCACGGGATCGTAAAAATCTCCTTTGGCTTGGAAAGGATTGCTGAGCCGATATCCAAAATAGAGAGACTCTTCCCATTTGAATAGGCCTAAAACTTGAAGCAAAAGAACGCCCAACAATAGGGCCAAAAGAAGGACGGAAATAAAACGGTTTTGACGCTTCATTTAACTTTTGGTCAGCAAACAAACACATTCCACATGGTGAGTTTGCGGGAACATATCCACGGGCTGCACCGACTGGGTCGTGTATCCGAGTTCCGTAAATTGCTTGAGGTCACGTGCCATCGTCGTTGGATTGCAAGAAACGTAGACTATTTTAGCCGCACCAAACGCCACGCAGTCGGCGACCACTTTCTCGCCAAGCCCCGCGCGAGGCGGATCCACGATCACCACGTCGGGGCGACTGCCTTCACCCATGCTGGCCAGTTCATTGAGACGTTGCTCCACGCTGCCCAAATAAAAGCGGACATTTTTGATGCCGTTTTTAAGAGCGTTATTTTGAGCGCTTTCCACGGCGGATTCATTGACTTCAATCCCAAGCACCAATTTGGCTTTGTGCGCACAAAAGAGGCCAATCGTACCTGTTCCGCAATACAGGTCATAAACGATTTCAGCGCCCGTGAGGTCTGCCAGTTCCAAGGCTTTGGAATAGAGTTTTTGCGCTTGCAAAGTGTTGGTTTGAAAAAACGCCTGAGGCAAAATATCGAACTCCAGTCGCGTGCCGTTTTCGAGTTCCAAAACCTCCGTCAGCGCCTCTTTGCCCGCGAGCAAATTCTGCTCGGTCCACGTGGGTTGTCCGGGCACTTGGTACACGCTGTTCCAGTACAAAGAAGTCACGCTCGCGTCCTTCGCAAACAATTCAATAAAAGCCTCTTTCTGTTCAAAAAGCCCTGTGGAAGTCGTGAGTACAATCATTCGCTCGCCCGTGTTTTCCCCTTCGCGCACCGTCAGCGTCTTGAGCAAGCCTTCGTGATTGTGTGAATTGTAGACAGGGATTTGATGCTCAATCGCAAACGCCCGCACTTTTTGGACGACCTCCACCACCCATTCCGATTGCAAAAAACATTCTTCCAGGTCAAACACTTCAAAATGATAACCGGGCGGATAAAACCCAAGCTGAGTTTCACCCACTTCTTGAGAAAGCTTCGGCTTCGCCGAAGTCCCAAACGAAAATTCCATTTTGTTGCGATAAAACCAAGGACTGTCGTTGCTCACGATCGGTAAAACCAAATCACCACTCAATCCTCCCAGGCGTTCCAGACTCTCTCGCACTTGCTGTTCTTTGACTTTGAGTTGCTCTTCATAAGCCAAAAATTGCCACTTGCATCCGCCACAAACCTCAAAATGCTTGCAACGCGCTGCAATGCGCAGAGGACTGGGCTTCACAATTTCTTTCACAACGCCCTCCGCGTAACTCGACTTCACACGACGAATCTGGACCAAAGCTTCATCACCGGGCGCCACATCGGGCACAAAGATTTTGAATCCCTCATCGCTCGCAATGCCCTCGCCGCCATAGACCAAACGATCGATGGTCACGAGGCGCTCTTCATGTTTTTTAGGTTTCATAGAGCGCAGTTTAGCATATGATAAGCCCATGCACATTCAAATCCTTCAGGTCAGTCCAACCAAAGAAGCCCCGCTCAAAACACTCGAAGCCGAGTACGAGAAGCGACTCCAGGCTTTCATAAAACTCGAAACGATCACGGTGCCGGCTTGTAAAAAAGACGACCGCGCCCAAGCTCAGAAAGAAGAAGCCGAAGCCCTCGAAAAACACCTCGACCCCCGTGCGTTGCTCGTCACTCTGGACGAACGCGGCCAGGCCATGACCAGCGAAGAGTTTGCCAACTGGCTCGGCAAAGTGCGCGACTTTGGGGAAGGGAAGGTGCAATTCCTCATCGGCGGTTCCCACGGCTTGCACTCCGAGCTCATCAACAAAGCCAAGCTCCGCCTTGCCTTTTCTAAAATGACTTTCACCCACGAGATGATTCGCGTATTTTTAAAGGAGCAGCTCTACCGCGCCTGCACCATTCTCGCCGGAAAAACCTACCATAAATGAAGCCCACGCTATCCAAAGCCTTCTGGCCTTTCCTCCTCGTTCTAGCGACGGTTTTTTCAATTCTCGAAGCTCAGGGTTTGCCAGACGTGGAAGGCGAAACCATCCCTTTGTTTTCGCGACCTTGGAGCGACAAAGCGGCTGAAGAATCACAAGAGGTGAATCTGCTCATGACCGGCGACGTGATGCTGGACCGCTACGTCGCCACCCTCCGGGACCGTGCTTTAGCCGATCAAGACACCAGCAACGATCTCTTCCCCTTCACGCACATGTCCGAAGTCATTCAAGCGGTCAAAGACCAACTGGACGTGACGGAACTCGACCTAGTGCTTGCCAATTTGGAAGGTCCCATCACCGATTCCAAGTATGTGAACAACGGCACCGCCATGGTTTTCAATTTTAAACCTAGCGTAGCAGAACTTTTAAAAACAGTTGGCTTCACCGCCGTCAACATGGCCAACAACCACACCTTGGACATGGGCAAAACGGGTCCTCAGCAAACCCACGACTATCTTGCCGAAGTGGGCATCGATGCTTTTGGTCACCCCGACACACCCAATGGAGACTACAGCTTTATTTCTTACGATTTCGATGGACTCACCGTGGGTTTTTTGGGACTCAATGACGCCGTGATCGACCTAGACACTCCAGCCGCTCTCGAGAAAATCAAAGAAGTGGACACTCAAGTGGATGTTCTCATCATCGCCGTGCATTGGGGCACCGAATATTTAACGGAAGCACCCGACTCTGTTGTGGAGTTGGGGCATCAATTTGTGGACGCCGGTGCCGACTTCGTTTGGGGAACCCATCCTCACGTCATTGAAAACAGCGAACTCTACAACGGCAAGTGGATCTACTACTCGCTCGGCAACTTCGTCTTCGATCAATATTGGTCCAAGGCCACGCAAGAAGGCCTCGTGCTCGGTCTCAAGATCAAAAAATCCAGCGATGGAACCCTCACCTTCACGCCCAAAGAGGTCCTCGTGGATCTGATCAACCAAGGAGAACCCACACCGAGGGAGTGATCGAAATGAGCTCAATCCCCAACGTGCCAAAGCTCGACTGTGACAGGAGTCCAGCTGTGAAAGCCTTTGACCGTCGCAAAGTCGTCCCCGGGGTTAGAAATCTGAACCATTCTTGTAACTGAACCCTGGTGCCCAGCGGGAACACCTTGAAGTAAAGTAGGTAGAACGGAGTGAACCCTGGTACACAACTCTTGTGACGGCGCAAAACTCCGTGAAGGTTCATAGCGCCAACGATATCCATTCAAGAAAAAATGTTCATCAGGGCGAATCCGTTTACCATTCGAAGCCAAGACCTCTAAACCTGCACAAGCCAAAGAATCTTTATCTTGGAGCACTTGCCCCACAGCTCCAGACCAAATCCTGAGCAGCATCTTCTCGGGGAAGACGATTACTTCCTCTGCAGGTGGAGAAGGCGCTCTGAATCCAGGCAAATTTTTAAGGGCTTCTGGGCCATTTGGGTTCTGAACTTCGTTCCAGTCAACGGGGTCATGAAGTAAACTTCTTTGTCTGGGCATATAAATTGCTTTAAAAACAGATAAGTAGTATACTGTAATGATTACTTGACACAAATTCAAATGAAACTCTGCTTTTACGGCGCCGATCGCGAAGTCACAGGTTCCCGTCATCTTTTGGAGGTGAATGGCAAGAGACTCTTGCTGGACTGCGGAATGTTCCAAGGACGTCGCCAAGATGAAAAAGACAAAAATAAGAACTTCGGATTTGATCCAAAAACCGTGGACGCGGTGATCGTTTCTCACGCTCACATTGATCATTCTGGAAACCTACCCAACCTCGTTAAACAAGGGTTCACCGGTCCCATCTATTGCACCAAAGCCACCGAAGATTTGCTCAAATACATGCTCATGGATTCCGCCTTCATTCAAGAAAAAGAAGTGGAATATTTGAACGAAAAAAAGATGAAATCCGGGGAAGAACTCATCGAACCTCTCTACACAATCAAAGATGTGGATCAAACCCTGCCTCTGCTTAAAAGCATAGAATACAGCACTTCTTGGAAGCCTTTCGACACCGACGACATCGAAGTCACTTTTTATGAGGCCGGACACATTCTAGGTTCCGCCATCACCTTTCTCACGATCAAAGATCAAGACGACGGTAAAACAAAAACCTTTGCCTTCACTGGCGATTTGGGCCGTCAAAACATGCCTCTCATTAAGGATCCTTACCAAATCCCAGAAGTGGACACTCTCATGATGGAATCCACCTACGGAAACCGTCTGCACGAATCCATTTTGCAAGCGGAAGGCAAACTGGCCGAAATCGTACGTGCCACCGCTGCTCGTGGAGGAAAAATTCTCATTCCCGCCTTCTCCCTCGGACGCACTCAAGAAATTGTCTATTCCCTGCACAAACTCATGGACGAAGGGAACATCCCAAAACTCGCGGTCTATGTGGACTCTCCGCTTTCTGTGAACGTAACGGAAGTGTTCCGAAGACATCACGAAAACTTGGATGCGGACACCCAGAAAGAGTTTTTAAACGACCAGGTAGATCCTTTTGCATTCGAACAACTCAAGTACATCACTTCGGTGGATGAATCGAAGGCGCTCAACAATCACAATGGGCCTTGCATCATCGTTTCTTCTTCAGGAATGTGTGAACACGGACGCATCGTGCATCACCTCAAAAACTCCATTGAAGACCACCGCAACGTGCTCATCATTGTCGGCTTCCAAGCGCAACACACTTTGGGCCGAAAGCTCATCGAGAAAATGAATCCGGTGAATATTTTCGGAAAACCTCACGAGGTTAAAATTGAGATCAAAATCATGAACGCCTACTCCGCTCACGCCGACCGCAGCGACCTTTTGGACTATGCCAAAAAAGTGAAGAACCTCAAAAAACTCATCTTGGTTCACGGGGAAGATCAAGCCTGCGAAGATCTCAAAACAGCGATGATCCAAAACGGAATTGCCGACGTAACGGTGCCTACTTTTGGAGATGTGCTTGAGCTCTAAGCAGCGCAATCACAGTGAATCCATCTCGGAGTTCACCCGTCTCCACAAGCCGTACAGCCTCTGTTAAAGGCAGCCATTGAACATTAAGCTCTTCATCTTCCATCGGAGCATTTTTCCCCACCACCAAATCTTGCGCCAAGAATAGGTGATTTTTTTGATCCATCTTGGAGCCATCCATTTGATAGGAACCCAAGGGAGTCCAAGTCTTTGCCTCCACCCCGGCTTCTTCCATGAGCTCGCGTTTCGCGTTTTCTAAAGGTGTTTCACCAGCCTCCGCCATGCCCGCCGGGATTTCCCAGCGGTATTCTTTGATCGGGTAGCGCCACTGGCCCACCAAAACCACTTCTTGTTTCTCATTCATCGCCACAATGCCCACGCTGTCGTCCACGGCGATGTAACTGTAGTCCTTTTCGAGCCCATTCATCGTCACGGCATCTCGATAAAACTTCACATACTTGCGTTCATGCAACAATTCGTGTGAAAGAGTCGTGTAGGGATTGGAGCCTTGGGGAAGGGACATAGCTAAAAACTAAGCTCATTTAACACCCGCTGGATTTCATTGGAAACTCATTTTAGGAGTGACGCCTCTTTTAAAACCATCTTCAGTTAACACAACGGGTCTACGATCCAAGTCAGATGTTTCATGGATGATTTGATACTTAGGTTTTGAAGTCTCATAAGTTCCACTCTGACGATCTACCGCCGTCCAGAATTCTGAGCTCTTCGCCCACTCTTTGAGCAAGGAAATGCGTGTGGCGTAGGCACCTGTGTCCCCTTCAACAGACTTTCCTTGAGAGATAACACCCAAAACAGCTCCAGTGGCATCCAAAAGTGGACCACCGGAATATCCAGGAATCAAACGACAACCCGGGGCGCCTTCAAGTATGATACGATCATTCTCCTCTTGTGCGTTTACAAAACCAAGTGTCGAATAGGTCACAGTATTTCCATGCCCCAAGGTCCAATAAGGTGCGCTTGCTTGGTTGAGATTCGACAAAGGGAGTGCTGCGCTTCGAGAAGATACGTCGTCTTCAGGAAGAACCAAAACGGCCAAATCCTCTTTCAGGGAAAAGTCTCGTTTTTGTCCGATACCAAGAGGGCTAACCGGCAATCCAATAGTGAAATAAAAAGACTGGATATCCCTATCAGTGTTTTGGGAAGGCCATGCCACTGTAACTACTTTCTGTTCATCACAATTTTTACCTTCATCCTCCCCTATACAGGTTGTATCTTTCACCACACAATGAGCAGCCGTAGCCACAAAACGTTTGCCATTCAATTCAACAAAAAAACCAGTGCAAATCCCACCATTCTCATTAAATATTTCAACCACAGAATCGTAGAGTTTAGGTGCTTCTTCAGCTAGATGAGAAGCTTCTGGAGGGAGACAATTGTAGGCTTCTGGAGCAACCTCATGGGTCGCCGATGAACAGATCTCACTGAAGCGTCGAAGAAGTTCATGATAACGACTATTCTCATCTGGGAGCACATCCTTCGTCGTTTGACCCGCTGGCAATAAATCATCTCGCACAAAGAGTTCACGCTCCGAGCGAAGTTCGCCATCAAAACATTCATCTTTGTAGTTGCGACCTGCTTGCATGGTCATTAAGCCCTCTTGTCCAAGAAGGTTTTCTAATTGAGTTACAATATAAGTATCACCATGATCTAAAAAAGAGAGTTGGGTGGCACCCATAGAGCCGGGGATGCCATTTTTCGCCATGCAGGATCTAAAAGCCGTAAGGGTTTCTGTCAGGACAGGGTCTGGAGCTTGAGAACAATCAAAATGCTGAGCATCGTAAATTTTTTTTGCACCCAATCCACCTAAACTTCCAACCGTCACGAGTGGAATCAATATTTTTGTAAGTTTGTTCATAGTGGGTAGTGGGAGTTATTAAAGCATAAAAGATTATTTAAGTCAAATCAGCATGATGATCAAAACCCTTAATAACCGCGCTTGCAAAGTTTGGCAACTAGTGCTATACTAATATGATGTTCATTGAAATAACGGGTCAAAACGCTAGAAACTTAGTGTCAACCGGGTCATAAAGATCGCCGAGACCTTGCACTTCGAAAGAAGTTCATCGTTCCCACGCCTTCTTTGTTGCCCAATGCGCCCTAAGTTTCATAGCCTTAGTAAGCCTGCTTCTTGAAAACTTCCCAAAGTTTCGAGGGGCACTAACACCTCATCTTTCCAAGGGATTTGTCTGGAGAGAAAAAGGATTAGACAGATCGCGACAGGGAAGCTTACGGTTTTCCGTAGACGTCCTCTAAGCAAGAGACATTTTCCAGTGATGGACTTGTATTCAACTCTAAACTCTTATCTGATGCTGAACAGACTATGGAACAATTAGGGCGCTTTTTATGTGCCACGGGAGCGTAGGCTGCCGCTATTCTCTTCGAAGATGTTTTCTCGATTTCCAATAAAAGAACCCCACCACACTGAAAGTCACCGCAGGGGAGAACCATTCTGGGATGTGCATTCCAAAGGCATGACCTATCATCACGCCACCAAGCACTAGGATCGAGTACATCGCTCCATTTTTAAGGTACAAATATTTTTTGATCCGCTCCACATTGCCAACGGTGATTTGTCGAACCACAATGGCACCGAGTCCATTCCCAATCAAAATCAAAGGTACCGAAAGGGTGAAGGCAAAAGCCCCCAAAACTCCATCAATCGAAAAAGTGGCATCAATAACCTCCAAGTACAAAATCTTGCTGAGGTCACTCATGGCCCCCGCACCCGAGAGCATCTGACTTTCCGCTTTTTCGGCATTCTCTTTGAATCCATGAGTGATGAAGAAGGCCGTGGATCCAATCACCGCTCCAAAGGCCATCACCGGGTTGATTTGCAGCGCATACCAAACCAACACACTGAGCAGAACCGACACCACCGCATAAAACCAAACGCCTTGGCTTTGGAAGAATTTTTCACCTTTCAAGCCATAATTCTTCGGCTCCAAAAAGAGCCAGTGAAAGAACAAAAACACCAGAAAAGTTCCTCCTCCTGCCATCAAAATGGGTGCCGAACTTTCGATGGCTTCCAAAACGGCAGGGTCGCTACTGAAGGTGGCGGTGAGGGAACCAATAAATCCAAGGGAAGGCACCGTGGCCCACACAATCACCCAAGGCAAGAGCCCACGAACCAAAAAAACCGCAATCAAAATCCCCCACAAAAGAAACCAACGGCGTCCTTTAGGAGACATGGTGTGTAAAACCTCAGCATTGATAATGGCATTGTCGATGCTGCTGATCGTCTCAAAGAGACAAAGCCCGGCAACAGTGAGAACAATTGAGATCCAATCCATAGACGCATCCTAGCGAATTATGATATAATTACAAGATTAAAATAAAGCCAAAATGGCATCCAAAGCACAAAAAGAAAAATGGAGAAAAATTCTGCTCGTAACGCCTCTCTTTTTCTTGTTTGCGTTCGGAAACACGCTTGCTGGAATCGTAGGGAAGGTGCTCTTCGTTGAAAACGTAGGCTCCGAGTACTTGCCCCACACCTATGTGGCGGGAGCAATTCTCAGTTCTCTGCTCACCATGGCCCTCTCCGGGCTCATTAAAAAGTGGAGCATGACCAAACTTTTGCAGTTCTTCTCGTGGGCAGGCGCGGGGCTATTTTTAGGCAACTATCTGCTGCTCGAAGACTATTCCCTCGTGGGCTACACAGTTTTTCTCATCGTCAGCAGCTTCTTCTACTTGATTTTGGGAGGAACGGCCATTTGGCGCATTCCAGCCAGTTTATGCACCCTCTTTGAGTCGAAAGCCACTTTTTTATATTACTCCTTGGCCTACTGTTTTGGAGGAATACTAGCAGGTTTTATTTCCAATCGCTTTGAGGCCCTGATCGGTCTAGAAAATCTGATTTTAGGAATTGTACTCAGTCTTATTTTGGCGGCTTTAAACTTAATTTTCATTCAAGCAGCCTACAGTGAAGAGCTTGAGCCCACAGTCGAAGAAAAAGCTGCAGCCTCCACGTGGAATTCTTTGAAAGAGGAACTACAAAGTTTCAAACGAAATAAACTGGCTAAAATGCTCTTTGTCGCCCTCACCATTTTCAACGTGATTTGGTGGATCAGTGATTTTGAATTCCAAAAAATCGTCGGTGACACCCTTTCCGAAGAAAAGTACTCGGAATTTTTGGCCTTACTGAGCATGGTCAACAACGTCTTGCTCATTGGAGTGCTCTTTGCAGAAGACCGTGTGATCAAAAAAGCAGGAGTACTCAACGCTTTGTTGCTTTCTCCCAGCCTCGTTTTCTTGGCCTTTGGGCTGTGTTTTCTCTTCCCAACGCCTATTTTTGCCTTTGTGATCGCCACCCTCACGCCCCTCGTCGGTTATTCTCTTTTCACCGATGCCAGTCAATCCACCTACACCGCTTTGCCCTACTCCATTCGCAATCGCGTAGCCACCTTCATCAGCGGTAATTCCGATGCCTTAGCCATGCTTGGAGCAGGAGCGGGACTCATGATCTTAACGAGGTTTGTAAGCAATGAATGGATTTTGGGTTTTGCCTGTGTATTGCTTCTCATCGATGTCGGAATCGTATTTCGGACGAAAAAAATCTACCTCCAACAAGTGCTCCTGAATTTGGGCAGCACCAATAAAATCGACATGCACGGAGCCATCGAAAATTTGGCCGAAGAAACCTATCGAGAAGTCGGTGTACAGGAACTCATGAAGCTCATTTCCTGGAGGAAACTGGACAATGAAACCGTGCGAAAGATGATTTTTTCACTAGGGAAAATGGGAAACGTAAAAGTAATTCCCAGCCTTCTTGACCTCTTTGCAAAGAACGATGCCACCATCAAATATTCGGTCATCGAAACCGTTCACTCTTTTGAACACCTTAAAGAAAAATTGAAAGACTTGCCCTTCACGCAACTCAACCTCATTGAAGCCTACGAAAAAACCTTTTTGGAAGAAGAAGATGCCGACTTAAAAATCCTAATTTTGGAACAACTCGGCGACTTCGATCCCGACAAAGTCATCACCTTTTTGCGCAACGCCATGAGCGACAAAAATCCCGAAGTCAGCACCAAAGCCATTGGGGCGATGGGTTACTTCCACGATCGTGGCATCGTGACCTATGTACGGCCTTATCTCGAAAGCACCGATCTCATGACCCAAGCCGCCGCCGTGAGTTCACTCTGGCAGTTTCCGGAGCTCAAACCCTTGCTCATGAAATCCTTCATTCAAATCATGGCGGGCACGACGCGCGATAATATTTTGGCTTCTTTGAATTTGATTGGAACTTTAAACTTTGTTTGGGAAAAAAGCTACGCTCAAAAGCATCTCACCCATATGGAAAAGACGATTCAAAACCAAGCCGCTCTGACCTTGCTGCAACTCGACGACACCACCGCCATTCCAAAGGCTGTTGAAGCCTTAAGTGAAGAAAAAGTCGAAAGCTTGTTCTTTGCACGTTCACTCAAAAAAATTCCACCTCGCATCAAACGCATGATTTTGAAAGAAGTCGAACTCAAAGGAGAAAGAGCAATCACCACCTGCATCCGCATTTTAAAATCCAGCTATTTGGATTTCACAGTCGACATCGAAGCCTTTGGCTACGAAAAGACAAACTTAGCCTTGAATCGTTAAGCTTTCCAGGCCCGCAAAAATCCCATCCTTTTGTCGTATTTAGAAGGAATCTTTTGAACAACGAATCCTTCCTTTTCAAAAATCTTCTGCAAGTTTTCAGCGCGCATTTCAGGCCCATATTCATGATATTCCATAAAAATAACGCCAATCTTTTTAAAAACAGCGGAAGAAGTATTTTCAAAAATCTGAAACTCCGCCCCTTCGATGTCCATTTTAAGCACGTCCACTTTTTCAAATTTACTCACGATTTTTTCAAGCGTGGTGGCACTCACTTTCTTTTGCACCGTAGTGCCTGGAGCAACCACAATGGAATGGTTGTGAGAATCCTCGCTCACATTGAGTAGCAAAGTTCCTTCTTCTTTCGCCACGGCAGCATTTTTACTTGTCACGCCTTGAACTTTATTCACTTCCAGATGTTTTTTGAGCGCCGCATAGTTCGCTTCTTCCGGTTCGTAACACAGCACCGGCACCTCTGCGTTCAGAGCCCTCACATACAAAGCAAAAAATCCTTTGTGAGCCCCAATATCTAGAACCACCGTTTTCGCTCGTTTCAACTCAGGCTCAATCAAGGCATATTCGCGCAGCAAAAAAATCTCCGCCAACACCGAATCATCGGCATCGCCACGAGCTTCGAGCAGAAATTTGTGTTTGAGAAAGGGAACAGTGCGCATAGGCCCACACTATAGCAAAGTTTCTAAGACTTTCTATGATCCCTCTCATAACGCAAGACTGCTTCCTTTGTGGTGAGCCAATTTCGTTTCACTTTAATCGCTTCTAGTCTTCCCTCCTTAGCAAGTTTTCCCAAATAAGCCTGAGAGTAAGAGAAGTGCCTGCTAGCCTCAGCAAGACTAATCCACGTCTCTTTTTCCGCAGAAGGGGTGAGGACATCGAGGTAAATATTTAAAGATCTCAAAACGGCTTGGGCCACAAAGGTAACCAAGGGTTTATAGCGTCCGTAGTCGGCCTCAGCAAGGACCCGATAGTACTTTTGGCGATCATTTTTTTGGATGATTGCAATGGGGAAACCATACTGCATCAAAAAAACATTCATAAGCAGCCGTCCAACACGGCCATTTCCGTCCTGAAAAGGATGAATGTGTACGAATTTATGGTGAAAGAGAGTGGCAAAATCCACAACAGGCATTTTCTTGTAATTTTCTTTTGCCCAAACCACCAGTTCCTGCATTCTATAGGGCACATCAATAGCAGAAGGCGGTACATGATCGGTTCCTGTTATGAAGACATCGATTTTTCGATACTGGCCCGCAATAGTGGAGTCGATTTTTTGTATCACCAAAGAATGAAGACTTCGAATCAAATGTTCTGAAATCGTGTGAGTTGAGCCTTGCTCAATCAACTCATAAAGGTAATCCAACGCTTCTTTATGATTTTTTGCTTCCAAATGATCTTTCAAAGATTTACCTTTCACTGTAATCCCTTGTTGAATAACCCAGTAGGTTTCTTTAAGAGTTAAAGTATTCCCTTCAATACCATTGGAGTTGTAGGTCATTTCAACCTGGAAACGTTCCTTCAGTTTTTCAAGCAAGGTGCCTGAGATGGGTCTGAGCTTATTCAACTGCTTTAGACGTTCTTCTAGTGTTTTCTGTAAATCTTTGGAAAGGATCATGCTAGGTTGGATAACTCAAAAATAATTATATCCAACCCGTACGGGCTTTGCAAGAGCCATACCAAAAAAACCTCGTCTTCGAAAACCTTGGGGGAATATCGCTCCGCTCACTCTCACGTCGTCACTCAGAAATGCCCGTGCAAGCACGGTCGCAACACTCGCTCCTAGTGAGTATCGAACCCTTCGGATTCTCATTCCTATCCCAATCTACTAAATTAAAAACATCCCGACAAGCGGGACCTTTTTAATTTGGAGCGGGTGAGGGGAATCGAACCCCTCTCAACAGCTTGGAAGGCTGTGGTAATAGCCACTATACGACACCCGCATGAGCCTCATGCGGTCACCCCGCATCAGAAGCAAAGGGATTCTAGCAAAACCCTAAGAACTTTCAAGCAGATTTTAGGTTTACGCTTCAAAACAACCTGTTCCCAAGTTCAAAACAACGCGCTACACTCTGCCCATGATCGTCGCCATTTACACCGACGGAAGTTGTCTCGGAAACCCCGGTCCAGGAGGTTGGGCTTATCTGATCGAGGCGGAAGGAAAGAAAATCCGTGGGCAAGGAGGGGAGTCGCCCACCACCAACAATCGCATGGAACTGCGTGCCCTCATCCAAGGACTCAAGCACGCGCAAACTCTCTACCCTGACCAAAAAGAGTTTGCTGTGTACAGCGACTCTTCTTGGGTGCTCAACACCTTAAAACTCAACTGGAAACGTAAAAAGAACCTCGATTTGTGGGAAGAGCTCGAGCCCTCATTGATCGGAAAGAAAATCAGCTGGAATTGGGTGCGCGGCCACAACGGTCATCCTCAAAATGAAGATTGCGATGCCCGGGCACAAAAAGAAGCGGGTAAACAACCGAGAAATCTTCCCGATCTGCCCCCGCCTCCTAGACTCACGAGCTTATTTTAAATGCTTACAGAAGGGCATCCAACTTTTCTTGAAGCGCATCTTTGGGCAAAGCACCTGTAACACGATCCGCTTCTTCGCCGTTTTTAATGAAGACAAGCGTAGGAATGCTCATCACTCCATAGGTTTGAGCGGTGTCCATGCTTTCATCCACATTCACTTTGACAATTAGGACTTTTCCTTCGTAGTCGCCGGCGAGTTCATCCACAATAGGAGCGATCATCTTGCAAGGTCCACACCATTCTGCAAAAAAGTCGACCATCACCGGGATTTTGGACTTCAAAACGAGGTCAGCAAAATTTTGATCCGTAACGATGTGTGCCATAATGAATTGTAAGGGGTAGTAGGAGCATCCTAGCACGCTCCGCGGCCTTGAGAAAAGCCCGAAAATAAGTTATAATAATAGGAATCAAAACACGTATGGCACCCTCCAAATTGTGGACTTCACTTTCAGTAGCCTTTCTAGCCGGTTTTCTGGTCTTGATGGGCCAAGGCACTCCAACCTTTGCTGGAACCCTGAAAACCGATGATTTTGTGATCTTGCAAAGGCAGCCTTCCGCTTCCATCATGCAGCTGGATCCGCACTACAAAAACAATGGACTGTTCATGTCCAAAGTCTACGAAGCGGGGCACTCTTTTGAACTGCTGGGACTCAACTGGCAGCAAAAATTGCCCGAAGGTACAGAAGCGGGTCTTGAAATTCGTTTCAGAACCGTGGCCGGCTCTTGGTCCGAGTGGCAAGAAATCCACGCCGACGAAGACGCGCCTTCGCAAGACAAACCCGTCGTGGCAGCAGGCTACGATCAAAGCGTTTGGAGCTACATGATCACCGAAAAAAGCGACGCCTTTCAATACCGCGCCACCCTCAGCACCGAAAACACAGGCGTGACGCCCAAACTTTCAGACATTTCTTTCGATTACGTGGAAGGCGGAGAAAGTTCTGTCTTCACTAAGTTTGGAAATGAGCTCGAAAAATTAGTTTTCGATCAAGACCAAAACATCATCAGCCGTGAGGAATGGGGAGCCGACGAAAGTCTTCGCGTGTCTTTGTCTAAAAACACCGAATTTGAATCGGAGCTCGACGATGAAGAAGTAGAAGAAGACCCCGACATGAAGATCGTAAAAACCGTGGACGAAGACGAGGATGGAAATCCGCTCTTGTGGCCCGAAGAATATCCCGCCGAAGTGAAAAAAATCATCATTCATCACACCGCCACCACAAGCAATCTAGATGATCCGGAAACCGCGATCCGTGCGATTTACTACTACCATGCCGTGACGCGTGGGTGGGGAGACATCGGATACAACTTTGTCGTGGCTCCCGACGGAACGGTCTACGAAGGCCGCGCCGGAGGAGACGGCGTGGTGGCTGGCCACGCTCAAGGTTACAACACCGGTTCAGTGGGCATCGCCTTGCTGGGGAACTACGAAGAAAACGATCTGCCTGGAGAAATGATGAAAGGCCTTCAAGGCTTGATCTACGAAAAGGCACAGTTGCACGACATCGATCCCGATGGCACCAGCGAATTCAGAGGAGAAAACTCAGACAATATTTTAGGGCACCGTGACGTTTCGAGCACCGCCTGTCCCGGAGAACACACCTACGACTATCTCGAAGACATCCGCTCAATGGTCGCCTTGGCCATGGACACCGCCAGCACCACCTCGACCAGCAAGCTCTACGCCTACAGCGAAAGTGGGGATAGAGATTTGATCGTTTTGAATCCCAATGAAGAAACAACCGTGGACATCAAAATCAAAAACACCGGTTCCAAAACCTGGGATAAAAACACGTTCTTAACGGTGAACGCCAACGACGAGGCAGATTCCATCGTCACCATTCCAAAAGATTCCAGCAAACGCACCGCGCTCATGAAAGAAACTTCGGTCAAACCAGGTTCGACCGCAACTTTCAGCTTCACCGTCATTTCTGAAACCAGCGGCGGACTCGCTTCCTTCGACATGTCGCCCGTCTTCAACGGCAAAGAAAAATCCTCTCAAATGATGGAGCTCGCTTTCTTTGTGGAAGCGCCCAGCTTGGACTTCACGATTAAAAGTTCCAACGCGCCCACCAGCCTCGCACCCGGAGGATCTTCCACGGTGACCGTGGTTGTGAAGAACACCGGAAACCTGACCTGGAAGAATAGTGGCGACGACACCGTGACCTTGATCAAAAATGGGGCCTCCAGCTTGAGCAGTAGCACGACTTTAGCGACCTTAAAAGAAGCGGAAGTGAAACCCGGAGCGTCGGGCACCTTCACCTTCACCATCAAAGCACCGTCCAAGGCAGGAACCTATTCTTTGTACTTCAGCCCTTCCATGAAGAGCTCGAACGCCAAAGCCAGCAGCTCCGCACAAATCAAAGTGACGGTGGCTGAAAGCACTCAAACGGCCTTGATTGTGGGCGCTTCCGAAGACCTAAGCTTCTCACCCGGAGAAGAAAAACTACTCTGGCTGCAAATCAAAAACACCAGCGGCAGCAGCTGGTCTCTCACCGGCAGTTCCGCCTTTAAAGTGAGTTTCAACACGCTCAAGGGCTTCACGATTGGAACGCCGACCTATTCGTTTAAGAGCACCTTGGGGAACAACGTTTCAACCAAGATTTACTTCAAGGTCACGGCCTCCACAACGCCGGGCACTTACAGTTTGAGCGTACAACCCAAACTGGGATCCAAAAACATTTTCACCAAACCCTACACCTTCAGTTTAACGGTGGAAGACACGACGGCCGATACAAGCGTGGAGTACGAAAACGCCATCCGTGTGAAACTCACGCCGGACAATGAAGTCGGTACACCCATCGTGACTTCTGAATCCAGCTTCAGCCTCTACTCCGGCGAAACCTTTCTCAAGACCTTCAAAGCCAACACGCGCGTCAAAGTGACTCCCAACGAAGATGGCAGCTTCACGGTGAGCTCAGGCAGTTCAAAGTGGACCGCCACTGAGGCCGTGCGCCTGGTGCCCGAGGAAGACGGAATCATGGAGATACTGACCATGGAGCAAGTGCCGGCCTGGAACACCTCTCTGAACGACAATCTTTTCCGCGGGACCATTGAAGTCCGCACCGTGAACGATGAAACCGTGCTCATCAATGAATTGGCCTTGGAAGACTACGTGAAAGGAATTGCGGAAGTCTCCAACACCGACAACATCGAAAAGGTGAAAACGATTCTGGTTTTGGCACGAACCTACGCCTATTACTACCTCACCGAAGATGAAAAATTCCCGGGTCTACCTTACGACTTGGACGACGATCCGGAAGTCAGCCAAAAATACTTGGGTTACGGCTTTGAAATGCGCTCCGAAAACGTAGCGGAAGCCGCCGATGACACGGCTGGAAAAATCGTGACCTACAAAAATACAGTCGTAAAAACACCTTATTTCAGCCAATCCGACGGAAAGGCCACCAAGAGCGCTAAATCTGTGTGGGGTTGGACCGACACGCCTTGGCTCGTTTCTGTCCCCGACAAATACTGCACGGACACGGACGGAACCTTTGAAGGACACGGAGTAGGACTCTCGGGTTGTGGAGCCACCGGAATGGCGGAACTCGGAAAAACCTTTGAAGAGATCATCAAGTACTACTACACTGGAGTGGCACTCAGCACCCTTCCATGATTTTAGCTTTAAACACGGCCCAGCCCATTCATGAGTTGGCTTTGTTGAGCGAAGATGAGGTGGATCATTCTTGTAAACTCATCCAAGAATTGACTTGGCCGGAAGATCGCAAAGACGTGGAAAATTTAGTACCTCGACTTCAAGAACTTTTGGACAATGCCGGCGCCACCAAAGAAGAACTCACCGCAATCGTCGTAGTCAAAGGCCCCGGATCCTTCACCTCGCTTCGAACGGGAGTGGCCTTTGCCAACGCCCTGGCAGAAGGACTCGGCGCCACCCACCCAATGGATTTGTTTGAAATGACGACCTTCGAAGCCCTGGCTCGCAAAGCCGCGACCGCCGACCCGCTTCTAGTTCTACTTCCCGCCGGCGGTCTCGACGCGGGCCTCTTCCACGGAGAACAACTTCAAGTCGGCCCGCTGAGCACTTTGCTCGCCACCTTGCCTCACGACCCCTCCTTTAAAGTCGCAGCTCAACTCGGCGAAACCCTCGCCGATGAACTCAAATCCATCGCCCTCGAAAAAGAATGGCACGTGCTCGAAGCCCACGAATTCCAAACGCTCGGGGAAGCCCTCCAAACCCTTGGACTTCGAGGATTAAAAAAAGTTTCCATCGTGGAGCCCTTGTATTTAAAGGGCCCAAAGATCACGATGTCTTCCGATCCTTGGAAACAGCCTCGCGCTTAATTCACAAAATTAGACAATGCTCTACCTCGTCGCCACTCCCATCGGAAACCTCGAAGACCTCACGGTTCGCGCCCTGCGCATTCTCAAAGAAGTGGATTTGATCGCGGCCGAAGACACCCGTCACTCCAGCATTTTACTCAAGCACTACGGCATTGAAACCCCTTGTACGAGCTTTCACAGCCATTCTTCCGACGCCAAAGCCAAGGCGCTCGCCGAAGAAATGGCCGCCGGCAAAAACATCGCTCTCATCACCGACGCCGGCACGCCCGGCATTTCGGATCCCGCCTGGGCCCTGATCCAAGCGGCCCTCGCGGCCAAAGTAGAAATCGTGCCCATTCCCGGTGCGGCAGCCTTTTTAACCGCACTCATGGGCAGCGGCTTGCCGATGAACGAATTCCTCTACCTCGGCTTTATTCCTGCAAAAAAAGGCCGCCAAACGCTCTTTGAGTCGCTGCGCGACCAAGAGCGCACGGTGATTCTCTACGAATCCCCGCACCGCATCCAAAAAACACTCGAACAAATGCTCGCCATCCTTGGCGCGGCTCGCACGGTCGTGCTCGCCCGCGAACTCACCAAGCTCCACGAAACCTTTCACCTTTGCACCCTCGGCGACCTCGCCACACAATTCAAAAAGAACCCACCCAAAGGAGAGCTGGTGATTTTGGTGGCACCGGAGAATTTCAGTTTTTAACATCTTGAAATGGCTTCAAGTTCAGGAACAGATTTAGATCTAGAAGGGGCTACTTTGAAAGATTTTTCCGACGACGCTGTGCTCACAAATGAAGAGCTTAGCTATTATTTGAGTCTTAAAAATCGTTAAAGTCTTTATTTGGACATTGTCCAAATAAGAGCTTTTTGAAAAATCAACATGTTAAAAGGTTCTTTCGCCCTCTTTAAAGTGAACATCATTTGAGAAATAGTCGGTTTGGAATTCGATAAGAAAACGACTAAACTAAAGTAAATTCCAATACTTTGGACTAAACCATCTTCCCATGAAAAAACTTCTCACCCTGCTCCTTGCCTTGACCCTTTTGCCCGTGCCCCTGAGTTTCGCCGCCAGCGATCAAACCATAGAGACTCAAGACCTCCACGATTACCTCATGTTTGAAGAGGGAAGCTGGTGGACCTACGACACCACCGTGACCGATTTGTACAGCGACACGATCACGACGACCGAAAGCACCGTCACTCAATCGGAATGCACCGAAACCGACGACTGTTTCACCTTAACCGAAGCAACGGAACTGGACTCCACCGAAACAGTTATTCGCATCGAAGACGACACCGCTTACTATTCAAACCTGAACGAAACGCAGCTGGCTCAAGACTATGTGAAGCTCAGCCTAGACTCCTACAGCCAAATGATGCCCGACGAAGACTACGCTGCCTTTGGATTCACCACCTTTGACGCAGGAGCCACTTCTCTCAGCTGCGACTCAGAACTGGACACGGAATACAGCTTCAACGACGAAACGCACACCGCCATTGTCGAAGAGTGCACTTTAACCACTTCCATCGATGGGACTCGCTTCCGCGTGCTCGCCACCAGCAATTACGTGAAAGGGATTGGGATGGTGAGCTCCACCGCCAAAGCCTACTACGGAACCATTGAGCTGATCGACACCGAAGTCACTCTCACAGACAGCAGCCTCTCTTATGAGGTTTCCCCCTTCTCGGATGTAGAAAGCACCGACACCAACTTTGCCGCCATCGACTACTTAACCAACGAAGAAGTCTTCAGCGGTTACGAGGATGGGACCTTTTTGCCAGAGAACACCGTCAATCGTGCCGAGCTTCTTAAAATCCTGGTGGAAGCAAAATATGGAACTCCCGACGAAACGACCTACCAAAACTGCTTCACCGATGTGGGCACCGACTGGTACGCCAAATACGTGTGCTACGCCGAGGAACAAGGCTGGGTGGAAGGCTACCTCGATGGCAGTTTCAAACCCGCCGATCCGGTGAACAAAGTGGAGGCCCTCAAAATGCTTCTGCTTTCTCAAGGAGTGGATCTTGAAACGGACTACCGTTACGTCTACGACGATGTGAACGAAGAAGATTGGTTCATGTCCTATGTGGTGACCGCCCAATCCATGGGCATTTTGGAAGAAGACGGCCAGTACTTCAGCCCCGACGCCGACCGCGATCGTAAAGGGATAGCCGAGAACCTGTACCGTTTATTGTTGAACCTTGAAATAGATAACTTCTCCGACCTCATGTCTGAGTTGGCCTGCCTGTACTACGAAGACACTTCACGACCCTACTCAGACGTGGAAGACGAAGTGATGACCATGCTCAGTGATCACGGCTACGAAAATGAGGAAGAACTCCAGGCCTACATCGAGTCCATTCGCGATTTCAGTTTCTTCCAAGATTTTGAAGCTCAGTTGAGTGCAGACATTGAATCCTCCTGCGCTGCCGATGTAGAGGCAAGCGGTGAAACACCAGAGAGCGTGGCGGCATCGGTGCTTTAAGAACTATGCTGCCCCTGAGTCCCCATTGACCTTTTGACCTAAAAAGCATACACTTTTAATGGTTTTTTAATTAAAAACGTATGACTTTACTGCAGATTCAAATAGACGATAAGCTTAAAAAGGCTATCTCAGAGAAGGCCAAGAAATACGGAGTCCCCAGTAGTTCACTCATTCGAATTACTTTGGTAAAAGCTTTCTTGGATGACGAACCCTGGGTAGAAGGGAATGTTTTTAACGCCGCAAGAGACAACGAAGGCGAAGGAATCGCCATTGATGATCTGATCACAATGCTTTGAATATGACAGATAAAATTCAAAAGTTTTTCGATACTCAAGATTCAAAAACAAAGAATCGATTAAAGAAGAAGCTTCTAGAGCTGAAGAAGAATCCTTTCGCTGGGAACAATGTCAAAAAGATGACTGGCTACGGGAAAAACGTTTTTCGACTTCGCGTGGGGGACATCCGAATCATCTATTTCGTTCACAAAAATCTCTCCATTGAGATTTTAGACATCGACCATCGCGGAAGCATTTATTAGGCTTTTACTTACTCTCAAACTTCCAAACCCCATCCCAGTCAGTAAGGGAGGCCAGTTTGAGAGTCGCCACGCGGCCCAGCAAGGTCTTGGAAGGGCCATCTTCGGGCAAAGTGGTCAGCACAGCTCTAAAGCCCTTTTCCGCCTCATCAAAGCGCCCGGCACGGTAGGCCTCCAAGGCTTTATCCCATTCCACCACCACCTTATGGCCTTCCTCGGTCGCCCCAGCCAGAGGCCCCAGCACTTCATAAATGCGGATCGCCTTGTCCTTTCCTTTTAGACAGACCAAATCCACTTGGCGCATAAAGAACTGCCCTTTAGCGGCTTCATAGGTTCCTTCCGTCACCAAAATGCGTGTGGAATAGAACTTGTTGGCACCCTCCAAGCGAGAAGCGGTGTTCACAGTGTCTCCCATCGCGGTGTAGTCGAAACGGTTTTCACTTCCCATGTTCCCTACAATCGCGTCTCCCGTGGCGAGCCCAATGCGAATGTTGAGTTTGTAACCTGTGGAAGCGTTCAATTCCGCCATTTTTTCGCGAATTGCAAGGGCCGTTTCACAGCCCTTGAGCCCATGATCTTCGCTCGGAACCGGCGCCCCAAACAACGCCATGATCGCGTCGCCTTCGAACTTGTCCACCGTTCCACCCTTTTGCATGATGACTTTCGACAGCGCATCAAAATACGTGTTGATCACACTCACCACCGCCTGCGGCTCCAGACTCTCACTCAGATTGGTGAAGTTTTCAATATCCAAAAACAAAGCCGTGATCGCCCTGCGCTCCCCTCCTAATTTAAGCTGCTCCGGATGCTCCGAAATCTGCGCCACCAACTCCGGCGACACATACCTCCCAAACGCCTCCTTCAATTTGCGCTTCTCCGCAAACTCCGTGAAGTTACGATAAACCAAAACCGCCAAATACGCCGCCACCAGTGCAAACACCGGCCAAATCAGATTCACAATCACGCCATGATCAAATCGCCACTGAGCGTAGAAAGGGAAGGCGATGAGCTCCAAAACGAGCATCACACCTCCCACGAGCACCGGCGCATGCACAAAGACTAGTACGGAGACCAAGATCAAAACCCCAAGCACCAAGGCAAAATCCAAAGTCCCTTGATTCACCAAAAATGCCTCATCCAAAATGGTTTGAATGGCGTTGGCGTGGATCTCAATCCCTGGCATAGGAAGCGTGGGGTCTATAGGAGTGTACTGGAGATCTTGAAATTCAACCGCCGTAGGTCCAATTAAGACGATTTTATTTGTGAAAAGAGAGGAGTCAACATTTCCGTGAAGCACATCCGCTATGGAGACGGAGGGGTAGTAATTGGAGGGCGCTGCATAGTTGATCAGCATTTGGCCATTTATCGAAGGCACGTCCACCTCTTGTCCTAGATGAGCTTCTGCCAGTTTGATGTCCATATGAGCTTCAGTGGCACCATCAATATTTATAGCGGCAGGAATTCCATAAACACTTTGAATATTATACCCAGATGGTGTTTCCGCATTCGAAAAGCCCGTATGCGTGACGTCTTCAAATAAACTCATTGGACCGGAGGTGCCGCTGTAGAAAGAGACACCATCTTCAAGTTTCAAAAAGCCAGTGGCCATCTTCGAGAGATAAATATTGTCATAGGTTTCAAATAAACTGAGAAGTCGTTCATCTGTGGGATGAACGTCACCGAGAAACTCTAGAATCTCCGCTGAAAAATCACTTACATTGGGGTAAGAAGTAGCTATAGAGTAAATATCCTCAGAAATCACGCCATCCGAAGGCTTATCGAGCAACCAGTCAAGCATCACCACGGACGGATTGCCTTCTTCGACCAATCCAATAGCTTCGGAAAAATAGTCGCGTTTTTTATAGGTAGTCAGACCAGTGAAGTCGCTTAAAAAATCACCATCCAGAGCAACGATGACGATTTCACTAGATGTTTCTCTTTCAGAATAGAGGGCGTTGCTTAAACGGAGCTGTATAGACTGAAAGCTCGATAAAAACGAAACACACAGTGAGAGGATCAAGGCCCCAATCGAGAGAGCTACACCAGACTTGAGAAGAGGTCTACGCACAAAAAGCTATAAGGTATCTGATTATTATACCAGATTTAACACCTTTTTGCGAGTTACTTCCTGCGACGTCTTGCTGCTAAAGCAACTGCCCCTAATCCAATGCCATACCAAGCCGCCCCATCTGGAGAAGTGGCACATCCACAACCTTCTCCATCAGTATCCTCATTATTGTTATCTGGATTTTGGACATTGTTAGAATCTTCCGGCGTATCTGTATCAGGAATTCCTGTCTCGTCAGTCTCTTCACCAGCAGAATCATCACCTCCAGAATCAACGGAACCATCGTCATTATCAACGGTATCTCCCACCCAATAACTACCAGGTGTAGTCAGATTTACATCCAATTCAAGGACACCATTGTCTCCCTCCCAAGCATTAGCACTTCTCACCCAAACACTTCCAGATTGTAAGTCAACCATCGTCAAATCGTCGGTATTCTCTGAGTCCGCATATTCACCATAGGTAGAGCTGGCCGCAGATGGTGGAGGTGCAAATTCAGCATAATCGGTGCCTCCAAGGAAAATACCAGTATGAGTTTCATCACCTGTAGAAAGAGCCACATTGCTCGGTTCTGAGGTGACATCCAATTCAACTCCATCCACACTGAGGCCATCTCCAGCGTCATCAAGAACGATACTTCCATCTGCAGCAACATAAGGGTCGCCAGAAACTTCAGCAGAGTCGCTTCCGTCGGGGTCAGTAGGATCTTCGTAGATAACATCTCCTTCAGAAAGTTCAGTCCCTTCGGGGAGCTCACTAGCAGAGAAATTAGCATTGAAGTTGTTGCCAGAGTCCGTCACAGCATTACCATCCGCATCCACAACTTGGAGGGAAACGGAGTAAGCGCCACTTTCTTCAGGGACAAAATCCACAGAAGCCCCAGTCAAAATTTCATAATCGCCACTTGGCTTTTCAATAGTCCACTGATAGGTCAGACCAGAAGATCGGTCTTCGTCATCAAGACCTGAAGCAACCAAAGGCACCGTCTCACCCACAGCGAGATTAATAGGATCTGCCGTAATAGTTGGATAAACCTCCAAGCCTCCAATGGTCAGCTCACTAATAGAAGGTGCATCGTCCTCACAGTTATTATCTACGCCATCGTTTTCAGTAACCGAATTTCCAGGGAATCGATCGGCATCGGCGTCATCGCAATCCTCCTCAGCTGGAGAACCATCCTCATCTTCATCTGTCACTTCAGGCTCAGCGGTATCCTCAGGTTCAGCCGTATCTCCACCAGTATCGGTACCACCACCTGAGGCTACAACGCTAGTGGGATCTTCCAACTCACGCATAGAATAATCAGCCGTGTAGTCTTGTACAGTAAAGCGATTTCCGTAAGTTCCGGTAGCAGGTTGAAAATTGGTCACTTCCCCATAAGCTCCAGTGGAATAAGCAGTACCAGTATTGACATCGAGAACGTAGACCTGGTCATCAGCAGCGTTAGTAAAAGCACAGACAGCTGCAGTCGTATCACAAATTAAACCTACTTCCTCGTAGGTGGTATCCAAAGAAGATTGGTAGGTAACAGAGGCGTCAAACGTAGCAGGCTTATACTCAGTACCTGCATCGTAAGTCCCATAAACAACACCTGTAGCGTCATCAATAGACCCGACAGCACTTCCATTCGCCGTAGCCGTGAGGGAAGAAGCCACTCCCGAAGCGGCATAGCCTGGAGCCACGACGTACTCACCTTCATTAACCAACAATTCATCCCTGGTTCTTGAGTAAGAGTTAGGAAAAGCCACCGGATAAGAGGAAAAATCAGAACTCACATCGGTCCAACCAGTGGTACTCGTGGCCATGTAGATTTTGTCCGGCCAGTAATCACCATCGCTATCCACACCCACAAAATAAGGAACGGTCGCATCGGCAGTTCCATCGCCATCAGTATCAACTCCAACCGGGAAAGAAGCATCCCCCCCAGTTCCCCAAACGTTTTCCCAATCGCCACCGGCAGCCGCTGGCATAGTGAGACCGTATTTAGTGTCAACAGTATCAGCATTCAAAGCGTAATCCGCAGCTCCAGCCCAGGCTTTACCCACAGATGCATCCAAACCAAGTTTGACACCGTCCGCCAAAACAGAAGCAACTTCATGAGTCACTTTTCCTTCATTGACAGTCTGGTCAACCGCACCTACAGCAAAAGCCGCAGCAGCAAGAGGAGCAGCTAAACCTCGAAGATGGTCACCAATTCTATTGTTCATTTTACTTGGGGATAAGTAAAAATAACTACTACCATTTATCCACAAACAACAGGAGAAGTCAAGACAACTTAGTTGGACAAAGTGTAGACATTTGTACTTTCACCTGTTGTAGATCTGGAAATCACGTAAGAGCTATAGTAAGTATTGGCGACTCCCTGGGAATAGCCCTGTCCAACAAAGGAAGTTTTATTGTCTGCGAAAGGGTCCGTGCTGGAAGTTTGAAGTTGCCACTCCAAATAGGGAATGGGGTCGTCGGAAGTGTCTTTGAGAGGCGTCACAATATTGAGCTGTAGGTAGAGCGAAGCCAAAACAGTTTCGGGGATGCTGTCACCATCCAAATCTCCATAACAAAAATTCAATATGTCTTCATAAAGTGAATCAGAGTTTGCACTCAAAACAATGAAATCCGTGGCATCGTTGATCAGGGATTCGTATACTTCTGTGTTGTCTGCAACGCTTGGATCACGGCTATCGTGTCCATGTACAGTTTGCGTGTCATCATTCGGTATCAAACTTACTGCATTCCCCGCCGTGTCCTCTCCCACAAGTTGCCAGAAAATGACGGTGTCGCCTTCGCCGGAGATTTCGCCGTCTTCGTTGAGTTCGTAGCGGGTGCAGTCGCTGTCCATTGTGTCGTCATTGCAAGGGGTACGCACGCGCAGGTCCCAACCCGAAAAGCCGGAGAGGTCGCCCGCAACAACGATCTCGCCCAAAGTTCCCGTGTCGTCACTGTCTATTGTGTCGAACAAAGGGATCGTCACACTGTCGCCCACCATGAGTTTGTTCCAGTTGCAAGGGTCGTCCACGTCTACGGTGATGCTGGAGAGGACATCGCCCGTGTCGGGGTCGATGTAGTCCAAAACGGAGCAATCTTCGCTGCTGCCGGCGGTGCCGGTGCCAAAAAGGGGAGTGTAAAAGTAACTGCCGTCGGAGCGTTGTTCGGCGAGGGCGATGAAGTCGCCCCAAGAGTTGCAGGTGCTGTCGCCGTCGGTGTCGTTGCAAAAGGCTTCGGATTGGCTGGCTTCGTAACCTGGGCTGAAATCATCGTTGGTGCCATCCCCATCCGTATCCACAACGTTCGAAACAGCAGCCAGCCCTTGTTCGGCCGCGGATTGAGCGGCGAGGTCGGCTTGGGAGCTGCCTCCAAGGTCATTATAAAGAGCAAGTTTTTCAGTGGTGTTTTGAATCGCAGCGCCTGCCACAATCATCATCACAGTCATGATGAGAAAGGCAAAGATCAGCGAGTAGGCGGGGCGGGTGGAGTTCATACAAAAAAGAGTTTAAAGCGTGAGGCGAAAAAATGCCATACGAAAGGGTGTTGTTGACACTCCAACAACGCAAATAACAGGTTTAATAAAATCCAGAACTAGCAAAACCGAACCACTCAGAGAGAAAGTGTGAAATAAACTGAATAGTTCGTATGGCATCAAATGAATCTCACGACAAAGAAATTCAAAGGGCAGACCTTATAGAAGATCAAGCCTTTCTAAACCAGCAAGAATCTCTCCTACAAAAGAGGTTGACCGGCTTGGAAGCGAAAGTCGAATGTGGCGAAAACCCTGTGTTGGAAGAACTGATAAAAATGGTTAAAGGTCACATGGAAGTCAGTCACATTTTTGATGAAGGAAAGGATCCATTGGAGCACGGCCGCGAAGTAGATTCTTTTAGAAGAAAGTTCAGGGCACTCTTTCACATGGTCGTCTCCGCGGGAGCTGCTCTAAGGTCTTGTGCTCAACCTCAAAAACAAAGCGTAAGATCAACAGATCGAGCGAGATCCAACTCTTACACAGACGTGCCATACGTCAGATACGGAACAGAAGAATTGTTTGAATTGGAAATCGGACTCGCAGCTCTGCTGGACGTGGACAGAGATAGCCACACTCTCCTACTCACCTCTTCAGGGATGTCCGCTTACCAGTTGATCGAAGCCTTTTTCGTAAGAAAGGTGCTTCTACCGGGCGATTTGATCATGTTGTTAGGAAACATCTACTTCGAAACTCAAAAACAGCTCACCTCCATGCCGGGTCTGCACTTCCAAAAGATGAACACGACTTTAGAAGATTTTAAACACAGAATTTATCAGGAAATCCCAAAACTGATCTTTGTCGAATCCATGAACAACGACTTCGAATTGAGGATAACGGACATCCCTCATTTGCTCGAAATTTTAGAAAGAATAGATCTAAAGGAGGATGTTTACGTGGTCATAGACGGCACCATGATTCCTGAAGGGGTGAGCAAATTCTTCAAGACAAAGAACCCTCACGTCAAAGTACTCTACTTTGCCAGTTGCGGTAAGTACCTCCAAGATGGCATGGATACGACGATGGCCGGCTTAGTGGTGAGTGATCAAAAAATAGGGAGCACTCTCCAGGAACTCAGAAGAGCATCTGGAACAATCCTTTACGAGCCTTCGACTTCATTATTTTCGCTTCCTGAAAAAGAGATCCATACGCGACGGTCCGCTCGAATGACCAGAAATGCAACACACCTCGCCGCTGCCTTAGAGGGTGAACGTGGGGTGGATGTGCGTTATCCAAAACTGCCTTCTCATCCAGACCACAACATGGCACAGAAAGAAGATTCTTTAGGTGCAGTTTTTACCTTTCGTTTACGTGAAGAGATGCTCAATAGGGCAGAGTCTCTTCAGGTTTTGATTGATCTCTGTATTGAGAATGCAAAGACAAAACAAGTCCCGCTTTCACAGGGCGTGAGTTTTGGCTTCACCCACCCTCGTCTCACTTTGGCGCACAGTCAAGAACCCTACACACACATCCGAGTGTCTGCGGGAGATCGCTCCTACCACGAACTGGTCAAAGTCGAAGAAGTCCTAGTGACTTCCATTCGTCAGTTTCTTTCAAGCCATGCTACAGTTTCACCATGAAAGCCTCTTTTTTTAAAGAAACAGGAGAGCCCTCCGTCCTTGAATACGGCGAATTCAGCGATCCACATTCGGAGGAGGGAGAAGTGCTGGTGCGAGTCAAAAGCTGCGCCCTGAATCGAATCGATGTGTGGCAGCGAAGTGGAAAGTATCCACTGGCCTTGCCGCACATTCCCGGATCCGACATTTCTGGAATTCTTGAAAATGGAGAAGAGGTCGTGGTGAACCCTGCGTTGCCTTGCGGGTCTTGCGAACGGTGCCAAAAAAACTTGGACTGCGAGTTTGTGAAGATCATTGGGTTCTCAACCCAAGGAGCCTACGCCGAGTGGATCTCCGTACCAAAAGTCAACGTTTACCCCAAGCCCAAAGGCCTCTCGTTTGCGGAAGCCGCGAGTTTTCCTCTAACATTCTTAACGGCGTGGCACATGCTCAAAACACGGGCTCAAGTGAAGCCGGGTGAGGCCGTCTTCATTTGGGGAGCTACAGGGGGACTCGGCGTGGCCGCCATCCAAATTGCAAAACAGTTGGGAGCGCACGTGATCGCAGGCACACGGTCAATGCAGAAGATCGAAGCACTTAAAGCGGTCGGTGCGGATGAGGTTGTTTTAGTGCAAAACGAGACCCAATTCGAAAAAGTGGATGTGGTTTTTGAAACCGTGGGAGAAGCCACATGGGACAGGAGTCTCGACATGCTCAAACCCTTTGGTCGGCTTGTCCTGGCGGGGACTACTTCAGGAAAAGAGGCCAAGGTGGATCTGCAAAAACTCTATACAAAACAACTGTCTATCGTGGGCTCTCGCATGGGAACTCAAAAAGAATTTGAAGAAATCCTGGCCCTGGTTGAACAAGGACTCCTCAAGCCAAAAGTGGATCGCTGTTTCACCCTGCAAGACGCGGTAAAAGCACACGAATTTTTCGAAGCAGGAGAGTTTGTAGGGAAGATCGTTCTAGAATGTTGACGCCCTCCTACTCATACGAAACCACCTTCGAGTAAACACCGGTGGTCATGGTGCGTTGAATGAGAATGGAAGGAACGATGTCACCCAGAAGGGAAGAGCCGAATTCGTCGCTCAAAGTCACCTCCATAATCACCGTCACTTGAGGTTGCAGCTGGGCATCCTCTTCGCCAAAACCACGATAAGGGTCTTCGGAAGGAGAAATGAGCACATTGAAGGAAACAACACGAATGTCCAAAGGTGAAAGGGGCATGAAATCGTCTTCATCGGGTACGGGAAGGCCAGCCAGTCCTATTAAGTCTTCCCCAACCTCACCCGTCACATCGAGACAGTCGTAATCACTGGTACAAGACCAAGTATCTTCCACGCCGTCATTGTTGTAATCCGCCCCACTCATCACCAAGCGAGAAAGTCCGTATTCGGTGGAAGACCCCTCTAAAAGTTCCATGATGTACATAATGCGGGTGTCCCCAGCCCCGTTCACCAAAAAGAGTTCATCCGTGAACGGTACGCCCACCTCGGTACAATCGATAGAACCGTGATCAGGATCGGCGGCGGTACCCTCGCAGAACGCGTTCATATACACGGGGTCATCGGTATAACCGGTGAAGTCGTCGATTTCTTCAAAGGGATGAGTTCCTGTTTCCAGGTCCAATTCATCGTAGTCCGGAGTTTCATCAGAACACTCGTCGGGGTAAAGCAGACTGGTATCGGAAGGGCAATTCGCTCCATAGTAATCGTCCACATCGTCGTAAGGCCCAACCAGTTGTCCACCCGTGCCTGGATTAAAAAAGGTCTGACCGTAAAAACCATAATTCGGAGTATCCCATCCTGTTTCACCCAAAACGTTGCGAGAGTAGTAGAGCTCGTAGTCCACCGTATTGTTGCTCACCTCGCGAGCAATTTGATCCATCAGAGCTTGAGCTTCGGTGTACAAATAAATCTGGGCCTGAATGCGTTTGGCCGAGCGCATTCCATTCACCAATAAAGTCACCGCAATGATCGCCACCATCACAAAAATCGTGAGAGTGATGAGCACTTCAATCAAAGTGAAAGCCCGAAAAGATCGAAGTTTAGTAAACATTGGTGATGAGGCGAGATAGAGAAACGCTTTGAGTTAAAGAATTTATCGTCCACTCCACGGTGACCGTGGCTTGAAAACATTGGTCGTCGGCACAGAGCGCCGCACCACTGCTATCCACGGGATCGCGGTCTACAGTGACGGTTCGAAAAAACTGATTGGTTTCGTCGTTCGTAAAGGCAGAATCGCTGGCATTGTGCCAATCGCTGTAATAAGAAATAGGGTCAGTGGCACCGATGTCCACCGCAAAGAGGTTGAGGTAGCCATTGCGAGCCACGGTGCCCACACGGACCATGTTCCAGCGATACATAGGGTCGGTGCTGAAGTCCTGAAAAAGATAGTATTCACGACTGGCAATGGGGGTCGCAGTAGCACAATCGCTGGTGGAGGTGAGACTCAATTTATCCCAACAGGTTTCCGGATCGCTTGCAAACAATAAATAGTTGGTGTCACGAATGCTTTTGACCGCATCGAGCCCTTCCATCGCGAGTTCAATCGCCACGAGTTTTTCACCGATCACGTTGTTGCCTTTGAGCGCCGTTTGCAGCATCGAAAGAGTAGCCATGCTCGCCAGAGCGATCACCGTGATGGAGATGATGGTTTCGACCATGGATTCTGCGAGGCGGGTGCGCAGTGCGTAGAGCATGACTCCATCTTAGTGATGGCCGAAGAAAAAATCCATGCTAGAATACACGTATGCACGCCGCATTCAAAAAACACGCCGCCTTCACCTTCATCGAACTCATCATCGTGGTCATCATCATGGCGATTTTATCCATTTCGCTGGCCGTGGCTTATCAAAACGTGCAGCTCAAAGTCCGTTTCGACGCCCATGTGAGCACGATCACCGAGTTGTTTCAACAAGCCCGCACCTTGTCTTTGTCGACCCTGATGATCAATGGCACCGATCCCACGTATTATTATGCCTTGAGCCTCGGCACGACCAGTGTAACCTTGAAGGCTTACGCCACGGACACTTCTGTCACTCAAACCCTAGAGACCTTCACCTACGATTCAGACATGCGTCTCACCAGCTCCGCAATCGCCATTTACTACTTTCCACCGTCAGGAGAAATTTGTATAGGTTCAGCAAGTTGTTCCAGCGGTGCCACGGAAGCCAACATCACGTTTGGAAGTCGTTCGGGCACTTACTCCACGGAGTTCACCATCACGACGGCGGGAGGCTATGTGGATGTGGAACAGTTGCTGCCCTAGGCTAGCGCTTTACAAGAATTGAGATTCATTGTATAGTAGAGGCTAACTTTTTTTGTGGCTGATATTTTACATGGCAAGTTCACGTCAGAAGTAGGAGGTGAAATCACTCAGTTGGGTGAAGCGCTGCTTCTTGAAAGGGTAAGGAAACTAGCCGCTAACCCAGCGGGTGCGCCACAGAAGTCGGGAATTGTTCGTGTAGATCCAAACAAGGGTGACTACCCTGAGTTGAAGGAAGGCTTTAAAATGCGAACTGGAAGAGGCGCTCACGTGGCTGTATTTTCAGAAGCCAATGATCCAAGCCGTTTTCAGCGTAAGCCTTTGGCAATAGCGGTTTGTCTAGAAGGTCCGATTAAACGGTCTCCTCAAGTAAGAGAGTGGTATGACAATATCTTCGCTGGAGCCATCGCTCAGTTGTGGGGGCGCTATCAAATGGAAAGACAAAGGGATCATCTGACAACAAATCGTTACGCAAATGCAGAGGCTACATTGAGAGCATCGCGAGCGAATCAACCCTTACCACTCGACTACAAGCTTGCAAACTATAGGCCAGATTTTGTAGAAGGTTCGGGTTTTATCTACAAGTCAGGATTCGTGGTGGTGATGCAATTTCCGGGCTTAGCGTTCAGTGTCTGTTCTCAAAACGGTGTGGGCATCGAAGGATGCGTTGTTGTTAGAGGTTTTAATTTACCCATCCCAATGGATGAGGAGTTAACAACCGTTCTTGGTATCACTCAAGCTCTAGGCCAAAGGGTTGTGCCTCAGCAAACCTTAGAAGCACCTCCAAAGCGTCCACTCCCTAACGAAACCAGACCCCAACTTTCACTTAGGGGTTCAAGGAGAGGTCCTAAACGACGAAACCGATAATCTTGCCCGGCACGAAGATTTCTTTCTTCACGCCGCTTTCGATGTATTTGGCCACGTTGGCTTCAGCGCGAGCGGCAGCGAGCGCGTCCTCTTTCGTCGCTTGGGCAGCCAGCTCCACCGTGGCGCGCAATTTTCCATTCACTTGCACGGCATAAGTCACGGTGTCGTTGACTAAGAACTCAGGGTTCGCCTTAGGCCAGCTTTCATTGAAAACGCTTTCTTTGTGTCCGAGCATTTCCCACACTTCTTCCGCTAAATGAGGTGCGAGCGGAGCGAGCAGACGCAGCACCAATTCTTTTTGACCTTTGTTGAGCGGAGTTTGCAGCATGGCATTCGTCAGCTCCATCATGGCTGCCACGGCGATATTGAAGTTCATCTTCTCCATCGCTTGTCCGGCGCGAGCCACGGTTTGGTGCACCACTTTATCCATGCCCTCGCCACTGCCTTCGGTTTGCATGGCGCGGTAAAAACGATCCACAAAACGAGCCACTCCCGTGATGCCACGATCGTTCCAGTCGCCGCCTTCGGTGAAAGGTCCCATGAACATCAGATACATGCGGAACACATCCGAGCCGTACTTCGCCACAAACTCATCTGGACTCACCACATTGCCTTTGGATTTGCTCATCTTCGCGCCATCTTTCGTAACCATTCCTTGGTGCACCAGTCGCTTGAAAGGTTCTTTCGCGTCCACGAGTCCCGCGTCGTGCATCACTTTGTGGATGAAGCGCGCGTACAACAGATGCATGCACGCGTGTTCGGGTCCACCAATGTACATGTCCACGGGCAGCCAGGTGTCGGCTCGTTTTTTGCTCCACGCCTCTTTCGAATTTTGAGCATCGGGATAACGCAAAAAGTACCAGCTCGAGCACACAAACGTGTCCATCGTGTCCACTTCGCGTTTCGCCGCCTCGCCACACTTGGGACACTTCACATTCACAAAATCAGGAGCCCCAGCCAGCGGGGAAGTCCCCTTCGGCACATAATCCTCCACATGCGGATGGACGACCGGCAAATCGCTTTCAGGCACAGGCACTTCGCCGCATTTATCACAGTACACAATCGGAATCGGTGCACCCCAATAGCGCTGACGAGAAATGAGCCAGTCGCGGAGACGGTAGTTGATGACGCGTTTTCCCATCCCTGTCTTTTCGATATGAGCAATGATGTCTTTTCGTGCTTCACCCCAGCGGCGTCCCTTGAATTCTTCCGGTTCCATCAAAACGCCTTCGTCTGCATGATGATAGCAATATTCTAAATTTTTCACTTTCTCGGCCTCCACAGGATCTTCAGGGAACATCACAGGGTGAAGTGGGATTCCGTATTTTTTAGCGAAAGCAAAATCACGTTCATCATGAGCACTGCAGTTCACAATTCCACTTCCATAATCCATCAAAACAAAGGACGCGACCCAGAGCGGCAAGTCGCCTGTTCCATAGGGATTTTCGATGTAGTGTCCCGTGAAAATTCCATCCATGTCCTCGTCCACCTCAAAGCGCTTGGCCATGCGTTTCTTGCTGATCCGATCCGCGCACGCCATCACCTCTTTTTCGAGAGGATGATCCTTCATGATTTTAGCTAAAAGCGGATGATCGGCGGCGATCACAGAAAAGGTTTGGGCCTTGAAGGTTTGAGGCACGGAATCAAAAACCTCAAACTCGTGATCAAACCATTTGAGTTTGCATTTGAAATTCACTCCTTCGCTGCGGCCAATCCAATTCTTTTGCATCAAGATTGTCTTCTCCGGCCACTCCAATCCTTCGTAGTCCAAAAGTTTTTCTGAATAATCCGTGATCTTAAAGAACCACTGCGTTAAATTTTTGTGGATGACTTCACTCTTGCAACGTTCGCAATGTCCATCCTGAACCTGTTCGTTGGCCAAAACGGTTTGGCAGCTCGGGCACCAGTTCACCGGCGCTTCCTTGCGATAGGCGAGGCCTTTTTTATACAGTTGCAAGAAGACCCATTGGCTCCATTTGTAGTATTCCGGGGAGGACGTTTCCAGGTTCAAGTCGAGGTCAAACATGCCTCCGATGGCACCGATCTGCTCCTTCATTTTGTCGATATTTTTGCGTGTTGTTTCAGCAGGATGCACTCCCGTTTTGATCGCGTAGTTTTCCGCAGGAAGCCCAAAAGAATCGAAACCCATGGGCTGAAAAACCTCAAAACCCTTCATCCGCATGAGGCGTCCCCAGGTGTCCACCGGCGCGTAGTTGTACCAGTGCCCGATGTGCAGCTTGTCGCCGCTCGGGTAGGGGAACATCGTCACGTTGTAGTACTTGGGTTTTTCAGGCGCGTCTAAATTGGCTTTGTAGAGCCCCGCTTCTTTCCAGCGGGCCTGCCATTTGGCTTCGATTTGAGGGAGAGAAAGTTCCGCCATAAGTGAAAAGATGATACCTCACTCCAGTGGAATTTCAAAATAAAATCCAATCTCGTCTTCATCCGCTGCAAGCATTTTCAAATCCTCTCGCTCAGACAGCTCTTCGAACTCCTCTTCGGTGACAAAACGGGGTTCATAATCGGTGACCAAATTGTCCGAAAAAATCGGATAGAGCCGCAAGCTTTTAGAGTCAGCACTCACCAGGAGTTGCGCAGCCACGCTGTAGGGCGCTGCATCCAGTTTTTGATAACGTCCCGGGGCATTGAAGACAAAATTTCCCAATCCATAAACAATCGTTTTACGCTCATACTCTTCCACCTCCTGGAAGAGATGAGCGCCTTGCCCAATGACCAAATCGGCACCCGCGTCGATGAAGGCATGAGCCCAGCTTTCTTGCCCAGGATCCTTCATTTTATAGTTGTCGCCCCAGTGGGGAAAAACCACCACAAAAGCCTCAGGGTTTTCCACTTTAATGTCGCGAATGGAATCGAGGGTGCTCTGCTGGGTGATCGTGTTCACTCCGCCCTGTGAATCGGTGGCATAAAAGTCCAAAGCCTCATAGCTCGCCACACTTTCATAACCGCCTAAAACGGCCAGCTCAAAAGAGTCACCGTTCGGCAAAGGCACGGCCGTTTCAAAAACTTGAGCCGCTTCTTCTTGATCTTGCCCAGCTCCAAAAAACTCAAACCCACTTCCACCCAAAGCATCCAAAGTCTCTTTCAAACCCTCGGTCCCAAAGTCCATCGCGTGATTGTTGCCCAGGCTGAAGGCATCAAAGCCGTATTTTTCAAAAGCCGCCGTGGCCAACTCGGGGTCGGACCAATGTACGTAATCTTTTTCGCCTTCGTAGGGCGAATCGGTGAGCGTGGTCAAAGGGGTTTCCAGATTGGCGATGGTGAGATCGGCCATCTTAAAAAGCCCAACGAATTGATCCATCGAGTAGCGATCCTCCAGCTCAATCTCATAACTTTCTCCAAAGTGTGTGTCGCCCAAAAAAAGAACCGACACAAGGTCGGAACTTTTCGGGAGCTCGGCGGGCTCGCAAGCCGTCAAACCGAGCAAAAGGAGGGCAAAATGAAGTTTAAGTTTCACACCGTTTAGTGTGCCGCATCGGTCGGAGGACTGTAAAGCATATCCGCCTGAACGCTTCCTTTGGCTTTTTCGAACAAGGAGCTTTCACTGGTCAAATTGTCGCTTCCAAATACGAGCACTCCCACCGAGAGGGTGAGGAGGAAGAGGGTACTGGCCACAATCATGATCTTGGTGCGTTGGGAAAGTCCTTTGAAGGCATCCATAGAGTTGGGTTTTTGTTAGGGTTTCATATAATTATGACACTTTTTTGGAGAAGTGTCAATCTTCAGAGTAAGTGGCAAAAAGATTGACAGAATTATATTTAATGCCAAAATACAGATGCGTAAAAATTATATAGAACGCTATGGCTCCTTACAGGCCCAAAACAGCTGAACTGCACCTCCATTTTGGAGATGAAAAGACGCGTTACCTACGAGGAAAAGCTCCTGCCGTGATTAACCACGGCATCCCCACACGAGCTTTAAAAGAAACGGCAAACGCCGTGCTAGCCAGCGGGGTTTCCTATGTCGCCAACACGGAACACAACGCCATCACTGAAAACACATGGAATCTTCATGACATGATCATGGGTCAATTGGCCTTGGAAAACCTAGATAGAAGAGGGCCACGAAGAACCGTCACTCCCTTGATGGGAGCAGAGTTGAGTCTGCGTCACGAAGGAGAAAAATACCATGTTGGAGTTGTCTTTGAGAAGTGGTGTGATCAGGCAAGGGCACCTGCTTTACCAGAAGCACGTTCAGAACTGATTCCATCTTTAGAACAACTGAGAAAAGAAGGATCTTGTGTATTGATTTTGAATCACCCCTACACGAATGCTGTAGATCACTGGAAGGACTCCAGAGAAAGACCCATTGCTGAACAGAAAACACACGAACTCATCGGCTCAGGGCTTTTTGATGGGATAGAAGTCTTGAATGGAACAGGTTTCTTTCACTTACCCGAGGGGATGGTCTCTCACTATATGACTGCAAGAGCCTTACGTTCCGTAGAATATTGGAGGAAAAGAGGGGTCACCCTGTCCACCATTGGGGCCTCAGATGCACACGCAGTCTCAACCGTAGGCATTGCCCTCACACGTGCAGAGGGGATAGATAGGCGAGGTTTTATCGAATCCATTCGCAACGGAGGAGGAGAAGCACTCCCAAAACACCCAAACGTCGTAAGAGGTTTTGAGGATGCAAAAGACAACATTTATGGATTGAGTATTTGGGATCATGATCCTAGAGTACTAGTGCAAAGGTCGTATTCTTCAAAAGTAGCTTAAATGTCAAAACCTCTCTCCATAACCGAGCATCCAAGAGACATAGAGCCAGCTGTGAGAGTGGGTTTTGAACTGATATGTGCAGCAAATAGCAATATTCCCCACGAACAAATCCGTGGAATGCTTCTCGGTCGACATCCCGCTTCAGAAGCCTGGGGCATGGGACTCAATCACCCTGACCTTTCGCAGTTTAGAGAAGCTCTGACGGCCGCAGGTTTAGCGCCGAATCATGCCTTGGAGGCCTGGTGGAACGGCCTGGATCCAAATAAGAAATAGAGTTCGCCATGGTCCACCTTCCTTGCGCCAAAAGCCAAAATCCGCTATAATAGTGGGATTAATTTGCCCTCCATGAACCTCATTTTGAACATCTTGAAGACGATCCCGCTTTTTCAAGCGCTGACGGAAGAAGAACATCTCTCGATCATCAACCACATCACGCTTCAATACTATCCGGCTCATTACAAGCTCTTTGAAAAGGGACTTTTGGGCAACGCCATGTACATCCTCAAGTCGGGAATGGTGCGAATTTACAATGAACAAGGCGACCTCGCAAGCCTTGGAGAAGGGGACTTTTTTGGAGAGATGGCTCTGATTGAGGATCAGCCTCGCATGGCCTCCGCAGAGACCTTGTCAGACTGCGAAGTTTTTGTTTTAAATAAGGAAGATTTTGCGTCGCTCATGCAAAAGAGTCCTGAAACCGCCAAAAAGGTTCAAGACGCTTACCTCGACCGCAAACAAAAAGATGCTTAAGCCTTTCCTTCATGCCTCCTGTCCTTTTCGAACTTCTACTCGCTCACTTCCTGGGAGATTTCGTCTGCCAATCCAACGACCTCATCCAGCGCAAGTACAAAAGCTGGCTGGGCACCTTTGAACACGTGTGCATCATCGCTTCGCTCACTCTGCTGTTCCTCTTTCCTTATTGGAACCACAAGGAAACGTGGATCGTCGCCGGGGTGATTTTTATCACGCATTTTTTGCAAGACATTCTCAAGATCGAATACAATGTGACGCACAACGCCCAAAAGAAAAGCACCTTGCCTTTTTTTGTGGATCAGATCTTGCACATCGGCTTGATCTGTTACCTAGCCACCTTCTTCCGGGATCTAAAAACCCTAGAACTGCCCACGTGGATGGCGCAGATGTATTTTTCTCAACTGCTCACCATGTACCTCTTGGGCTTGGTGCTCTTCTCGTTCGCTTATGAACTCACTCTCTACCAATTCGACCGCCAAAAAAGTAAAAAGCACCTCGTGTTCATGCCCAACTACAAACGAATGAGCAATAGAGTCATGTGGTTCAGCATCGCCTATGTCTTATTCCTCGTGGTGAACCGCAGCCTCGTGTAGGTCCACGCCTTCTTTATCTTCCTTCGTGAGGTCCAAGAATGTGAAGGTCCAAACTCCGGTGGCAAAGACGTGAAAGGTCGCCAAAAAATAAGAAGCAAAATACAGTGCCACCAAGGCAATCAATCCTCCAATCACGGCCAAAATCGTGGAAGTGGTGAGACTGGTAAAAATGAAAAACGGTCCTAAAATAAGGAGGGGAACCAGCAGAGCCACCACCACGTTGAGTCCCAAGCGCACCACAATGATGCTCATGAGGAGAAGCATAAACAGGGTGTGATGCCACTGTCGAACCACCAGGCCGCTGCTTTTGAGCATGCTCGCCACCACGCCTTCTTTATCGATCACAATGTAATATTCCGCATAAGTGAAGAGCAGCGTCACGATCAGTCCAATCAAAATCGCTAAGAGGAAAAACCATCCCACAAAGGCAAAAATGCCTGGGCCTGCATTGCGAAAGACGAAGGCCGCTTCCCCCGCAAGCCCCACCACACTGAAGGTACGAACCGCCAAATGGTACTCAAACAACTGAAGAAAACGAGTGAAACCATAAGTGATGCCTTGAGCGACGTTGAGTTCGTGTCCCGCTCGTTTGTGAGCCAGAATTTGGATGAGCGCCCCTTGGGCAAACACAGGAACCATAAGATAAAAAATGCCAAACAAGGTGAGGATCACCAAGGCCAATACGGTGAGGCTCGTTTGGTGCGCGAGGCCATTCTTAAGCAAATTGAACAGAAAAATCAGAGCGTGTTTCTCCTCTGGAATGTCGGGATGGATGTAAGGTGAAGTCCAAAAAGCCGCGAACTGATAACTGAAATAACCGACGCTAAAAAGAGCCCCCAAAAGCGCGGGAGCAAAGCCATAAATCCAGATCAGTTTTTTGTTTTCTTGGGTCAGTGCCCAAGCTTCTGTGATGATGGCGCGGTACTTCATAGGGGCACTTTACCAGTGCGATTGCCTGCAATCAAACTCAGCGTATAATCCAGGCATGCCAGATGTGAATATCCGCCAAATTCAGCACAGTTCCTTAACCTGGATCGATGTCCAAAACCCGGATATCCAAACCTTGCAAAAACTGCAAGTCAAACATGGGTTCCATGAACTGGATGTAGAAGACTGCTTGTCCGACAACCAGCGCTCCAAAGTGGATGAGTACGACGATTATCTCTTCCTCATTTTGCATCTTCCTTATTTAGACAAACGCAAGGACTCCGTGCGCGTTGGGGAAGTGGACATCTTCATCAAAAACAACGTACTCATCACCATCCATTGGGGGGATGTGAGGCCTGTGGAAGACCTTTTTGAAGAGTGTGAACGCAAGGAAGTGAGCCGAAAAAAACACATGGAACTTTCCACGGGGTATTTGCTGTACGAGCTCTTGGATCAACTGTTCAGCAGTGTTTTCCCACTGCTCGATTTCATTGGAAACAACGTGGCCCGCCTAGAAAGAGATGCCTTTTCCGATTCCATGGAACGAGACATGCTGCGCGATATTCTTTTCGTTAAGAAGAACATCATCACCTCGAGGCGCGTCGTTTTGCCACTCCGCACCGTAGTGGCACAAATCGAACACAAGAATAAAAAATTCCTTCCAGACACCTTGGACGTCTACTTTGACGACATTTTAGACAAGGTGGAAAAAATTTGGAGCAACTTAGAAAACTTCCAAGAATTGATAGGTTCCTTGCAAGACACCAACGAGTCCATCATTGCCCACACTTCGAACAACGTGGTCAAAACACTCACTGTTTTTTCTGTGGTGATGTTGCCATTGAACCTTCTCGCCAGCATGTACGGCATGAATGTGGACCTGCCTTTTGCCAACCACGATCATATGTTTTTGTTTTTGGGCGTGGGCATGTTCTTGGTCCTGGCGGCCTTACTGACAATATTTAAGATGAAGCGGTGGATTTAGGCTTGCCTTATAAAGAGCGATACCGTAAAATGCCTCCGCTTAACTCACGTTTAATCCCATGAAACACGACGAGAAGAAAAAAGTATTCAAGAAATTTGGAAAGCATGAAAAGGATACAGGTTCCGCACAAGTCCAAGTGGCTCTGCTGACCGTTCGTATCAACATGCTCACCGAGCACTTGAAGACACACAAAAACGACACGCACTCCCGACAAGGTTTGCTCAAGATGGTCGGTAAACGCCGCCGTCACCTGACCTACCTCGCAGGCAAGAACAAAGAACAGTACGAGAAAGTCATCGGAGAACTAGAACTTCGTAAGTAATTGAGCAAGGGCCTTTGGGCCCTTGTCTTTTTATCCCTCGCGAAAGCGAGTCCAGCCCCAGTCCTTCGGGACGAGATCACAAGACATCTCCACCTAACGGTCGACACGCACGCCAGTGCTAGTAGAGGAGAGACATCTTGAAACCTCCTCCTGAGTGACTAAGGGCCGCGTCTCAAAGACGCATTCCACCCTTTAATCACTTTATTCACATGAATAAGAAAACCGTAAAAGCGGACCTTGCTGGCCGCACCCTCAGTTTAGACACTGGCAAATTTGCGCTCCAAGCCGACGGAGCCGTCACCATTCAATATGGTGAAAGCATCGTGCTTTGCAGCGCGATGATGTCGGAGAAAGGCAAGGAAGGAGCCGATTTCTTCCCGATGACCATCGACTACCAAGAGCGTTTCTTCGCAGCAGGTAAAATCAAAGGATCCCGTTTTATGAAGCGCGATGGACGCGCCACCGACGAAGCCGTTTTGAAGGCTCGTCAAATCGACCGTCCCATTCGTCCCATGTTCCCCAAAGGAATCACCAATGAAGTTCAAGGAATCGCCATGGTGCTTTCCGCCGACCTTGAAAACGAATGTGGAGTTTTGGCTCTCACTGGGATGTCCGCTGCCATGATGGTGGCTGGCTTGCCTTTTGCAGGACCTCTCGCCGGAGTTCGCATCGGAATGAAAGACGGACAATTCATCGTCTTCCCAACCATTGAACAAACGACTGCCGGAGACCTCGACCTCGTCGTCGCTGGAACCATGGACGCCATCACGATGGTGGAAGCCGGGGCCAACGAAGTGACCGAAGAGAAGATGCTCGAAGCCCTCGAACTCGCTCACAGCGTGATCAAGCAAATCTGCCAATTGCAACTCGACCTCGTGGCTCAAGTCAGCCCTGTGGCGCGCACCTACGACTACGCCAAGCCTTCCGATGAAATCCTCGCCCTCGTGGGGGGAGTGGTTTCTGCTGCCGAACTCGACACGGTTCGTGGAGTGGGAAAAGCAGCCATCAAAAACGCCGTGCATGCTTTGCAAGACAAAGTCGTGACTCACTTTGCCGCTGAAATCGAAGCGGAAACCCAAAGCGCTGGCGCTCTAAAAGAAGCTTTGCAAAAACTCGTCGACGAAAACCTTCGCAAAAATATTTTGGAAAAAGATTTCCGCATCGACGGACGCACCCTCGACGAAGTTCGCCCCATTTCTTGTGAGGTAGGAATCATTCCTCGAACCCACGGATCCGGACTCTTCATGCGTGGAGAAACTCAAGTGCTCACCCTGACCACCCTCGGTGCTCCGGGCGACGCTCAGATCCTCGACAGCATGGAAATGGATATCGAAAAACGTTACATCCACTACTACGACTTCCCACCGTTCTCCACCGGAGATTTGAAACCTCAACGCGGACCTTCTCGCCGAGAAATCGGACACGGAGCTCTTGCTGAACGCGCGCTCAAGCCCATGATCCCTGCCAAAGAAGATTTCCCATACACCATCATGGTCGTATCTGAAACCCTCACGTGTAACGGATCCAGCTCCATGGGATCCGTCTGTGGATCGACCTTGTCCTTGATGGACGCCGGAGTGCCGATCAAAAAGCCGGTTTCTGCAGTGGCCATGGGACTCGTGTGCAGCAAAGAATTCAAAGAAACAGGAACGGGAACTTACAAGATTTTAACCGACATCCAATCCTTCGAAGACTTCGCAGGAGACATGGACTTCAAAGTCGCTGGAACCAACGATGGTATCACGGCACTTCAGATGGACATCAAAGTGAAAGGAATCACCACCGCCATGATGAAGGAAGCGATGGCCAAAGGGAAAGTGGCTCGCGACTCCATCATGAAAGACATGCTCTCTGTGATCGCTGCGCCTCGCACCGAACTCAGCAAATACGCTCCCATCATCACCAAGATTCAAATCAATCCCGATTACATCCGTGATGTCATTGGTAAAGGAGGAGAAACCATCCAAAAAATCACCGCAGAATGTGGAGTTGAAATGGACATCGAACAAACCGGTCTCGTCATCATCACCGCTCCCAACAAGGAAGCGTCTGATAAGGCGGAACAATGGGTTCGCTCCATCGTTTACGAACCCACGGTTGGAGAAGAATTCGACGGAACCGTCGTATCCATCATGGACTTCGGCGCCTTCGTGGAATTCGTTCCAGGAAAAGACGGTCTCGTGCACATCAGCATGCTCCGTCCTTGGAGAGTGGACAAAGTCGGCGACGTTGTTAAACTCGGCGACAAAGTGAAGGTCAAACTCATCAAGATCGACGACCAAGGTCGTTACAACCTCTCGATGAAGGAATTCTACAAGGATGAAGCGCCTAAACCCGCTGCACCTGCACCCATGTCAGCTCCAGCGCCTCGCCCTGCCCCAATGGCACAAGCGCCCATGCCTCAGGCTCCTGCCGCACCCGCGGCCCCTCAAGCTCCTGCTCCAGGTCAACTCGACACGAGCATCGACGGAGGATTCTAACACTGCACGAAGTGCAGCTACTATCAAAGCCATCAAACAAAAAGAGCGACCCGCGGGTCGCTCTTTTTTAAACCGCCTACTTTCCTGCATTCAAAAAGAAATGGAACGGCAAATAAAGCAGCATGAGCCCACCAAAAAAAGCGAAACCCATTTGGATGCCGAAACTCTGCCAAACGTAGGCAAAAACAAAGCCACTGACGATGCCAAATTCTTTCACTAGGGATTGAATCGAAGCCAGAGTCGCTCGGTGACTTTCGGGAGCATGATGTTGCACCACACTTTCTTGCAGGACCAAAAGTGTCGCCATCACACTCTCCAAAAAGAAAAGAGGGAAGAACCAAAGAGGAGAGGGAAAGAACCCGCTCAGCAACAAGGTCAGACCCAAAAAAGTGACACCCACTCCAATCGACGGTTCCACGCGTTTGCGCAAGCGATGTGCAAAGGAGCCGACGACGGCACCCATCAAAGAAGCCGAACCCACAAAGAGTCCAAAATGAGCATTGCTCAGCCCGTACCATTGAAGGTACACGTTCCAATACTCATCGAGCACAAACCAAGAGGACCAGACGATGAGACTGAAGAGAAGAGAAGAAAGAAGGAAGCGATTTTGCAGAGAAAATTTGAGCCCTATTTTTAGAAAAGCAAAAGGATGCTCTTCCACTTTCAAGGTTTTTGGGAGTTGAGGCAAAAGCAGCGACACCAAAGCCGCCAGAAATCCCGTTAAAGAAGAGAGGACGATCAAGAGTTGGGTCGAATACTCGCTCAGTATTCCGCCGACAATCCATCCCAATCCGGTTCCCACGAAATACATGGCCTTCAGTCGGCCCCAGCGTTTTTCAAACTGCTCGGCTTCGCCATTTTGACTCAGATGATCGTAAAGATAAGCCTGCAAAGTGCCGCTCGAAAAAGAAAGGGAAAGGCCACGCAAAATCAGTCCCAACAGAAACCCCCAGAAGGAAGGGAAAATCAGCCACAAAAGGTAACCGAATCCCAATAAAATCCCCGAGCTCGTGAGCATTTTCTTGCGATCCCAGTAGTCAGCCAAAACTCCGGTGGGAATTTCAAAAAGGAGTGTGCTGAGGCCCCACACCGCATTGAGGATAGAGACCTGAAAAATACTCAAACCACTGTCCAAAAAGAACAGTTTTTCGATCGCATAGATCGTGATGAACTCGAGTAAAAATTGATAAGCAGATAAAAGAATTAAAGTTCGTTTCATAATAAAAAGCATTTAAAAAGAAGCAGGCTCAAAAAGCTCTGCGAGTGTTTTTAAACGCCTTTAACGAAAGAAGGAGCTCTGGATCAACATTTTTAGATCGGGAATTGCTTGATTGAAATTCATACAAGCGAGATTTTAGCCCAAAACGGACCTTCTGTCCATCTTTAGACACAAGCCCTCTTGCGTCTGCGCCCATTTTTGCTAAACTCACGCAAGCTGCAGGTATCATATAATGGTTATTATGCCGCCTTGCCAAGGCGGAAATACGGGTTCGATTCCCGTTACCTGCTCCAAACAGTAAATTGCGATTTTTCGCCCGCCGCGGCCCACGGAAAACCCAATTCCACGGCGGCTTTTTGGCCGATGATGTGGAAGTTCGAGCCAATTTTTTGCAAAAAGCTTCGCTTTTCTTCTAAATTTCTAGAATCAACGTAGTTGATGGCTTGGTGAGCCGACAAAATCCATTCTTTGAAGAGTTCGAGCCAATGGAGTCCTCTTCCGCCGGATTCCTTTAAATTTTCTTTGATTTCAATTTTTCGGTTCAAAAGTTTCTTTTTGGTTTCAGTGTATTCCTCATTGGTTATGGTTTGCTCAAGATAGGCATCAAGCAAGCGCATTTGCTTTTCCTCCAACGCCTTGAGTTCCATTTTAACCTCACCGGCGGAAGAGGACGAAACGGTCGAAGCCTCTTTGTAATCGAGTTCCCATTGTTTCATGAATTTTTCTTTCCAGTCATCACTCAAAGCAACTTTTTGAAAAAGCTCATTGAGCTGTTTAACCAGTTCTCGCTCTTCAACATATTTCTGACTACAAACACGGTTCTTTTTGGTGCAGCGGTAATAGATGTACGTGCGGCCTGATTTTTTGATTTTCTTTTCAGCGGTGATTGCACGGCCGCACTCGCCACAACTAAAGATTCCGCAAAAGGCAAAACTCAACAATTGTTTTGCCTTTTGCGGCTTAGATCTCTGTTCTATTACCCGCTGCACCTTGTCAAAAAGTTGCTTTGAGATTATTGGCTCATGGCTTCCTTGATAGGCTTCGCCCTTTCTTGTGATGACACCATAATAGAATGGATTTTGCAACATGTGCTCAATTCTCGAGAGTACCAAAGCATCATTGGTACGTCGGCTCACCAAGCCCAAAGAAAGCGACAATTTTTGTAAATTTTCAAGTGTTGATTCTCCCGTGGCATACGCCTCAAATAGCGCGCGAACTGCTTTCCATCTTTCGGGATCTTTGACGATGGTGTGATGCCTCAATTCGTTCAAATACCCTACAGGAGCAAGTCCGGGCAGTTCGCCGCGCCTTAACTTTTGGCGTATGCCGCGTTTAATGTTTTCAGAAAGATTATCAATGTAATATTTACTTTGCCCAAAAGCGATATTGAGCATGAACTTTCCTTGCGGAGTGCTATCAAACCAAAAAGTGGGGAATTTTAGCGTTCCTATTTTTGCTTCATCTATCAGGTAAATGATTTTTCCTCCATCCACGCTGTTTCTCGCCAGCCTATCCGGATGCCACGCTAAAATTCCCACGCTATCCGAATGACCGCCAAGTTCAATTTGTTCGATCATCTTGTTGAAAATCGGCCTTCCTGGCACTTTTGCCGTTTTGCTTTCAATAAATTCCTCAATGACTTCTAATTTCTCTTTAGCCGCATATTCTCGCAACTCTGTCAGTTGCCCCTCAATAGAGAGAACTTGGCGGTCGTCTTCATCCGTTGATTTTCTGGCATAGATAAAATATTTCATAGGCTTAGTTGGTTATCGCTTTTGGGCAAAGCCGTGCTTCGCACGGAAAAATTGTTGCTTTCTTTGACTGGAAATTTAGAAGTTTTGCCTTCGGCAAAAAGCAAAAAATTGGCTCGAACTTCCACATCATCGGCCAAAAAGCCGCCGTGGAATTGGGTTTCCCGTGGGCCGCGGCGGGCGAAAAATCGCAATTTACTGTTTGGAGCTGCTTGTATGACGAAGTTCGGACTCATTTTAAAGCATCTGGAGGCTAGCCTCCAGAGATTTTTTAAAAAGCGGACTGCAACTCTCGCCAGCGTGCGTTGAAAGGGGGCAACGCACGCTGGCGCACCCATGCCCACTCTCACGCGCCGCCCGAAAGGGGGCGGGCGGCGCGTAATGAAAGAAACCCCGTTTCCCAAAACTTCAATATCCGGAATGTGGGGCGA
>CALRCE010000006.1 GCA_943354505.1 Candidatus Peribacteria bacterium
AACTACACCCAAGATCTAGGTGGTTAGATCGCCCTCGTTAAAGAAGTCGTAGCTACAAGAAGAGCTGCAATAGGTTTTCGTGCCCAAGGAGTCTTCGTCGCCGTCTTGTTCCACGGTTGTTTCCACTTGGATGCTTCCGCTTGCATCGGTGTCTCCAGTGTTCTCAATGGTGTAGTAGAGCTCGTCGTCTTCCACGTAGATATCCGTGATTTCGAAGTCAGCTCCGTCGGACGTGTTGCTGCCAAAGTCTTCGGTACGGCAGTTGTTGTCTTCGTCGTCTTCATCCACATCGTCGGTGGCGTCTATGCAGGCTTCTACTTCCACTTCTTCATCGAGGTTGTCGAGCGCATCCAAGGTGAAGGTCACGTTGAGGGTTTCATTTGCCTCTAAGTAATCCGTGTCGATTTTGTAAGAGGATTCGCGGTCGTCGTCCACGTACACATAAAGGTAAACGTCTGCATCGCTGTCCACGTCGGTGTCACTGTCGTTTTTGACTTTCACGATGAGGTCGTCGTCGTCCATGCTGAGGTCCGAAACGGTTAGGTCTGTATCGGTGCTGTCATCATCATCGTCGTCGTCTCCACCGGAAGTCATTTCAACGGTACTCACTTTTTGGGTGGAACTGTCGCTGGTTCGGTCGGGAAGGGTGAAAGTTTCTGAATCGTAGTTGGAAGCGTTCACGGTTGCTGAGCTGGCGTCGTCGGAAGTGTCCACGGGGCAGTACGCGTCTCCACTGTGAATGGTGCAGTCCACGTCGGAGTCGCCCGCTGTTGCTGAGGTGATGTTCACATTGTCTCCGTCGTCTGCATCGGTGGCGGTGATCTTATGGGTGAAGTCCATGCTCATGGTGTCTTCGGTTTGATCTTTATCTACCGAAGAAGATCCTTCGGTTTCTACGTAGCCGGATTTGTTCACGGTGTAAGTGTAGGTGCTTCCGTTGCTATGAAGCGCAAGGTAGAGAGTGGTGCCTTCCTCTTTTGCAAGGTAGATGTTTTCATTTCCGCTGGAAGACAATTCAAAGTCTTCGGAATCTGTGTCTAAATCGTTTCCGAGCTCGTCTTCCATTGCAATCACTAAGTTGTAATCGATGACTCCCAAACGTCCGATGGTGGCAGCATTGTCGTAGTCGCTCATCACTTCGATTTTTGCAAAGTAGAGGCTTTCGGAAGTGTCTTCATCTCCGTCTTCATTGGTGTCGATGGCAATCGTACGTGCGTCCCAGTCGGAAGGTCGATCCCAGGTGATTTTGAACACTCCGGTGCTGCTGTTGTTTTTGATGGCGGAACTGCTGGTGCTCACGAGAGTGTCCCAGCTGGAGCCATTCCAGTAGGTGACTTTATAAGATCCGTTGGATGCGCTGGTGTCCACATCCATTGAGAATCCGTCGAAGGCTTCATCAAAACCGATGAACATCAAGGAGCCTTCACTTTTTGCTAAACTCAAACTGTTGGTGGAGTCGGAGGCGGCGGTTGTTTTTTCAATCACTGAGCCGGAATCCACAAGCACAGAATCTGCGTAGTAGTTGCTGTAATCCACTCCACTGTAGATAGAGAGAGAACCTCCCGTCGCAGCAGAAGAAGCGTAGGCGATGCTTTGGCTGGCGATGCCGAACACAAGGACCATCAAGGATAAAAGTGCGAATTTGATTTTCATGAGAGAGGGTTTAAATGGCAATTTATAGGCCTATTTTAGCTCTTTTTTGTCTTAACACAAGCCAGCAAAGTGGTGATGGGCACGGCGCAAATGAGACCGATGCTTCCGACGAGCGTGTGCACGACTTCTTGGGCAACGAGTTCAATGTTGATGACTTCGCCAAAATTGTAGTCGGAACTTAAGAAGAGCAGCATGAGTGGGAGGCTGGAGCCGGCGTAGACCAGAATAAGGGTGTTCACCATGGACGCGATGTGGTCTCGGCCCACATTCATGCAGCGAAAGTAGAGTTCACTGAACGAGATTTTAGGTTTGGCTGCGCGCAGTTCTTCGGCGATAGAGGCTTGAGAGATGCTGATGTCGTCGAGGATGCCCAGCATACTGATGAGTACTCCGGCGAGGAGCAGCCCTTGAAAGTTGAAGCTCACGTCGGATCCTACTTTTAAAAAGAAAGCCGATTCGTCGGCCAGTCCTGACAAGTGACTGAGGGGAATGAAGATTTTTGAAAGTAATCCTGTTAAAGCCAGGGTCAGTAGTGTTCCTAGGACAGCCACATGGGTCTTTTTTTGAAAACCATGAGACAGGTAGAAGGTGCTGGGAATGATGAGCGCACTTCCAATCAAAGCCGAAAGCACGGGGTCAAATCCGCGAATGAGCAAAGGGAGGATGATTTTGATCAAAACCGCGAAAGAAAAGACCATGCCCAAGAACGATTCGATTCCTTGCTTGCCAGAAATGGAAACCACGATGATGCAAAAGAGCCCGAATAAAATGGCGAGAGGCACTCTGCGATCGTAGTCAGCGATGCTGTAAGTGGGTTCTGAATCGGGAATTCCCATTTTTGAGACGAACACTTTATCCCCTTCGCTGAAGAGACGTGAGTCCGGACCCGCTTCGTCGCTGTTGTCGATGACGATCGTTTCGTGGGCTTCTGTGCCGGAGTTCACTTCCACGGTCAACATTTGGTGCACGGTGACTTGTCCATCCTGCTCTTCTTGTGAAGAGGTCAGGCTGGTGATGGTTCCAGGCACGAGCTCTTGGTAGTCTTCGGTTTGGTCTGGCACGGAAATGTTCACGCCAAAAATCAATCCTATAAAGAGGAGAGAAAAAAGACCTAGGCGTTTGAGGGAGCTTCCACCCATGCGAGAATGCTTTTAAGGTAGCGGGATTCGGGGAAATTCAAGGACTCGGGATGATCGGGGCTTTGGCGGACCAGATGGAGGAGATGGAGCGTGACTCCTGCTTGCACCGCTGCTCGTCGCAGCATGAAGTGACAATCTTCTTCGCTCAGAAAGTGTGAGCAGCTGGATGAAACAAAGATACCCCCATTCTTCACAAGTCGCAAAGCCGCTCGATTTAAAAAGTGATAGGCTTTTTTGCCGTTCATTTCGTCGCGGTGTGTTTTGATGAGCGCGGGCGGATCGACGATGACCATGTCGTAGGAGTTGGGCTGTGATTTTCCTAAAAATTCAAAGACGTCGGATTTAGTGAAGCTGACTTTTTTTTTGCCGAACTTGTTCAGCCCGACGTGTTGTTTGCACAGGTCGAGTGCGCTTTCGGAGCCGTCCACGAAGTCCACGGATTTTGCTCCGCCTCTTAGAGCGTAAATGCCCGCTGCGCCGCTGTACGAAAAAAGATCCAGCACGGTTTTTTTGTCGGCGAGTTTTTCAATTTCGGTGCGCAGTTCTTTTTGGTCGGTGAAGAATCCTGTCTTTTGACCTTCCCACACATCGGCGATGAAGCGATTTCCATTTTCTAAAAACTCAACGGGTTTTGCAGAGCCTTTGAGCACTTCTTTGCGTTCCTCCAATTTTTCTTCTTTGCGCACGGCGAGCTCACTTTTTTCGATGATGTTTTTGGGTTTGAAGATTTTTTGCAGAGCGCTCAGCACAAGCGGTTTTAGCTTTTCCATGCCTGCGGTGGAAATTTGCATAACCAAAGTGTCTTCAAAACGATCGAGGATGAGTCCGGGCAGGCCGTCGGATTCTGCGAATACCACTCTGTAACCTGTTGTTTCGGTCTTTGGGCCGTAGCCGAGCAAAAGACGAGCATCGTGGGCGAGCGTGATTTTTTGAGTGAGCCAGGCTTCGTTGATTTCAACTTCACCAAAGTCAAACACGCGCACCGCGATAGATGAACTGCGTGAAAAAGTTCCGGTGCCGATGATTTTTCTAGCTTCGTCTTGCACGTGGACCAAATCGCCGTTTTCTAAGTCGTTTGGAATCGACTGCAAAGCACCCGAAAACACCCATGGATGATGATAATAGACACTTCCTTCTTTTCCTTTTTTGAGTGCGAGTGTGGGGTAGAAAGTCATAATTTGCTCTAGTGTATCACAAAATTTCGACTTGAAAAAATCTTTAAATTATCTCTTGTCATCGTTCTGAAACTGGAGGAAAATTTTTAAGAAGTTTTATTTCTAACTTCCACGCCATGGCAGTAGCTAAAAAGGCAAAAAAGGCAGCTCCTAAAAAGGCTACCAAGAAGGCTGTAAAAAAGCCTATGAAGAAGGCCGCCCCAAAAAAGGCAGCTAAGCGTCCAGCCAAAAAGGCCGCTAAGAAACGCAAGTAATTGTTTTTCTTTCTTTTCAAGAGAAGTTCCTTCGGGAGCTTTTTTTGATTTTAGTGAATGTATTCTGGGCTCCACAGATATAAGTCCACAAACATCGAGAGGGTTGCGGCGTATTCGCGCACTTCGTAAAAATCGGCGAAGACATAAGCTTGCAAAGACGCGGAGACCCCCACGCTTTCTAGGCCCAGAGAACTGCAGGTGTAAATCGCACGGGGTAAATGAAATTCTTGAGTGACGAGGATCGCGTGAGTCACGCCGAAAATTTCTTGGGCGCGGACGCAGGTGTCGTAGGTGCGTCGGCCTGCGTAGTCCTCGGTGATGATGCTGGCTGGAATGGCGAAAGCGTTTTGAAGCGTTTCGCTCATCACGTCGGGCTCGTTGTAGTCTTCGGTGGAATTGTCGCCTGACACAAGTATGCTCGACACTTTTCCCGCTTTGTAGAGTTGTGACGCAACCGTGAGCCGATCGTAGAGGGCATCGCTGGGGCCCCCATTTTTTCCGATGCCCGCACCAAACACGAGCGCGACTTGAGTGCCCTCGGTGTCGTCGGGCAGTTCGTCGACGCTGAGGATTTTTGTCGCCTCAAATTTTTGGACGAGAAAAGGACTGTACAGCACCAGTGCTCCGAAGAGCACGATGCCGAGCAATCCTTTTCTCCAGTGTTTTTTAAAATGAAATATAGTCGCCAAGGTTTTTTAAGTCGGCTCATGTTTATAAAGAGAGTGTAGCACAGCTTTTACTGCATGATTTTTTGTCGCTCTTAGAAACGATAGCAAAAAGATAGCGTTTTTGTGAGTGAGTGTTTGTCGTCCTCTTAAAGGAGGCTTGCGGTTGACCTTATTGGCTGATTCTTGTACGATCGCTCCTCTTTTGTTTTATGGATTTCAACAGCAAACTTTCGAACTACTTTCTCAAGAACAATCGTTTGACGACCTTGTGTCTTTTGTTGCTGCTCATTGTGGGTTTTGGAGCGACGGCGCTTTTGAAGACCACGGGTTTTCCCGCTCCTGATCTCAAGCTGGTCTTGGTACAAACCTTTTACTTGGGTGCTTCGTCCGAAACCGTTGCGCAGAAGGTGACGGGGCCGCTTGAGTTGGCCCTGCGTGATGTGGAGGGAGTGGACGGATTCAGTTCCACCAGTAGCGGATCCTTTTCGATGATTGCGGTCACTTTGGATGAAGATGCAGACAGCGACACCACCGTGAGTCGGATGAATGCGGCTTTTCAAAGTGTGAGTTTGCCCGATGGAGTGGAAGATCCCACTGTTTTGAAGCCTTCCATCGCGGGTCCCGATTTTGTGTTTTCGTTGATCTCTACAGACAAAAAAGAGTTGTACAAAACGTATACGACTCTCGAAGAAGACATCCGTGCTTTGCCCGAAACCGTGGACATCGCTCCCATGACTGTTTTGGAGCACACGATTCTGGTGACTTTGGATGAGCAAAAAATGGCGGCGCTTGGGATCCAGAGTTCTCAGGTGCAATTTGCACTCTCGACTTTGGGTGAAACGATTCCGGTGATTTCGGATGTCACCTTGGACGGAGAGAGCGTTTCGTTGCAAACCACTTTGCAAGGGGACACGTTTGGCGCTTTGAAGGCTCTCAAATTCAATGGGCAAGCCTTGAGTTCTTTTGCTACCGTTAAAGAAGATTTTTCCTTTGATGGAGAGCCTCAACAGGTGGCTTTCAACATCGATGGGGATGCTTTTGTGTTTGAACCTTTGGTGTTCACGGTCAAAGCGTCTGAAGACGCAGACAAAGGGGCTTACGACGCTGCTTTAAAGGAAATCTTTGAGAGTTTGGATACGCTGGAGTTCACGGAAAGAAATAGTTTTGAAAATGGGTTTGGCAAGACCTTGCTTGTGGAGCATTACTCGGTGGACAAAGAAAACGAACGTCAGGTGAACGAAGTGGTTTCGGGACTCGTGGGAGGCAAATTACCTTTCGACGGCATTGCGTCTTATGCGGGCTACGTCTTCGGAGGGATCCAGCTCGTGTTTTTGGTGATGCTGCTTTTTGTTTCGTGGCGTGCCGCCCTCGCTTCGGCCTTGGCGATTCCGCTCAGTTTGATTTTTGTGAACATTTACCTCTACTTCATCGGTGAAAACCTCAACACGCTTGTTTTGTTTTCTTTGGTGTTGGCGATTGGACTCGTGGTGGACCCGGCCTTGGTGCTGCTCGAAAGTATTCAACGCAAAGTGGATGCCGGACTTCGAGGAACCGAGGCCGCAATGGCGGCGGTGAATGATGTGGGAATGGGACTCTTTTTGGCCTGTCTCACGAGCATTCTGGTTTTCATTCCTTTCGGAGTTGTTTCGGGAGTTTTGGGCCAAATCATTGTGTACATTCCCATGACCGTGATCCCAGCGGTGGTGGGTTCTTATGTGGTTCCTCTCATTTTTTTAACCTGGATGGGGGGACATTTTTTGAAACGAGGCAAGTCTGGGAATGAAGAAGAAAACCTGTGGTGGATTTCTAAACTTTTGGTGCGATTCAACCGTTGGATTTTGAATGGATCTCGGATTTTGCGTTTCCTGATCATTGTCATGGCCATCGTTTTGCCGATTGGGGTGGCGGGCTATTTCTTTTCCACCGGTCTCGTGAAGTCGGTGCAGTTCTCGAGCAGTGAAAATTACGATCAGTTGCAACTGTCCTACTCCTACTTTCCTTCGACTTCGGAGGAACGACGAGCTCAATTGTACGAACAAGTTCTGAAGATCATCGTGAGTCACGACGAAGTGGAATCGGTGTTCCCCATTGGGGACGGCATGGTCTTCATTCAACTCAAACCGGCTTTGGATAGACCCGACACGATTGCCACTCACATCGCAGAAGACATCAACGAGGAGTTGGAAGAGGAAGTGGGTGAAGAATTTTTTGATGTGAAGACCGGTGTGATTTCCAATGGACCTCCAACGGGAGCGTATCAAGTGACTTTGGCGATCAAGTCTGAGGATTTGGAGGTGATGAAATCTGCGGCCATGGGCATCGCAGAAACCCTGCTCAACGTGTGTGAAAAAGACAATGTTTTTACCGTAGAGACGAATTGTGCGGATCCCGTGGTGGTGAAAGTCGACGATGGATTCACTGGAAAAGAATCCACCGTGATTGAAGTACTTTTGGATCGCGATGTGCTTGAAAAAAATCAACTCGCCATTCCGGGTGCGCCTTTGACGCTGCTGGTGAATTCGGCGCTTTCCAATTTGTTTGAGGTGAACGGTGGCAACTCCGTCGGAACGGTGACGATGGACGGCGAAGAAGTCGAGATTGTTTTGGATAAAAAAACAGCGGATCCCGAGACGCTTGAAGCAATCGAAAACACCGTGATTTATTCGATGGGGGGGCAGGTTTTAAAACTCAAAGATTTTGCGGTTGTGCGTGAAGTGGAGAGTCCCGCCAGCATCACTCGCCAAGATGGAGAAACCATTTCGGTGGTCAAAGCACGGCTGGAATCGGGCCGAGACGATCAAGCCACGGCGGCACTCGTGCAACAAGCGGTGATCGATTATTACGCCGCGGATGAAGGCGAGGAAACCACAGCGCTCGGTTTGGAAGAAGGAGCCATCGGTGTGTACAGCGAAGGGGATTCTGCGAGCTTTATCCGCTCCTTTCAAGAATTGTTTGTGGCTTTGGTGCTCGCGATCATTCTCACCTATGTCGTGCTGGTGGTCTTCTTCAGCTCCTTCACGCAGCCCTTGGTGATTTTGTTTGCGGTGCCACTTTCCTTTCTCGGAGTCTTCCCGGCTTTGGCTTACTTAGGGAACGGCCAGTTTGGTTTCTTAGAAATCATCGGGCTTATCATTTTGGTGGGAATCGTGGAGAACGTGGCGATCTTTTTGATCGATGCGGCTTACCAAAAAATTCGCGACGGTTACGACGATGTGGAGGCCATCAGCCTTGCTTCAGGAATTCGTTTGCGTGCGGTGCTGCTCACCAAGATGACGACACTCGTGTCGCTTTTGCCGCTGGCGATTTTGAGCGAACAATACCGGTCTCTTTCACTCGTGATCATGTTTGGACTGCTCACTTCCGGAGTCACGTCCTTGCTCACGACTCCCATTTTGTTCATCTTCTTCCGTTGGTTGTCACGCAAATTTCATGCGCTGAGTCCGCTGAATAAGGTGCTGTTCTTCCCGCTGACACCGCTTTATTTGGTGGCGTTTGCGTTCGTTGACCGGGATTAAATGATGCCTGACATTGAACAATTCGTGCGGCGGAATCCCTATTGTAGCTTCCGTCCGCTTCATCGGCTTCTTGGAGAGGAACTGGATCCTCGATACGGTGGAACATGCATTGATCTCGCTCTTGATTATGGACGGCGTGTTGAAAGCGCCACGCGATTTTTTCCGAAGGATGAAAGAGGCCTACATCACGGATTGGTCACGTCGAAAGACCAGGAAGCTTGGTACTGGGATCCTGCACTTCAGCAAGCGGAGCCGCTCGCTTTACACAAGGTTTGGAGTGGGAAAGTGCAAGATGCCGCCGCTTTCCCTGTCATTCGTGGACATTGGTCTGTGCTCAGGGTGATGTCTTTCGGTGGTAGGTCTTTTTCTGTGACCAAGTACGTGCCCACGCAGTTTGATGAAGGGCCGAGCCATCCAGTCAGAAATCCTCTGACTCAGAAGATGTATTTTCGATTTGAAGAGCGTGATTTTAGGAGTCTGCCTATGGATGATTTTGCCTTGATGAAAGATGAAGATGGCTTTGCCTTTTCCTGCGTTCAGGACGATGGGAGCGTGGTGGGTCTTGAAAGTCCAAGAAATGATGCCCCTTTTGTTGGGAAATCTCATGGACCCGATGAGATAAGAACCTACACCCAAAACGACTTAAGAACCTGCCTGACACTTGTTTATCAATCCACGGGAATTCCTTTGAGTGATTTGGAGGCGAAGTTGGACGAACTTCCTCATTTGATGAGTCAGTTCCGTTTTATTGAGATGATCTGAAGGTACTGCTCTTTTGCACAAACCTACGTTTTGTCAGAAAAATGTCAGGAAGTGTGCCCGGGCACACTTTTCTAATCGATTTTTGGCTCAAGGAAGCCATTTTAGGCTTTTGTCGAACGACTTGCATAATTATAAAAAAGTGTTACACTTCCTGCCCTTAACATTTCCTGATGAGTTTTAATTCTCCTGCTGTTTTTACTCCACAAGGTCGTGATCTTCATTTCTCTAAGATGAGGGAAATGGTTGCAGCGGCTAACTCTGGTAGGGAGGCCCTTGCGCAAGGTTCTGACGATTTATTGGAACGTGATTTCGGTTTACCTGGTATTTTGGACCATATGAGTCACTACAGTGGTCGTTTGGGTGAACTCTTTTCAATTTTTGCAAGTGGAGAAGTTTTTACTCCCAGAGAGCAAGCGGATTGTGTGGCTATCGGAACCACTGTGGTTTTGCAGGTTCCTGGTCAGGTAGACGAAGTGATGGTGATTGTCGGAGGTTACGGAGAAACAAATCCTTCGAAAAGAGTATTTTCTTATACAGCCCCCGCTCTTTCCGATCTGATTGGTAAGCAGGTTGAGGATGAAGTCCTATGGGTTGTGAATGGTGAAGAGCGTGATGCCACCATTGCACAAATCCTTCCTCCTTCTAAGGGCTACAATCAACTCTATGCTAAGGCTTCACCCAAAGGTGAAGGTGAACAGCTCTAATCCAGGTGTTTTTGGAATGAGTTTGAGGGTGTGGGTGCCGTAATCGGTGCCTTCGATGAGAGGGTAGAGGGTTTCTGCTCCGATGGTGATCGTTTTGAGGTATTCGCCGTCCAGCCAGACCTCGACTTCTACAGTACTGGGGTTCTTGAGTGTGTTCATGCCCGAGGCCACCATGTAGACGTTCTTGGCGGTGTAGGTGTAGAGGATGGACGTTCCTTCCAGAGTGGCGAGGATGGATTCTTCGCCTTGTTCCCACTCGCCAACGGCGTAGGCCACATCGTTGTTTAGGCCCAAGGGTTCGATGGTGGCGAAGGCGAGGTTGGAGGCGCGGTTGCTGCCGAAATAGGTTTCGGGGCTCGTGACTTTGCTGAAGTCTGTTTCAATGGTGTTTTGTGGAGTGCTCATTTCGTCGGTGATGCCCAGAACTTCGCGGATCTTGTTTTCCGTTTCTTCGTAACTGCCTTCGCCGATGAGGTCGTAAACGACGTTTCCGTTCAAATCGATGAGGTATTTGCGAGGCCAGTAGCGATTGCCATAGGCGTTCCAAATTCCTTTCTCATTGTCCAAGACCACGGGGTAGGTGATGCCTTCTTCATTCACGGCCGCTTCTACGATTTCGAGAACTTTTTCTAATTCAAACTCGGGGCTGTGGATGCCTACGATGAGGAGTCCGTCGTCCGCGTAGGCTTCGTTCCATGCGTTCAAGTAGGGAGTGGTGCGCTGACAGTTGATGCAGGAATAGGTCCAAAAATCGAGGAGGATGACTTTCTTGCCCACGACATCGGCGAGCTGAAAGGGCTCGCTGTTCACGAAGCCGCTGGGACTTTGAAATTCTTGGTATGGACTGCCCACGGTTACGACGGTGGGGGTGAAGATTTCTGCGATCTCAGGTTTTGTGGATTCTAGGTAGGCGATGCTGCTGGCGATTCCGATGAGGACGAGGCAGAGCAGGAAGAGGCGAGGGAGTTTATTCATTGGGGAAGAGAGAGTAGAGAGGAGCAAAATTGGCGAGCACGCCGAGTTTGTCGGTGAAGACGAGGATTCCGATGCCGATCAGCAAGAAGCCAAAGAGCACATTCACCCAATGCAAAATGCCCCGGTATTTTTTAATGAGCCCCGAAGCTTGGCTAGCGAAGAGGCCAACCAAGAGAAAAGGGAGGCCCAATCCAAAGGAATAGGTCAGGAGCAAAGCGAAAGAAGAGCCTGGAGAAACGGTGGCCAGTACAAGAATGCTTCCGAGTACCGGTCCCACGCAGGGCGTCCATCCTGCGGCGAAGGCGGCGCCGAATAAAAAGGCGGACAGGTGACGAGAAGCCACGTGGATGCTGGGTTTGAGTTTGTATTCGCGTTCTAAAAAGGCGGGAGTGAGGAGTCCGGTGAGGAAGAGTCCAAATAGAATGATGAAGGCGCCGCCGATGCGAGCCACCCAGCTTTGAAAATCCACCGCCCAGGCGCTGAGTGCGGTGTTGAGCAAGACTCCAATGAAGGCAAAGACCGTTGAAAACCCCAGGACAAAAAAGACGCTGCTCAAGAAGATGCTCCACCGTTTGACTTTTGCGTCGTTCAAAGTGCTGCCGGCCAAATAACTGAGAAAACCTGGAATCAGCGGTAAGACGCAAGGTGATAAAAAGGAAACGAGACCGGCAATGAAGGCGATGCCGAGGGTGACGGAACTGTTCATGAATTGAGTGTGAGGCGTGTTTCTATTCTACAAGATGAGCATGCCGTCTCCAAAGGAATAAAATCGAAAATCGTTTTTGAGGGCAATGGTGTAGAGGTCTTTGAGATGTCGTTTGGCTTTTTTGCTTTGCAAAAAAGCCTCCACCAACATCATGAGTGAAGAGCCGGGAATATGAAAATTAGTGAGCAATCCGTCCAGCACTTCAAAAGGATAAGGTGGCAAAATGAACAGGTCGGTGGGGCCTTTTAAGGTATTTGTTTTAGCCCAGGTTTCTAAGGTTCTTGTGCTGGTGGTTCCTACGGCGACCACCGGCTTGCCGGCGGTTTTGTGTTTCTTGATTTGCACCGCACTGGCTTGTGGAATGTCGTAGAGCTCTTTATAGAGAGTGTGAGTGGCCAAGTGTTCGGGGAGCACAGGAGCGAAGGTGCCCAACCCGACGTGTAAGGTCACGAAGGTGGTTTTAGTGCCTGCTTCTTTTAATTTTTTAAATAAACGAGGCGTGAAGTGAAGGGAAGCCGTCGGTGCGGCCACAGAACCTGGTTTCTTGGCGAAAATGGTTTGGTATTTTTTTCGAAGTTCTTCTTCGCTGAGAGGGCAGGCTTGGATGTATTTGGGAATGGGCATTTCTCCGATGCGGGCCAAAATAGCAGGCAGTTTGGCGAGCTCAAAGTCGGCGGAGAATTTAAAGATTTTTTCTTGAGACTCCAAAACGGTGAGCGTGTGCCCATGGGGCAAGTGCACCAGCTCGCCCGGGTGCAGCTTTTTATTCACGGTTGCTAGTAAGACGGTATCCTTGGGTGTCCACTCGTTGGTCATGACCAGTAACTCTAAGTCTTCGCCTTTAGGACCTTTCCCAAACACGCGACACGGAAGCACTTTGCTTTCGTTCATCACCAACAGGCTGTCTTTCGGAAGATGTTTGTGGAGATTAAAGTAGGTGTCTAAGATGACGGTGTCGTTTCTAGAGTCGTAAATCAGCAACTTGGAACTGTCGCGAGGCGAGGCGGGTTGTTTCGCAATTTGCGCATCTGGAAGCGTGTATTCGTAAAGGGAGTCCATGGTGTATACAAGTCACATTCGTGAGTGTGTCATTGGATTTTGGCTTTAGCAAGCCGTGAATGGCATTGACTTTTTTCTAGAACGTGCAATAATCCTTCCTTGATTTCCCTTTCTCACCCTACTTGTATGAAGAAATTTAGTTCTCTTTTCTTGGCCTTGATCCTGACGGTGACCCTTCTGCCCATTGCGGCTTTTGCCGACACGGATCCGGATTTGACTGTCTCCAACCTTACTTTCGAGGAAGCAGCTACGGCTGGTGAATACACCGTGACGGTGGACTACGCCAATATCGGAGGGACGGATGTGGATCCTTCTGTGGGTGGACACAACCTGGCTACTTTGAATGTGACTGAAGATCATACCGCTTACAATTGGTCCACTCTTTCGGACGTGGATTTTTTAACGGCTGGAGGTGAATCTCTCGGAAAAAATGCTTTTACTGGTCCCCTGACCTTGACCGATGGCGATGTGGTTGAAGTGTGTATCGATGCAGATGATGATGTTGTTGAATCCGACGAAACCAACAACTGCGTGTCTGAAACCTTTGACGATGGCGTGAGCCCCGACCTCACCGTTACTTCTGTAAGTGTGGATGCAGCGAATCAAGTGGTCTACGTTGTTGCGAACGAAGGGAATGAAGATGTGGATAGCTCTTTGAGTGGAGTTCAAACCATCAGTGTGGATGGAGTGGTTGAGATGAGTTACAGTTGGTCTTCTCTGGGTGACACGGACTTTTTGACAGCGGGTGAAAGCAGCACTTTGTACACCAATGCTCTCGATGAAGGGGATCACACGGTGGAAGTGTGTATCGACACCACAGATGTAGTGTCTGAATCTGATGAGAGCAACAACTGTTTGAGTGAAGAACTTACTGTGGAGTCCACTGAAGACGCTGACCTCACCGTCAGCAATCTCACTTTTGAAGAATCAGCTACAGCTGGTGAATATACTGTGACGGTGGACTACGCCAACCTTGGAGGCACCGATGTGGATGCTTCTGTTGGAGGGCACAACTTGGCTACTTTGAATGAGACGGATTACCACACTGCTTACAATTGGTCCACTCTTGGCGATGTGGATTTTTTGACCGCAGGCGGTGAGACTCTCGGTATGAATGCTTTCACTTCTAACATTGCACTGACCGATGGTGATGTGGTTGAAGTGTGTATTGATTCGGATGATGTGGTTGCCGAATCCGATGAGACCAACAACTGTGTCTCTGAAACTTTTGATGATGGCTCAGTCGGAGCAGACTTGGTGGTGACGGATATTTTCCTGAATTCATCCAATGTTGTTGAATACACCGTGGAAAACCAAGGCGACACAGATATTGACGATTCTCTCAACGGGCGCCACACCATTGCAGTGGATGGGGAAATTGTGAGCAACTACTGGTGGGAACTTCTTGCCAATCTTGACTTCTTGGCTGCTGGAGGGTCTGCCGATTTGGGCACCCCAGTGGATCTTGATTCCGGTGTGCGTACCGTTGAAGTGTGCGTGGATGTGGATGACGTGGCTGAGGAATCGGATGAAACCAACAACTGTTTGACTGAAGACTTTACCGTTGAATCCACCGGAGACGATGACGATGATGACTCCACCGGAGACGATGATGACGATGATTCCACGACGACCACCACAATGACGGTGGAGGCTGGTGCGGACCAAACCCTCACACTGGGTGACACTTTGACTTTGGACGACGAGGCTTATTTGGAAAGTCTTTCTGGAGGAGACACTCCCACTGCGACCATCGATTGGGGAGACGGTGATTCGGATACGGCTACTTTGGTGATTTCCAATCCGATTTATATTCAAGGATCTCACACTTACAGCGCCGCAGGAACTTACACCGTGACCGTTTGTGCTATCGACAGCGACGATGGAGTGGAGTTGGGAACGGTGTGCGACACCTTTACTGCTACCGTGAGCGAGTCTGGAGATGATGATGACGACGATTCCAGTGGAGGTTCTTCTGGTGGTTCGTCCGGTGGCTCCAACAGCCATTCCAGTCACAACAATCCTGATCTTTCTGTAGAGGATATCTACATTCAAGCCGATGGAGACATCATTGCGGTTCTTTCTAACGAAGGAGATGAAGATGTGGAGGATGATGAGGAAGTTCGTGTGCAACTCAGTATCGATGGCGATACTGAATGGACTCAAGATTACGATCAAGATGACGATGATGACTTCTTGGATGAAGGAGAGGAATCTGAAATCAACATGGGTGAACTTCTCGACGAAGAAGATGAAACCTACGAAATTGAAGTGTGTGTGGACACTGAAGACAACATCGATGAACTCCGTGAAAGCAACAACTGTCGCACTGAAAATTTGAGCATCGATGACGATGCCGGTGACGAAGGAGACGATGATGACGACGACGAAGTGAGTTTGAGTTCCGAAGATTCCGACGATGATGATGACGATGAAGACTGCGACGACTACTTCTACGATACCGACGGGCACTGGGCGGAAGATGAGGTTTGCAACCTTTACAACCGTGAAGTGGTGGAAGGACGCAAACGTCACTACTACGTTCCAAACGACTCTGTGACTCGTGCAGAGTTCCTCAAGATCGCCTTGCTCAATGCAGGACTCGATGTGGAAAGTGTTCGTTCTGGAGACGACTTCTCGGATGTGGATTCCAACGACTGGTTCTACAGCTACGTGACTTTCGCTCGTGACCTTGGAATTGTGGACGACAACGACGGAGAATTCCGTCCAAATGAAAACATCACTCGTGGGGAAGCCATGGCGGTTCTCGTTCGTTTGGAACTGGATGGCGACGACTTGGATGATCTTTTGGATGCAGACTACGACGATTCTGACATCGACTTCAGCGATGTGGATGACGACGATTGGGTGACTCCTTACATCGTGTATGGACAAGACGAAGACCTCATCGAAGGCTACAGCAACGGAACCTTTAGACCCGAGAACATGATCTCTCGTGCTGAAGCCGCTGAGATTGCGTACAACTTGTACCGAAACCGTTACTAGTTTCTAGCTTATTCATTGGAGACCGGGGTGCTGCTTGTGCGGCGCCTCGGTTTTTGTTTATAGTGTTTTTGTAAATTAACCTCCACACTCTATGGGAAAAGGCGATAACGTAAAGAAAGACAGCAAAGGTAAGGCTCCTAAAATGAGCAAAGACGAGAAGCGTAAAGCAAAGCGCGAAAAGCGAGCTTAGTTTGTGCTTTTGGTGTAGCATGAGGGCATGAAATTCACCTCTCTCTTTAAATTTGCTTCTGCTTCACTGTGTCTGCTTGCTTTGAGTGTTGGCACGGCGAAAAGTCCTGTTGTTTACGCTTACTCTGATTTGGATGGCTATGCGTTTCAAACCGCTGCCGAGTATTTAACGGACGAGGGCGTTGTCGGGGGTTACGAGGATGGCACTTTACGGCCTGACAACCCCATCAATCGTGCGGAGTTTTTAAAAATTGTGATGGTGGCGGGTGGGCAAATGGCGGAAGGGGCTTCTTGTTTCACGGATGTGACTGAAGAATGGTTTGCCCCTTACGTGTGTGCGGCCAAAGAGGCGAAGATTGTGAATGGATACGAGGACGAGACCTTTGCCCCCGAGAACACCATCACGGTGGTGGAGGCCTTAAAAATTGCTTCTAGAGCTTTGGATGTTGCAACCGAAGAACCCACGGGCCATGAGTGGTACAGCGAATATTTGGAGACCTTTGCGGAAAAAAACTACATTCCTTACACCTTGGATTACTACTCCGAGGAACTCACTCGTGGGGAGGCCTTTGAACTGGTTTGGCGTATGATGACCAATACTGAAGACCAAGAAGCCACGAGCTTGGAAGAATTCAAAGGAGTCGAGTGCGAGGATTTTGAAGCGGAAAGCATTTCGAACATCGACATGGATAGGGTGCGAGAAACTTGGCTGGGCTGGACCAATGACGCTCGCGCTCAGCTCGGCTTGCCCGCTTATGTTTACGACGAGCAACTGGATCGCACGGCTTTGATCTGGTCTGAGTATGGCCGCTCACGCGGCTCCATGACTCACACACGTCCCGGCACGACGGCTTACTACGACTACTACGCGATTCAAGATTGGTTTGAAGACTTGGGACTCACCTTCACCTCGGTTGGCGGCTATACGTTCACCGAAAACATTGGACGCGGTCCTTACTCGTGCAGTGCCGACGATTGCACGGATGAACTCATCGACGCCATCGAATACACCTTCGATTACTACATGAGCGAGGCGGGGTCCAGCTATCGGCCGCACTACAACAGCATCATGAATTCCGAGTTCCAAAAAATTGGATTCGGACTCGTGGTGAGCGACAGTTCTTACTTCATGACCATTCACTACGCAACGGAGCTGACTTCCACGGTGGCACCGGCGTGTGATTAGCGGTTTCTTTCGAGGTCTCTGTAAAAGTTTTCCCGACTGGCGACGGTCACGATGATAAGGTCGTTTTTCACAAAGTAAGCGATTCGATAGTGGGTTCTTACAAATCGAAAGTGGTGGGATCTCAGTCCTTTCAAGTTGCCGTGAAGGGGCTCACCGAGCGTGGGAGTGTCGGCGATTTTCAAAACCTCCTCTTTGATTTTCGCTTTGAGAGGGGGGTCGGACTTCTTGATGAAGTGGTGAGCTTGTCTTAAAAAGAGAATATCCATTTCAATTGAAGGTTTCCTCGAAGGTATAGACTTCTCCGGTTTCTTCGTAGTGAGCGAGCTGGTTCAAAATGAACTCTTCTTCTCTTTTTTTGAGAAGTTCTTTGGAGTCGAAATAAAATTGAAGTGCAGTGTTCACGACTTTGCTTTTATTGGAGGCATTTTCAATTTTATTCCAATTGTCTTCTGTGAAGGAAATGGAGGAGCGAGAAATAGACATGCTAAAATGGTTACGTTTTCATTATATCGTAACCAAGCTTAATCTGTCAAATAATGAGAATCTCATTTCTTTATTTTGCGTTGTTGGAGCGTCAACAACAGCTATAATTGGCTTATGAAAAAAACCATTCTCATCACTGGAGCAGGCACTGGCATTGGAAAGGATGCGGCGTTTGAATTGGCGAGCCGTGGACATCACGTTTTTGCCACTACGCACACCCTCGCTCAAGCAGAAAAATTGAAGAAAGAAGCAAAACAGCGTGGTGCGAAACTCGAAGTTTTTAAACTCGACATCACGAACCTTAAAGACATTGCGAAGGCGGCAAAACTTCAACCCGAGGTCTTGATCAACAATGCAGGAGTGGGCGAATCGGGTCCGCTCGCCGAAGTGCCTTTTGAACGGATTGAAAATATTGTGCAAACGAATGTGCTGGGCACGCTGCGACTCACTCAGGATTGTGTGGCCTCGATGTTGCGCCGCAAGAAAGGACGCATCATCACGGTGACTTCGGTCGCAGGAAGGGTGGTGCTGCCTTACCTTGGCATTTATCATCTCACTAAGTTTGCCCTTGAGGCGGCTTACGATGCTTTGCGAATGGAGCTTGCGCCGCGCGGTATCCAAGTGTCGATGGTTGAGCCGGGTCTCATCTACACTGGTTTCAACGAAGAAATGGCGGCGACCAAGTATCGTTGGCTCAAATCCAACTCTTTTTTCAAGGATGACTTTTCTAAAATGAAGGTGCACGATGCGGCGATCACCCCCAGCTCTCACCCTACTGATTCCGTGGTGAAGGCTTTGGTGCATGCGGTGGAAGCGAGTCGTCCTAAAATCCGTTACACCGTTCCTGGGCGCTATGCAGTGATGGTTTCACTGGCCAAATTTTTGCCCGATCGCTTCAAAGATAAAATCATGCGAAAGTTTGCCGGGCTATAATTCTTCTCAATCTTCTTTATGAAACTTCAAATTCTTCTTCTCTCCAGTGTTTTTTTATTCAGTGCTTGTGGTGCGCCTGCAGAGTCCGATATTTCGGATACGCCCTCTTCTGTTGAAGAAACAGTCAAAATTGTTTTTGCCGCGGATTTTGCCACGGGTGAAGGTTGTGCCACGCATAAGTCTGGAGGGTGTGACCTCTACACTGCTGAAATTGATATGGAAGGAAACGTGACCGACGTTCAGCGACTTACGAATGAGGCGGATTCAGAAGTTTTCCCAGTTTTTTCGATCGATGGTGAGACCGTTTATGCCAATCGTGTGGCAGACGATGGCCACACGGACATTGAGTGGGTTTCTGTGGAGGATGGCTCTTCAGGAATTTTGATGAAAGATGCGGTTGGCCCCGCTCCTTTGCCCGATGGAAACTCTCTGGTCTATCTTAGCAATCCAGGTTTCAAGATCACCTTGGCGGATTTTTTAAGTCCTAGTTCTTTGGATGTGCCCCAGATTTTTGAGGAATTGGCGGGTTACCATGAGCCTCACAGTTCGGCGGAGGGGAAAGTGGTTTTTTACCGTCTCTTTGGGCAAGGACGAGGTAGCAATACAGCGATGGCCGCGGTTTTTGACGCTCAAACTTTGGAAGCGCAGGATCTCACTTCTAAGGATGGCACTGCGCACTGTTTTTGGAATGGGACTGGGACAGCGATTGTTTGCAACAACACCGATCTTTATCATGGACCGTTTTCTATTCCTCTTGATTCGGAACCGGGCGATTCCTACTCCTTGCTTTTAAAGCACCCTTCGGTTTCGGAGATTTCTGCCTTGGATGAGGATTTTGGTGCCTGCAAACACATCAGCTACACCTATGGAAATTTTTGTGATGAGAGCCATTTGCTCATCGGTTTGAATTGTGACTTGGAAGAGAATGGAGTCACGGATACCTTCATGTCTAAACTTGCTTTGGTCGACTTCTCGGCTTCTCCCGCTTCTGTTGTTGTGGTGGGTGACAAGTTGGCGGAGGCCTATGGAGGGGAAGGGGTTTCTTCGTTCTCTGTAGACTGTCAGTAGTTTTTTTAAAACAAAACTTTCACTCCAAACAATCCCACAATCCACCAGCTGAGTGGCGAAAGCAGGATGTTGTTTGCGGTGTGGATGAGCACGCCCATCCAAATGCTTTTGGTTTTGAGGGTGAGCCAGGCAAGGAAGGGGCCGAGGACCAAGCCAGTGTAGAGCACCTGTTCTAAAAGTGCGGTGGGTTCTAGGGTGGAGAAGTTTTTGAGGTGCCAGAGGCCGAAGAGCAAAGCACTTGTTAGAATGGCTGTCTTTTTGCTGTAGTTCTTGAGAAGGCTGCCTAGAACCACGCCTCGAAAGAGCACTTCTTCGTAGAGGGGCGCAAACATCCCGAGCCAAGAGGTGCCGTCGTTCGGGAAGCCGCCTGTCGTGTTCCAAACATGAGTGTGATAAGCCACTGAGGCGAGGTAAGCCAGCACCAGCAAAAGGATTTGATGCGTCACACTGAGGCGACCGATGGGGCGAAGAGAGAGGAAGTTCATTGAAGTTTGAAGGAATTGCTTTTAAGTCTACTCTCGGCGTGTACCATGAAGCTATGGAAATCTTGAAAACTTTTGCGCCTCTGTTTCTTGCGGTTTTAGCTGTTCTGCTGACCTTGAGTTTTGTTTTGGCTATTTGTCGGGGGGCGCCCTTCGTTCCCACCGGGCAACATAAGGTGCTTCGTATGCTGAAACTTGCCGCACTCAAAAAAGGTGAAACCCTTGTGGATTTGGGTTCTGGGGATGGGCGTTTTGTACTGCTGGCGGCTGAAAAGGGTGCTCAAGCGATTGGGGTGGAACTCAATTGGGTTTTGGTACTCTGGTCTCGACTCAGAATTTGGGCAGCGGGTCTTGGAGGCTCGGCACGCATCGTGCGAAGCAATGTGCTCACCTATGATCTTCGTGCTGCGGACGTGGTGATCTGCTATCTCTCACCCGAGATGAATCAAAAACTTCAGGCTAAGTTGGTCCGAGAGTTGAAGCCTGGAGCGAGGGTGTTGACGAATACCTTTTCCTTTCCTGGTTGGAAGCCTGTGTGTGAAGAGGAAGGGGTGTTTTTGTACAAGGTTTAGTTCATCTTGGTCAGCCGCCTTGACAACTTTTTATCGTAATTTATAATTACACCTACTAAATTGGGTGTGAATGGATGATCATGAATTAGATCGGTTGTTTTTTGAAGCCTTTGTGGAGTCCGAAAGAGTGGTAGAGGATCCTTTGGCTAATGCACGAGCTAGGGCTCAGACGGCAAGTTTGGACTGCTCCCTCCAGTCTTCTGAACATGTTTACAAACGATTGACTGCTGCCTCGCAAAATAGTCAGGCTGTGCTTCGTGTGAGTTTGGGTTTGAGTGGGCCGATTGAGTGGACCACTTTGCCAGTACCATGGGTGGACCCGGCTCAAATGGAAAACCGACTTGGACAAGAATGCCTTTGGATTCCAACGGTGCTGGGTTCCTACTCGTCTGAGACAGGTTTCGGTTCTCATGCCATTCGTGCTGTTTCTGCTCGGGCGCATCTTTTTGAACACGACATTCAAAACTTACTTAGGAAACAAGATCCTGCGATTCCCTTAGTGGTTCAAGCGTCTTTTTCTGGAATAGTTCCTCGAGATGAATCCTTCATCGATGAAATGACTGAGATGTTGGAAGCGCGTATGCAGTTTCGAGGCCGATTTGCAGTGACCACTGAGGGGAGAAATATGACGGTTAGGCTTCCTTTGACCGACAGCCATGGTACGGTTTGCAAAGACGTTCCTTATGATTTTTATGAAGAACTTTTTGATTGTTTGGAAGCAACGGGAAAGGGGAAGAATGGTGGACTTCGATTCTCAAAGAATATCGTTGTGGTCAGCCCACGTCCACACAAAGAGCGGGGACTACAAAGCGGGGCCGTACAGGTCAATCGTTGCACGCTTGGTGTGCCGCGAAGTCTTCCTTCCAGCTCGGATGTTGCCAGTTTCTTTGATCTCAGTACTCAGCAAGTGGAGGCAGTGGTTCGTGGCTTTTTTTGTCCGCCTGAACCTCTCCGTGTTCCTCCCCACACTCCTCTTGATCGCGTGATGACCGCGAAGTAGGACCGTGATAAACTTCGTTCATGGGCCCTATCATTGCGATTGGCGGGTACAAGACGGATTGGTCCGAGGAGGGCTGTTTTGACACGCCTTTTGAAGTCGATCAGCGCATCGTGAAGCTCACGGGTAAGAAGAAGCCCAAAGTGTTGTTCATTCCCACGGCGAGTTCGGATGGGCCGGGTTACATCAAGTCTTTTCAGAAAGTCTATGGCGAGAAGCTCGGCTGCCCGGTGGAGGTGCTTCGACTCATCGCTGAAAAGCCACCCCACGCGGAAATCGCGGCCAAGATTCGCGCGGCGGATCTGATTTATGTGGGTGGTGGCAACACCCTGATGATGATGAACAAGTGGCGCCGTCTGGGCGTGGATAGACTTTTGATCGAAGCCCACCAGCGCGGCACCGTGCTCGCGGGCGTGAGCGCCGGAGCCATCTGCTGGTACGAATGGGGCGTCAGCGACAGCCGTCAGTTTTACAACAAGGACTCTCACGAATACATCCAGGTGCGCGGCCTCGGTCTCTTGAAAGGGATGTGCTGTCCGCACTTCGGCAGCTCCGTCTACGACAAGGGCTACCGCATGGAAGGCCTCCGTAAAATCCTAAAACGCCACCCCAAACTGAAGTGGGTGGGAATTAAGGATGGGGAGGTGGTGGAGCAATTATCTCTTGAGTACGTCTGATGGTGAGTGTATGCTCACCATATTGATGGCGCCTTAATGTATTGATTAGTATTAATACATCGGGGATCATATCAATAATCTTACTTATGGAGATTATCAACAAATTACCAAAGTTAATAAAAAGGCAGAAAATTCTTGCTGCTTACTTTTATTTAATTGGTAGGAATACTGAAAAAGCTACTCTTTATTATAAACATTTATTTTTGCTCTCTAAAGAATTTAACTTGAGAGATGCTTATGATTTTCTGCCTTACAAATTTGGTCCATACTCGTTTACTTTACAGAACGATCTTAGAGTTTTAGAAGAAAGAGGAGTTTTGAAAAATTTAGATTTGCTTAAAGATTACTTATCTCAACTTGATCAAGAAGATATAGACAAACTTGTAAGCTTCTTTGAGAAATATAGGAAAATTTTGCTTAATGTAGATGATGTTGTTCGACTTACGTATAAAGAATATCCCTACTTTGCGATAAATAGTGAGATTGTATCTAAGTTCCCTGACATTAAAAAAAATGCTTTTCTTATCAAAGAAAAGATTAATGCCCAACAGGAATTAACGTTATTTACTTTGGGATATGAGTCTAGAAGTATAGAAGATTTTTTTAATTTACTTATTCAAAACAACATAAATAGTTTAGTGGATGTTCGTTGTAATCGTTTTAGTATGAAGTTTGGATTCTCTGACGGTAAACTTTCTTTTTTTTGTAAATCGTTAGGGATTGATTACGTCCCTTTTTCCGAATTAGGTATTGAAAGCGACAAGAGGCAAAATCTTCACTTACAGGAGGATTATGATAAATTGTTCTTGGAGTATAGAAGGCAGTTACCTTCAAAGAAAATACACTTAAACAAATTAAGAAAACTTTTGCTTCAGAAGAAAAGGATAGCTCTTATGTGCTTTGAATTAGAGCCTCATATGTGTCACCGGACTCCTTTGGCGGAAGAATTGTTGAGTGGTAAGAATATACCCTTTATCTCTCTTTAAGCACTCCCCCGCAACTCCCCGGGCGTAAGCCCGAGGGATGGAGTCCGTCCCGCATCTTCATGTAGGATGAAAGCATGAAGAATCTTCGTCGTACTTCTCACGCAGTATTTGTTTGTGATTACCACCTAGTTTGGCCGACCAAATACCGTCGTAAGATTTTCAACGAGGGAGTGTTGGCCTTTCTGAAGGAAGCGATCAAAGGTTTGTCGAAGCACTATCCTGAACTGCTCATCAAAGAGATCAACACGGATGAAGATCATGTGCATATTTTAATCTCTATACCTCCACAAATGGCAGTGGGAGAGGTGGTAAGAATCATCAAGGCCAACACAGCCCGAGATCTGAATGAAAAGTTCCCGTTTCTCAGGAAGATATACTGGGGAACGAGAAGTGTTTGGTCGGCAGGTTACTTCGTCTCAACGGTGGGAGTGAACGAAGAAATTATTCGAAGGTACATTCAACAACAAGGTGAAGAAGATGCGGGACAAGCGGAGCTTGAACTCGGCTGAAACCCCGAGCGTAAGCTCGGGGAGTGCTTCATGTTTTGCACCGAGGACCAGGATCCTAAATTGACACTTTCTAGGTGTTTGTAATAGTCCTCTTTGCTGTATTGCTGGTTCCAAATGCAGTACTGCTTGTTGCGAAGGCCAGCGCACAAAAGACAGTTTTGGCAGTTGATGAGGTCGTAGCCAAATAGGCACTCGGCGCAGTCTTTGAGTTGTTGAGAGTGGCTGCATTGATAACAGCTTTCACACGTGACGGTCTCGTACATCAGCTCTGAGCGGAGGAGGTAGAGGTTGTCCATTGAACTTTTGACCCAGTTCGTTTGATAGCCGTACATGGAATCCTCGACGTACCACGAGCAAAGCACCATGTAGGCGTTTTTACCCAAAGCAAAGTCCGAGGTGTATTCGCAGTTTTGGCTTTGAACCCCATTGTCGTTCACCATGGTGATGCGAGGCACTTCGTCACACAGTTCCTTGAACTGATCAAAAAAAGGACGTGTGAAATCGAAATCTCGTCCATAACTCAAAGGATCCCACTGATCGGACCACCAACACACATTGCAGTAGACCTTTCCAGAGTGGCTCGGATGAAAAAGAGACAGCATGGGCTTTTTGCAGAGGTCGCAGCTTCGTGGGTAGTAAAAACGATCGTTGCGAAAACTCATTCGGCGTTGTTCACGACAGGCAGGGCAGAGGCTGGGCGTGGGGATCAGGCATTTTGTGTTTGCAAAGCTCGGGGAAACCTTGTCGTAAAAGATCAGATCCTCTTCTGTGATTGGGAATTCTTTTCCGCAATGCTTACAGCTTTTTTGCATGGGCTTATTCTACGCTTGGCTCCTTTTCGGGCAAGACTGTGGGTAGTTTGTAAGATTTTGTCAACTCCCCGTCTTCATGTGTGCATCGCAATTTAGGGTTCCATTTTAATCCCCTCACACATGTTCAGTAGAAATCTCCGAAAACAATTTCATGTTTCTGTGGCGCACTTTTATTTTGTTGGTCAGGCCAATGAACCTGTCGGACAAGCTCAAGAAGCTCGTTTTGTAACACGAGGAGCCTACCGTTCTCGTAAGTCAGGCAACTTGCTGGCGCTTTAGGAATTTTCTTTGTAAGATTCAGGCGACTTCCACGTCTTCATGTATGTCTGAATCTCACGAAGCACAAATTGAACAACTCTTTTATGAGGCCTTTGAAGCCCATTCGGATGCTCTGTTCAAATTTTGTTCCTTCAAGATCGCAGATCGTGAACAGGCGAAGGACTTGGTCCAAAAAGCCTTTGAACGCTTCTGGCTTTCCCTCAAAAAGGGGAACGAAATCGTGAATCCCCGGGCCTATCTCTATAAAACGCTCAAATTCCTAATCATCGACGAGTATCGATCCAATAAAAAGATCGTGTCGCTCGAATCCTTGCAAGAACAGGGCTTTGAACCCTCAATGGACAGTGAAAAAGAAAAAGTCTCAACCAAAATGGAATTTGAACACCTTCGAGAAGTGATGAAGAAGTTGGCCCCGAAGTACGAAGAAGTCTTGATTCTGCGGTATGTGAATGAACTCTCGCTCAAAGAAGTGGCCGCTATCCTCAAAATCAGAGATAATGTGGTCTCGGTCCGGCTCAATCGGGCCATCAAACAGCTTGAACAACTGGTACAAACCTAATTCCAATGTCTAAACTGACTAAAAAACTTGAAACCTTGCTTGGCTCTCAAAAGAGCACCCCGCTCAGTGTCAGCGAAAAAGCAAAAATGCGCATGCAGCTCGCTGGTTTCATTGAACGGAATCCGGTTCAAAGCAGTTGGATTTCACTTGTTGCGCATCGTGTGTTTCGACTTCGACCCATTTTGGCGAGTTTAACGGTGGTTGTTTTGTTCTCCGGAGTTTCTTTGGCATCGGCTCAAACCGCGCTTCCTGGAGACGCGTTGTATGATCTCAAACTTTTTGTGAACGAAGAAGTTCCCATGATTTTTATGAATGAAACTGAGAAACAGGACTTTGTGGTGAAACAGATGGACAATCGTTTGGAAGAAGCGGAGCTGCTCAAAGAAAAGGGCGAACTCACGGTGGAGCAACAAGAAGTATTGCAGTCCAAGTTCGATCAGTACTTCGATAAGATCTCTGAAAATGAACATCCCGGTAAAATCCGCAAAGACATCACCACTGTTTTTGAACAGCATCAAGAAATTTTGCCCCAGTTCACGGTTGAGGCCGAACCGGTAGAGACCACGGATGTGGACCAAGTTGATTATGAGCCTGGGAGTGGGCCTTTTAAGCCAAGAAATTCCATGACCCTCAAGGAGTTTTTTGAAGCGACTCACAAACCCATGGAAGAATTGGAGCCAGAAGAAACAGAGGACGAAAACAGTGAAGATGATGCAGTCGAAGTGGAGGTGGAGGCTACTGAGGAGCAGACTGTGGAAGAAACCAGCGAGGAGGAAACGGTGGAAGAAGAAAATATGGAGGACTTTGGTAGTGAGGAGCCTTTCTTGGAACCGATCAAGGTGCCTTTGGATGAGGATTCAGAAATCAAATTATAAGCAGTCTATCGGTACACTTGTTTGACGCCGTTTGTTGTCTCTTTTACAATGGCTTCGTTAAGCTTTTTTATGAATCGACTTTCTTTCGTCACCACCACAACTACCACCACCACTTCCTTGCGGAATAGGGGCTAGTTGCTGATGAATTCAATCTTTAACCCCTCTTCCGATCAAGGCGAGGGGTTTTTTAATTTAAAATTAACAACACTTTTTATGACAAACATTTCACAGGAAGGCCCAAATGGATCCAGTCTTGATGAGCGTGCTTCGCTCGATGCCTTGCCTCACCAGGCTTTGGCTCCTCAGCTAGGAAGAAGTCCAGAGTTGATATCCGGTCGTGTTCATGGCGTGAGGGGTGGCGTCAAAAAAAGAGTTTTGGATCGATTTTACGATAACCCCTGTAATACTCCTCGAGGAGTGTTCCTCTGACTGTACTTTATAAACTTCAATTTATGTCTCATTCATTCATCGATTTCCGTTCACAGAAGGCTAAAGTGGATTTGGCTTTTCAACTCTTCATTGCAGGCGAAAGTATTCGTCGAACCGCTCGCCAAGTGCGAGTGGCACCGAGCACCATCCAACGTTGGAATGAAGTGTTTTACGAGCGAGACTTTAGCGGTAGTTTGTGAAATCGAGGGGTAGGGGCAAGTCTTTTTCGAGGCGCAACATCGTGATGATGGCTTGGAGTTCGTCACGAGATTTGGAGCTCACGCGCACCGTGTCGCCTTGAATGCTGGGTTTGGCTTTGGGGAATTTGTCCCGAATGAGTTTAGACACGAGTTTTCCCGTTTCTTGATCCAGACTCTTGATCAGCTTAATGACGTAGCGGACTTGATTGCCCCCGATTTTTTCCAACTCTTCTTTTTTGAAAATCTTTGGTGAAAGTTTTCGGTTGATCATTTTTTGCAACAAAATGTCCCAGGCGGTGTTGAGTGACATTTCGGAAGGAGCGGTGAGGGTGATGGAGTCGCTGGTGAGTTCAAGTCCGAGGTCCAAATCTTTGAGGTCGAAGCGGGTGCTGATTTCGCGTTTGGTCTGATCAAAAGCGTTGAGCACTTCTTGAAGATCAAACTGACTGACGATGTCCATGGAGGCATCTGAGGCCATAAGGGAAAGATGAGGATTGGCTTCATTGTAGCGGGGAAGTGGGCAGGATGCCAAGAGGCGTTTATTGTGTTATAATTATTCTGATGAGCAAAATTCTTCTCGTTTCAGACACCCATCTCACGTCGCCTGATCCTGCCAGTCGGTCTTTGTGGCCCAAGCAGATGGATGCACTTCCTCCTGAAGAAGCGGCACGAACCTACGAAGCTATTCGACAGGGGACCAGCAGTGCTTTTGATGCGGTGATGCAGTGGGCAAAAGACAAAGGTCAGTGGGATACCGTGATTCATACAGGTGACGTGACGGGTGGTTGGCAGGAAAAGGGCATGGTGCATGGCTCTGTTTTGGATGAAGCACGTAAGGGCCACGCTGCACTTCAAGCGCTCTCGCCCGTTGTGCGTTATGCCATTGGAAACCACGATGTGGGTTATGGCAAACAAGGTGGATTGAATGAAATTGCGCTCAGCAATGCTCAGGCTACCTTTGGTCCGCTTCACTGGGCTGAGGAAATGGATGAGACTTTGTTGATTGGAGTGGCTTCTCCTCTGGCAGAGTATGAAGGAGATGACTCTGATATTGTTGGCAGAAAGAATACGCAGGCGGAATTTGTGGGTGACACCCTTTCGGATCATAGAGGACGATGGATGTTTTTTGGACACGATCCTAAAACGCCTCGTTACTTTGTGCCACAAATCAAAGATCGTATGAAGGACATGGGTGCCTTTGTTTACGGAGATTTGCACATTCCTTTGGCGGGAGCTTTGTACAGTGGAGCGGCTGAGTTGAGTCACTTCTCTTCAAAGCCTCAATCGCAGGTGTTTGGGGCCGCTCATCGAAAAGCTTTAATGGTTCCTTCTACAGCACCTTTGTGGTGGGGCGGGCATGGATTGCGAACTTTGACGGTGCAGGATGGAACCGTGAGTTCTGAACTTGCCCGTTTGCCGATCACGGATGCCGCAAAAGACTTGCCCACGGCCAACGCACTTCGAGCTTTGGCTTGGATGAGGGGCATCAATCTTTAGGATGGAGTTTGGATTCTTATTACTTTTGGAATAGAGTGGGAATGAGCTCACGCCGCTCATTTTTTAAACTATCGTTTTATGAATCACGAAACACAGACTTCGCCTTTCAAGCATATGCTGAGCAAGGTGCCAGAGGTCACTTTTTATTTTTGGGTGATTAAAATCGCCTGTACCACGGTTGGCGAGACAGCTGCGGATTACCTCAATTTCAATCTTCACTTTGGACTCACCAACACGACCCTACTCATGAGTGTTTTACTGATTGTGGCCTTGATCGTTCAATTCAAGACTCGCAAGTACATTCCTTGGGTGTATTGGCTGGCCGTGGTGCTCATCAGTGTGGTGGGGACCCTGATCACCGATAATCTCACCGACAACTTGGGAGTGGCTTTGCAACTCACCACGGCGGTCTTCAGCATCGCCTTGGCGATGACGTTTGCTACTTGGTATGCGTCAGAAAAAACACTTTCCATCCACAGTATTTTTACCATCAAGCGTGAGGCCTTTTATTGGCTCTCCATTCTCTTCACCTTTGCCTTGGGCACTGCTGCAGGAGATTTGATTGCCGAACAGTTTGAAGTCGGGTATCTCAATTCAGGATTCTTGTTTGGTGGCTTGATTTTGCTTGTGGTGGTTCTTCGAAAAGCTTTCAAGATGAACACTGTTTTGTCTTTTTGGATCGCTTATATCTTAACCCGTCCCTTGGGGGCTTCCATTGGAGACTACTTGTCTCAGCCTCACAAGTACGGAGGCCTTGGCTTGGGTGCCACTTGGACAAGTGTGATTTTTTTGGTCACGATCTTAGGTCTTGTCATCTATCTCACTTTGACTCGTGAAGATGTCGTGAAACTCAAAAATGCACATTAAAACCAACGAGCGACCACCACTGCGAGTACCGAAACAGCTCCAGTGAGCAGAGAACCCCACGCCATGTCCACGAGGCTTAGGCTTGTGGTCCAACCCTTGAGAGTGGCTTGATTTGTGAGGTCATAGGTGCCGTAGCCGATCAAGCCCAGCAAGGCTCCGCGCAGAAAGACATGGAGCAGAGAGGTGGAATGTTTGAGGGCAGGTTGAATCACAAAAATAAGGATGCCAAAATTGTATAGCAAATAAAAAAGCACGATTGGAGTGTAGGCCACTTTTTCAGCCATTACTTGAGCCATCCGAGGTTTGTAGAAACGGTTCATCGTGGTTCCGAGCCAGAGGGAATCTAAGGCGGGGATAGAGAGTAAGGAAGAAAAGTAGGCGAATAAGAGTTGTTTCATGAGGTAAGTTTAGAGCTTCATTGTTCCATGCTTAGTTCTTAAGATCAAAAAATCCCCCAGTTTTACACGAGGGATTTTTTAGAAGTTTAGTTTAGAACTAAGCCGCTTGTTCTTCGTCTGCACCTTCTTCAGCGAAGTTGTCGCTGTTGTTGGCAGCTTGGTCCATTCCCATATCGAGAACGACGTTCACAGCCTTAGGACCCTTGTCGGATTCAGCAGTGTCGAAAGTGACCGCATCTCCAGGCTTCATGTCCTTGAAATTGCTTTCAGAACAGTCGTTAGCGTGGAAGAAGATGTCTTTGCGACCTTCTACCGTGATAAAACCGTAACCCTTCTCGTCTACCTTCTTGATGATACCTTTCATAGTGATAAGGTAAAAAAATAAATGTCCTCTAAGTGATGTTTGAGGAATTTATTGCTAAAACCTTAAAACTAAAACCTATTAGGGCCTAAGAGTACAGGTGTTTGGGGGATTGTCCAGCATTTTACCTCGGTTGACCTGTTATCAACTTGTCTCTAAACTGTAGACCTAAGTACTTTATGCTCCAATTCTTTACTTCTGGCGAATCCCATGGACCTCAGCTCACGGCCTTCATTGAAGGCTTGCCTGCAGGTTTAGAGTTGGATCTTGTAGAAATTCAAAAAGAGATGCAACGCCGCAAGATTGGATCCGGCAGTGGAGCTCGTCAAAAAATGGAAACTGATACGGTGGAGATTGTTTCGGGCGTTCGCCAAGGCAAAACCCTCGGTTCACCGATCACGCTCGTGATTAAAAACAAGGATTTTGCCAATTGGACGGAGGTGATGAGCGCTTCGTCTACGGACACGGATCCGGAGCTTAAAAAAGTGCACAATCCTCGTCCGGGTCACGCGGATCTTGCTGGGGCTCTCAAATACGGATTCACTGATCTGCGCAACGTGCTCGAACGGGCTTCGGCTCGAGAAACCACTGCTCGAGTGGCAGCCGGGGCGGTTTTCAAACAGTTTTTAAAAGCACTCGGGGTGGAAGTGGCCAGTTACACGCTCCAAATTGGTTCGGTTCAGTCCGACAAAGCTGGGAATTTTGAAGAAGTGAAACAGGCGGAAGAAAAAAATCCTAGCACGCGTGCTCTCAGCACCGAGGCACACGCAGCTATGGAAGCGCTCATTGCGGAAACTCGCCTGAAGCAAGACACGCTGGGCGGAGTCATTGAAGTGTGGGTGGTGGGACTTCCTGTGGGGCTTGGAAGCTACGTGCAATGGAATCGCAAAATGGATGGTCAACTTGCGCAGGCGCTCATGAGCATTCAATCGGTGAAAGCGGTGGAAATTGGAGAAGGCATTGCGGCCACTCAAAAGCACGGTTCCGAGGTGCACGACCCCATCCTTTATAAGGAAGGATTTCGTCGTCCCAGCAACAACGCAGGTGGACTTGAGGGCGGTGTGAGCAATGGCGAACCGTTGATTGTTCGTGTTTACCATAAACCCATCGCGACTTTGTACAACCCACTTCCTAGTGTGGACTTTGAAACCAAGGAAGTGGCTCCCGCGAGCATCGAGCGTTCTGACATTTGTGTGATTCCTCGCGCCGGGGTGATTGCGGAATCGATGACGGCGTTTGTGCTTGCTAAAAATGTGCTCGAAAAATTTGGTGGAGATTGCATGGAAGATCTGAAATCCAACCTGGAGAACTACAAGAAGCGGGTGGGGTAGGGGCTTGCAAATGGAAGCCCATTCTAGTAAGCTATGGTCACTTTCAGGATTTTCCTGCGACCCTCCCAGCAATGGGAGGGAAAATTTTTCAATGATAAAGTGTTCTAAAGCCTATTTTGATTTTTTCAAAATCTGAATCGTCTAGTACTCCTAGTTTGCTATAAAACCTTCTATAATCGATTGTTCGAACCTGTTGTAGGCAGGCTGTTATGGATTTTCCAGCATGAGTGTAGTTTACATACCAACTCCCCATGTGGTGTTGAGTGGTAAGAGGTACTACCAGGAAAAACTCTTTGGAAAGTTTTTTGAAAATGAGTACGGGACGAGTGAATAGTTTACTCTTTCCATTGATTTCAAACCCAATGTTTTCACCTAGACTGGCCCACCAAATCTGGCCTTCAGAGACATGAGGGATCTTTTGTAGTTTTGAATGTAATTTTTCTTTCAAACCAATCCACTCTAAGAATTTTTTTATGTGCATAGAAAAATAAAAGGAACTCTCATTATAAAGTTCTCAAAGCCAAAAGTCCTGAATAAAACCTGAATTTTTTCTGTTTTACTTTTTCACCCACTTGCAGAGTACCTTCACCGCTTCTTTGAGTTCCTCTGGTTTTTCGCCAAATGAGAGGCGGATGTGATCGGGGCGACCGAAAGGCGAGCCGGGCACGGCGGCTACATGGGCTTCTTTGAGGAGTTTGGCGCACCATTCCACGTCGCTGAGTTTGGTTTCGCCAAAGAGTGAGAGTGGAAAGAACGCGTAAAAGGCGGAGCGAGGGCGGTCGATTTTTTTGCCGAGACCTTTTTCGAGGGCGGAGTAGAACACGTCCCTCCTTTTTTGCATTTCGGCGCGAATCATCGGGGTGATGTTCTCGGCTTGAGCGAAGGCACTCACGCCGGCCCACTGGCTCACGACGCTGGTGCTGGTGAGGATTTGGCTTTGCAAGGCTTCACAAGAACGGATCAAGTCCTCAGGGCCGAATAAAAAGCCGAGACGCCAGCCCGTCATTCCAAAGTTTTTTGAGGCACTTTGAACCACTGCCACTCGGTCACGTGTTTTTTGAGGAGTGGCGCAGGAAGCGTAAGAAAGCCCATCGTAAACCAGCCCACTGTAGACTTCGTCGGATAAAATCCAGAGTTCATGGCGTTCGGCAAATTCCAAAAATGTTGCGATTTCTTGGGCCGTGTACACAATTCCGGTGGGATTGCTTCCGCTGTTTAGAATGAGGAGTCGAGTGCGAGGAGTCAGGTGTTTTTCTAAATCAGAAGGGCGAATTTTCCATCCTTTTTTAGGGTCGCCCGGAACCAAAATCGGACGTGCTCCCACATTCTCCACCATGGTCGGGTAGGAAAGGTAGTGGGGGGAAGGGATGAGCACTTCGTCTCCGCTTTGCAAAAGCGAGAGCAAGGTGAGGTGGATGGCGAATTTCCCGCCTCCTGTCACGAGGCAGTGTTGGGCATTGTAGTCGGTGGCAAACTGCACGTTCATCCAGTTGCTTGCGGCTTTGCGTAGTTCAGGAATTCCAGCGGCTGGAGGATAGTGGGTGTGATTGAGAGCAAGCGCTTCGTCCACTGCTTTTTTGTAAAAATGGGCGGTGTCCACCATGGGTTCGCCCGCACTCAAATTGTAGATGCGTTGGCCTTGAGCACGCAGATTTTGTGCGATCCCGTTGATTGCAACGGTGGTGGAGGGGGCACATTCTCGAGGTTGGCTGGTTTTTTTCTGATGTTGAACGGTGCGGGAGTAACTGAAAATGCGTTCGAAGAGCAAATCCACAAACACGGGATCGAGCCCGTAGGTTTCAGCAAAATGGCGATGAAGTTTTGCCAGTTCCGCTTCACGCTTGGGGTCGAAAACGGGGGTACCACTTTGCTCTTTTAAAGTTCCGATGAAACGACTGAGATCCATGCGTTGAGCCAAGAGTGCCATCAGTTCTTGGTCGATCTCGTCTATGGCTTTGCGGGCGGAGGGGATGGAGTTGGGCGTGTCGATGCTGTGATTCAACTCGCGCAATTTTTTGAGCAGACTCTTGCGCATCGTTTTTGTGTAAGGATTCAAGCGTTGCATGTCAAAAAAGAGTTCCCAGGTGTCGTTGTTCACCACGCTGTCGATGCGACGAAGGGCTTCGTAGTCGGGAGTGTAGAGGTCTTGTTCTTTGAGTTTGAGTGAGGCAAGTCCGCGTCCTAAAAAGTGAACGAGGGCTTGGGATTTGGCCATTTGCTCGTCGTGTTCTTTGGGTGTGCATTCAAAGATTTCTAGTTCCATTTTGTTGAATATTTTTTTGAGAGTTTGGAGGTGTTTTTTGTCCCCTTGCAAAGCACAAAGGACGATTTTTCTCCCTTTCAAACCCAGTCGTGCCACTGAATCTGGTCCAAACAGAGGATGGGTGGCGATGAGCGCTTGTTTTTTAGAAAAGACTTTTTGCATGACTTTGGCTGGATGCACTTTCACCGAACAGGCGTCTACGATCACGGTGGTACTGGGAACTTTTTTGGCGATGTTTTCGCAGACGTTTTCAAAACGTCCCATGGGCACCAAAACAAAAAGAAAATCGACGGCGAGTACTTCCTCCAAAGCATGGAAGCGTCGAGTTTGGTCTTTTTTAGGATCGAAAAGGCGCACTTCTCCGTAAGGCTCCAAACAAGAAGCCCACAGTTTTCCGAAGCGGCCATAGCCGAGAATACCAAAAATCATACTAAATTAGGATTACGCAGGATAACGAAGGTCGTCACATTGCCTTGGGGCAAGTCTTGGACACCACTCCAAAGGGTTTGTAGGCCAAAAAGTTTAGCGCACCAGTGAGGGCCCAGCACGCCGGTCTGAGAGAGGGGTTCTAAGTGTCTGCTTTCTGGATCAAGGTTTGCAAAGTTCGGATCATCGGCCAGTTTTCTCAAATCGCCTGCCGCTTTACCTGTGTCTGAGTAAGGAACGTCTTCAAATGTGCGACCAACGACTCGAGCTATACCTTGATAACACTGTTTAACAGCCATAGAGTAGGCGGCTAAACGAGTGACCTCCTCTGGTTTCACACCAGGCAGTGCATGAATGCAGAAATCAATGGGGAGAGGAATGGCTTGGCCAATCACACGATCTTTATTCAACTCGATGAAGCGTGCCACCCAATCTTCAGGAGCTGTATCGTGAGAAGGGAGAGGGCAACCCACTTCCAGAAAACCTTCCTTTGTTTTGGGTACAACGCCCCCCAGCATGGGATTGAAGATGGGTACAACGGCGTGACTGACTTCACCGGCCCAAAATCGTCGTATTGTGGTGGGTGGATCCAAGGATTCGATGGGTTCGAGGCCTTCAAGGCCCAATCCTTTTTGAGCTTGAGCCCGTCGTGTTGCTTCCCATGAAAAGGAGCCGTGATTTCCTGCGTACAAAATTCCTGGCTTCATAACAATAGAGTTACAGAGTTGAGGGGTAAGTCCATGACCACGCTTTTTGAGCGACTTGTTTAGAAACGACTTGTGTTTGAATGGCCGCTTTGCCGATGGCGGTCAAACCCACCCAGTGCACCTCGCTTTCGCGGTTCTTTTTGTCGTTTTGCAAGGCTTCCCAAATAGACTCGAAATCGTAGTTTTGAAGATCGCTGGCTTGTATGCCGAGCGCTTTGAGCACTTGTGCCAGGTCGTTCCAAACGGACTCCTTGAGTTGGCCCTGCTCCACGCAGGCGCGGGCTTCGACGAGCATACCTAGGGCCACGGCATAACCGTGGGGCATTTGATAATGGCTGAGTTTTTCAAGCGCGTGGCCGATGCTGTGTCCGAAGTTCAAAATGGCACGCAGTCCGGATTCTCGTTCGTCTGCTTCCACGACCTGCATTTTGAGTTGCATGGCGCGTTCTAAAAGGTCGGGATCGAAACCGGTCTTGGCTTTTTGGTAGGCTTCTGCATCCATCGTCAGGAACATTTTAATGGCCTCGAACCAGCCGTTGGTGCGCTCCTTTTCGCTCAAGGTGTTGAGCGTGTCGAGGTCCGCGATAATGAGGCGAGGATGCCAAAAAGCGCCGAGTAGGTTCTTGCCAAAAGGTGTGTCTATCCCTACTTTTCCGCCGATGGAACTGTCCACCATAGCAAGCACCGTGGTTGGAATTTGGACGTAAGGCACGCCACGTAAATAAGTTGCGGCCACAAAACCGGCCATGTCTCCCACCACTCCGCCGCCGAGAGCGAGGATCACGGTGTCACGTCCGAAGTTTTTCTCCAACAATGCGTGGTCTAGGTCTTGTTTGGTCGCTTCGTTTTTGGAAGTTTCGCCCGCTGGGAAGGAAAAAAGTTCCACGTTCAATCCAGCTTCGCGTAAAGTGGTGAGCAACTTTGTTCCATAGAGTTTTTCCACCGTGGAATCGGTGATCAGGGCGTAACGGTAAGCAGGTGCTTTCTCTTTTAAAAGCTCCGGTAAGTTTGCGAGCAAACCTGATCCAACAAAAACTTCAGTGGTCTGAGTTTTTCCGTCGATTGTGGTTGTCAAAGTGGGTTTCATTTGCTGAGGAAGGTTTTCATTTCAAGGAGGAGAGCTTCGGTGTCTTCCCAACTGATGCAAGGGTCCGTAATGGAGAGCCCGCACATGTTGAGGGATTCGGGCGTGTTGTCTTCAAGTTTTTGACTGCCGGGTAAAATGAAACTTTCGAGCATGAAGCCTTTCACAAATTTATCCAACTCAGGATAGAGCGAAAGAGTGGAAAGAACTTCTCGCACCACATGGATTTGTTGCAAGGGATTCTTCACTCCATTGAGTTTGCAGTTGTCGTGGCTCGCATCAATGATGATCGCAGGATTTTTGACCTTTGCTTTTTCTAAACACTCTTTGGCTTTGTATAAATCTTCCACATGATAGTTGGGCTCGGTCATCCCCCCGCGAAGCACCAAATGAGCGTAGGGATTGCCTTGCGTTTTCACCTGCATTCCATCGAAAACAGCGGTGTGTCCGTGTTGGGCGGCGAGCACGCTGTTCACTCCCAGTTCAATGTTCCCACTGGTTGGGTTTTTCATTCCCACGGGGCACTCCACGGCCGAAGCATGGATACGATGTTCTTGATCTTCAGTGCTGCGGGCTCCAATCGCTAGCCAAGAAACGAGTTCAATAAAACCTTTGGAGTTGTGCGTGAAGACCGCCTCATCTGCAATGGGAAGCCCGAGTTCATTCACTTCCACCATCAGTCGTCTTGAGTAATAAATCCCTGCTTCAATGTCCGCCGCTTCAAATGGATTGGGTTGATTCACGGGTCCTAGCCAGCCTTTGGTGGTGCGTGGTTTTTGAATGTAGAGGCGCATCACAATTTTGATTTTATCCTTCACCTTTTCCTCCAACACTTTGAGTTTTTTGGCGTAGTCGATGACGGCGGTGTGAGGCCAGGCAGAACAAGGACCCACGATGACCAATTTGCGAGGATCTTCGCCAGACAGAATCGCTTGAATTTCTTTGCGATCTTGGCCAATGCGCTCGAAGGCTGTGTCAGAAAGCGGAATGCTTTGAATCAGGTCTTCTGCGCGAGGTAATTTTTTTTGAACGGTGTAACGCATGGAATGGATTTAAGAATGTAAAACGAGAGTTTCCCAGAGTCGGATTTGTTCTAAGGCTTGAGCTTTGAACATGGCAAGACCGGATCGAGTTTGCGCGCCGGCTGCTTTGGCTTCGCGCAGAAGTCGCGTTTCTTCGGGATTGTAGACGATGTCAAAAACCACTTGGCCGGCGCGCAAAAAATGAGCGTCGAGTGGGCTTTCATCCACGTTTGGCGTGAGGCCTACAGGAGTTGCATTGATGATCACATCGAAGTTCTCATTTGTGAGGTCTTCCACCACGTGTCCACCGAACTCACTCACCAATTCTGTGGCTCGAACTGGATTTCGATTCATGCACAAGAGTTTTGCTCCACAATCTGTCACAAAAGCAGCTGCGGGTTTTGCAACGCCCCCTGCGCCCAACAGCAGGACTGTTTTCCCTGCAAGTTCCACCCCTTCCAAAGCTTTTTCAATCCCGAAATAGTCTGTGTTGAAGCCCATCAATTTGCCGTCTTTTTGAATCACGGTGTTCACACTTTGAAGGCGTTTTGCTAGGCGATCGACGTCGTTAATAAAAGGAATGATGGCTTCTTTAAAAGGAAGGGTCACCGCGGTGAGGCCAATTTTTAGTGTGCGAATGGTGTGAACTAGACTCGCTAAGTCCTCACTTTCGAAGGCGAGCAGAACGGCATCGTATCCGCGTTTAACGTATTCTTCATTGTGAAAGGCAGGGCTGAGGCTGTGAGCCAGAGGAAACCCGATCACCGCGTTGAGTTTGGTCTGTGCTGTGATCATAGCTGTGAAAGTAAGAAATCGAGCGCCTCTTCGTAGGACTGCACTTGTTTTCCGTAGAATTGTTTCAGGCAAGCCGGAGTGGTCACCGAAATGGCTCTCCAAGGTTCACGATTTTTGATATCTGACAAATGCACTTCTACGCAGGGTAGTCCGCTGTCGAGCAAGGCGTCGTGGAGAGCGTAACTGCTGTGCGTGAGCGCACCGGGGTTGATGAGTATGCCGGCTGCGTCGCCGTTTTCTTGAATGAAATCGATGAGCGCTCCTTCGTGATTCGATTGGAATGTTTTTAAGGTGTAATCCTCGGTCTCAGCTTGAGATCGGAGGGTGTCCTCAAGTTCGTCTAAGGTCAGGCTGCCGTAGTGAGCCGGATCGCGTTTGCCCAGGTGGTTTAAGTTGGGTCCGTGAATCAGAAGGATTTTTTTCATGGAGTGAGTTTTAAGCGGTTCAAGACTTCCTCTGTCAAAGCATCAATGGAACTTTCGTTGTTCACAGTGATTTTTGCAAGCTGTTCAAAGACCGGTAGGCGTTTGTTCCAGAGTTTTTGGAAGTGGTCAAAGGCATCCTCTTCTTCGGGGAAGAACGCGGGTTTGCCATTGATCATGATGCGTTCGAAGACGATGCTTCGTGGTGCTTTGACGTGTACGATTTGCAGATCTTTGAGTAGTTTTTGATTTTGTTCCATGAGAGGAGTTCCTCCGCCCAAGGCCACAACGAAGGGTGTTTTTCGGGAGAGGACTTCTTCGAGTGCGGAATTTTCTAAACCACGGAAGAAGTCTTCTCCATGTTTTTTCAAAATTTCACGGCAACTTTTTTCGTTTGCACACTTTTTTGAGTGATTGAGAACGATTTCGTTGTCTAAATCGACAAAAGGTCTATCCAGCCGCTGCGAAAGATTTTCTCCGAGCGTGGTTTTGCCGGCGTGTTTGAATCCGATGAGTATCAAGTGTTGAGTCATGGTGGGTTTGGTTTAGTCGAAGTGAAGGCTAGCGTTGAGACTTTTAAAATCTTCCACAAAACGAGGATAGGTTTTGTTGAGGCCCTCTGCGGTGTCTATCACGGTTTTGCCGTCGGCTAAGAGTCCTGCCAAGCTGAGAGCCATGATGGTTCGGTGGTCGTCAAAGCCCTGCACTTCTGCGCCATGCAAACTCGAACGGCGCACGATCAGCCCATCGGCCAGTTCTTCGATGTCGGCGCCCATTTTGCGCAGTCCTTCTGTCATGGAGTGCAGTCGATCGGTTTCTTTGACTCGAGCTTGAGGCACATTGAGGATGCGTGTTTCACCTTCGGCTTGAGTTCCGAGCACCGCCAAAGTGGGCACCAAATCGGGAACGTCGTTGGCATCGAGGGTGATTCCTTGGAGAGCAGTTTTTTTCACGAAGACGCTTCCCTTGTTCCGTTCCACTTCGGCGCCCATTTCTTTTAAAATGGAGAGCAGACGGCGGTCGCCTTGTAGGTCGTTTGAATCGAGTCCTTCGAGTTGAATGTTTCCACTGAAGAGCGCTCCGGCAGCTAAAAAAGTGGAGGCGGACGAAAAATCTCCGGGCACGGTGTAGTCGATGGGAGAGTGGTTTTGTCCTGCAGGCAGATGAAAATGATCGGAATTCTCTTCGCGAGTGTGCGTGAAGAGAATGCCTTGAGTGCGCAGCCAATCCAAAGTCAGTTCCATGTACGGACGTTCGTTCAAATTTTCTACCGTGAGATCCAAGTCCTTTTCAGCGTGGCATCCCGAAAGGAGCAGTGCCGAAATGAACTGAGAAGTGAGTCCGTTCACTTTTGTTGTCCCCCCTTTTAAAGGTCCACGAATGGCGAGAGGCCAGGTGGAGGATTCCACAGTACAGCCGAGGTCGATGAGATTTTTCAGCAAGGATTCGAGAGGGCGTTTTTTCATTTGAGCACCGGCTTCGATTCGCATGGTTTTTGCTCCTTCCACCAAGGCTAACATGGGTAAAACAAAACGTGTGGTGACCCCTGAGTTCCCGGTCCAGAGCGTGTCTTTGAGCGGATGCAGAGGTACACCCACGCTTTCAATGTGTACGCAGTTTTCGTGACAGTCTGCTTTGTTCACGGTCGTGCCTAAGTCTCGGCACACGCCCAAGGCCACGGTCACGTCTTCAGATTCTGGGAGGAAGTGGATGGTAGAAACTCCTTTTGTGAGGCACGCCACAAGCAGGGCTCGCACGCTTTGGGATTTGGATCCCGGGATGCGCAGGGTGCCTTGGAGTTCTGAACTGGTTTGAACGTGTAAATTCATTGGATTTAAGACTTAAAAAAACCTCGCGTCGCGAGGCTAAGAGAGTCAAATTTGCACACTTCTTAGAGGCCTCGCTGGGGAGCGAAGTAATAAAAGCTGTTAAAAAAGAAAGTGTGTGCCATAAAGCGAGGTAATCTTAGGCCCAGTATTCCGAGATGTCAATGTGTGCAAAACTTTCTGTCTAAAATTGTTTTGTCAGAAAAATTTCAGGAAAGTTCAAGTTAAATTTCAGGATTTCTGTCAGGTCGGCCGTCTAGACTTCAATTTGTTCGGATGCGGGCCTCGTGACGGTTCCCTCAGTAGGTTCGTCACCCAACTGAGAGGGGTTCAACTCCCCTGAGGTCCACCACCCGGACAGACGAAGAAAGAACCTCCAAGGAGGTTCTTTCTTGTTTCGCGACTTTCGCGCTCAGTAGGTTCGTCATGTCTATTGTACCATTTCAGATTTTCTTCGCCAAATTCTTTACTTTTTCGCGCTGAGCTTTCCGTAAGTCGCACGCGATACGGCGAGGATTCCAAGGAAAACAAGCGCCATGACTACGGTTCCATTGAAACCATCCACGGCCCAGTTTGAAACGGCTGCAGAAATGAACACGATTCCGAATCCGGCGTAAGCCCATTCTTTGTAGGGTTGTTTTACAGCAGGAACAATCAACGCCAATGCTCCCACCACTTTGAAGGCCACGAGCATGATTCCGAAATAGGCGGGGTAGCCAAGGTGCGCCATTCCGTCCACGGCCATTTGACTGGTGCCGAAGAACGCGGTCATGACACCCTCGAATAAAAAGATCAGGCTTGTGCTGAGCCAATAAAGAACTTTGGTGGATTTCGTTTTCATGAGGCAGTGGAAAAGGATAATAGCTCCATTTTAGCGAAAATCTAGTTTTTGTCAGGGGTATTCTCTTTCTTTAAGGGCGCTCTGCTTGAGCAGGGCTTGTTGTTGAGGGTGTTTGGGTGCCAAAGGATCCTAAGCATTTATCTACGCCGCCTGCCGCTAAGAAGATCGCTATTCCTATCATCACTGCCAGGGGAAGGGGGTTGCCGCCAGTTCCTTCTACTCGAGCTCGCCGCGCTTCTGCGCGCAACGCTTCTTCGTCACTCAATGGGTGGCCACGGTGGGTGTGGTCCAAGGGTGCAGGATAACCAAGGTCTGATGAGTCTATTTCTGTCATAGGGGTGATTATCCCCGAAATCTGTTCTTTTGTCTATAGCCTGCCCTTTAGGATTGACAAATTTATCCGTATATTTTATGATGCACGATCAATTTCTAATACAAGAAATTTGGCTCTATGACCCCCTTTAATAAAGATCGAATAGCTTTAACTCCTCAAGTCTTGGCTGGGTTGGAGATGGGTGGACGGGGAGCGGAAATTTATCCTGGTAGGGGAAACCCAAGAAAGAGTGTTCTTTTACTCCCTGAGTTGCATGCGCCTAGTCCTATGGGTGTGCTTCGACCTATCCCCCAGGGTATTCGTGATTTACAAGAGGGCGTTTTTTTGGATGCAGAAAGATTGTTAACCACTTATAAAATTCGCCGCTTAGTTCTTGAAGCACCAAACACACCTACTCTCTTTCAAACCAAACGAAAGCAAGTTTCCAGTGAAAGGGATTTGGATCGTCTTATTAGGCGAGAAAAAAGTTTATCAGAGCAGGCAAAAAAGCCCTGGAATCCGATTGGTGAGGAACTGCTTCGTGTTGCACTGGATCCTGGTTTGAGCTTGGAAGAGAGACGAATGCGAGTAGACCCTTTGATTGGGGTGGTGGGAGCGCATTATTTGCTGGAGGCGGTTTATGGGCGAGAACCTGGTTTAGAGATTTGTGGATTCGAAGAGCCTGAGTTCCATAAACAGCGTGGGGTTTTGGATGGTAAATTCCAAACACTTAGAGATCAGTTGGAGAAGGGTAGGATTGAGTTGGAGATAAGAGGTGTCCGTTATCCCTTACCCAGGGTGAAAGAACTTGCAGAAGCAGGGGATGCGGATGCTAGAAATCTTTATAACTGGTTTTTAAATAAGCATTTGATCGAAGGGCATGTGCAACCAGTTGTTCAAACTACTATACAGGCCTGTAATCGAATGGTGAGCTCAGCTATGACCGCCATTCCTGGCGACAGTCTCATGATTTACGGTATCTACCATTCTCGCGATATGATTGAACGCCTAAGGGTCCATTCGACCGTTGCTTTTCGTTCGGCACTTCCTGAAAGTTTGATTGCACAAACAGCATTCTACACTGGGCCGGATGATTGGTTTGATCATGAGGCGTTGGTCAGAAGGTCTCAATTGCTTGTGCCTCCGCTCAGTGACTGAGTCCAATCGAAATTTCAAACCCTACTTCGTTTCGACCATCTCTAGTATCCGTTGAGACATGGGGGAATTTGGGTCCGCAAGACCATCGATCACACTGAGGTGGTGAGAACCTGGGATTTCACTAGTTCGTATCAGCACTCCTTGTTGTTCCCAAGCTTGTGCTAATCTAGCCGTCTGCTCTCTGAATCCTTCATGTTCTAGGGCTCCTACGACTGCGTCCAATGTTTTTCCCTTGGGTGGTTCCCAAAATAGAGGGCTCAGTCGCTGCGCTGCAGCAGCATCCAACTTTAGAGCTGTGTTGAATGGCGCATGGATCAGCGTTCTCAAATCAGACACGGCGGAGATAGCATATCCCGCTTTTACACCTGGCTGACTTAAGAGATGGGCTACCGCATGTCCTCCTGCAGAGTGACCACTGACTACAATTTCACCAAATCTTTCAATCAAAAGTCTCGCGGCTTTGACTGTTTGTTCAAGAATTTCGTCAATGCTTACCTCTGGGCATAAGTCATAACTCATCACGCCTACTGGAATGCCTAGAGCATTGGGGCCTGTGGCTAGGTGGCTAAAGAAACTTTTGTTGAGTGGAGCATGCCAAAACCCACCGTGGATAAAAAGGAGCGGTGGAAGATCTGTGCCCGTATCAAATAGATCCAGAGTGTGGCGCTCGCCCTGTCCATAACGTAGCTCTCTTGGAGGGTGTTGTTCTCGATAGGCAGCCGCCTTGGGTTTCCAGCCTCTTTCTCCCACCATGATGTCACGATAGTCGGGTATAAGGGCTCTGGTGTCCCACCATTGAGGGTTTTCACTCATGGGAAATCAATTTAAGAAATCATGGTACCCTGTTTCTAGGGCATGTCAAAAATGGCTCCTCAAGTTGGAAGCAATTCGAACTAGCCTTCTTAAATTTAGCATGATATAATGAATACAGATTTACTTACTTTCGTACAAATGCCTAAAATCCTTCAGGCCACCAGTCGTGGACAAGTGACGCTTCCTAAGGCGTGGAGAGATCAGTATAAAACCCAATACTTCACCACCGAGGTTCAAGGTGCTACTTTAGTTATTAAACCTTTGATTCAGGAGAATTTCGAAGATTCCGTGGAATCTGCTTGGTCTGAATATAAAAAAGGCGACTACATCGCCAGCGAAGAGCTAATGAAGAAATATGGATTATAAGGTTGTTTACTCCAAACTTTCGCAGAAAGATTTGGATAGACTCGATCCATCGATTGTTCGACGTATTTTGAAAAAAGTGGATGAGTTCTCTAAACGAACCGATCCGCTCGAATTTGCCAAAAAATTGACTGGATTTGTTCTCGAGACCTACCGTTTTAGGGTGGGGGACTACAGAGTGGTATTTAGGTTAGATCTACAAAATCAGCAATTGGTTATTTTGGTCGTGCTACGAGTGAGACACCGAAAAGAGGTTTACAAGAATTTGGAACAATAAAATGGCTCCCCGTCTTTGATGCTGTCCGAAAATTTGTTCAAATACCGAACCCCCTCTTTTGAGAACCTTCACAATGTGCATGACGTTCATTAGGAGGTCTGTTATAATTTAAGTGTAGCCCCAAAATATGCCCATCAAGGATATTCTCAAATCGCTTAGGAAGTATCAAAAAGCCAATCCAAAAAAAAGAGCCAAGTATATGTTCTTTTTTGAAGAACAGATGATTTACCGCACTACTAAAACTGAAAATCCTGAAACGACACTTAGAATGGTGAGGCAGGTGCTTCGTAAATTTCCGTCAGTATGAAGGGCAAAAGGAGAGGAGAAACGAGTTATAAAGAAACTGCTTTTGGCGTTATCCCCAGATCAAAACTCATCCCTTTGGAGATTGAGGGAATCAAAAAGGCTTGGGATTTTGTCTTGAAATGTGAGGTGAATGGCAAAATTCTTTTTATCCCCGCTTTTTTCAAGGATCTTCATCAGATTGGTTTTGGATGGATCTTTCCTGATATGGCTGGAAAATTCAGAACGATTGAAGTGACCGTTTCAAAGCACAAACCACCGAAGTTCTTTCAGGTCCCACAGATGATGGAAGATTTTGCCGAGGATTTGAAGCTAAGGCTCAAGTCTTTACCAAGATTGGAGAACGAAAAGTTTTTGGATGAACTCGTAACACTTTTGGCCTGGGCGCATCATCGCTTTTTGTGGATTCATCCCTTTCTCGATTACAATGGTCGAATCGGTAGACTCCTGATCAGTATGGTTTTGTTGAAACTCAATTTGCCTCCAATCGAGCTGAAAGTGGAAACTAAAGCGGGTAGGGTCAAATACGTCAAAGCTCTGGCGTCAGCTGATGCAGGGCACTTCGTTTCGTTGGAGAAGATTATAAGGGCTGCTCTTGAAGAGGCCGTGAAGAACTTGGCTTAGTCCAAAATGGCTCCCC
>CALRCE010000007.1 GCA_943354505.1 Candidatus Peribacteria bacterium
GCGGCAACTTTATCGGCAGCAGCTTTGTCGGCCGCAACGTTGTCAGCGGCAACTTTATCGGCAGCAGCTTTATCGGCAGCAGCTTTGTCGGCAGCAGCTTTGTCGGCAGCAGCCTTGTCAGCAGCAACCTTGTCAGCAGCCACTTTATCAGCAGCAGCTTTATCGGGTGCAACAGGTTCTGGAGCTGGGACAACCGGTTCAGAAGTGAGCTTTTCTTGGAACAGACTCCAAGGCAAAAATTCCAGATCGTCGAGCACTTTTCGACCAGCGCGTTCAACCGTCAAACGACCAGTTTTCATACTAACCACGTCACCTTCTTTAATGAAATTCACGGCACCATGACTCAGAGCAAATGTCCACTTGTAAGCCAACTGCACCAGGTCTGGATTTATAAATAGAGTAGGAAGAGATCTTTTGATCAGAGCAAAAACTCCATTTCGGCCATTTTCTTTAGTGACTACAATTTTATCCAAATTAAAAGACTGAGGGTTTTTGCTAGGCCCTTCCTGAACCAGTTTCTTTAATTTTTGAACCGATTTCTTATCCAGTTCAGACAAAGCTTCCTTTGTTTTGACCTTAAGATCTAGAATGTGCTTCAGATCGATGCCGAGCTTTGCAGGTTTTTCCTCGGCATAGCGTTTTGCAAAGTCCGTGGACTCCCCTTGAGAATTGACCCAAGCATTCCTATAGAGAGGTCCCAAGCCGTCGTGTCGATAACAGTGAAAAGAAATACGCATCAATCAAATATTAAATCCGTTAATTATAGCACGAAAAGAAGGTTTTCATCAAGGTACATAAAAATCAATTGGCATAGTTTTACAAATAGTTCAGTATTCAACCATGAGCGACCTCTTCCAACTCCTCGCCGATCTCCACATTGCTTATGAACGCCACGAACATCCGGCGGTTTTCACGATTGAGGATTGCGAGATTCTAAAGGGAATGAATTTGCCAGGCATCGAAGCGAAAAGCCTTTTTTTGAGGAACGCCAAAGGCACGGAGCACTACCTGATCGTCGTGGATGGGCAGAAACGCCTCAACATCAAAGAGCTCGAAGCCAAACTCGGAGCCACGAAGCTTTCCTTCGCTTCTCCAGAGCGTCTTATGAAATACCTCGGCGTCACGCCGGGCTCGGTCAGCCCTTTTGCCCTCATCAACGACACCACAAAAGAAGTAAAAGTCTTTTTAGACACAGATGTGTTTGCCCACGAACAGGTCCAGTTTCATCCACTCATCAACACGGCTACTCTCGTTTTGTCCGCAAAAGACATGCTCAGGTTCATGGAAGCGACGGGACACTCTTGGCAGGAGATTTCGCTGTAGTTTTGCACAAATTATTTCAGGGAAATGTCAGATGTTTTTTGTTAGAATTGTTGTTATGGAACAATTTAAATTTAAAAACTTCGACAGGTGGAACCAAGAGAAGAAGAAAATCGACCAAACCCTATATGGTAGATTTCATTTTCACGAAAGAGAAATTTGGTGGTGTTCACTTGGATTGAATATTGGGGATGAACAAGACGGAAAGAACGAGTGGTTTGAACGCCCTGTTTTGGTCGTTAAAAAATTCAACGAGAAAATCGCTTTGATTTTACCGATGACGAGTAAGCCAAAAGTAGGAAACTACTACCATTCTATAAAATATGGAGACAAAACCACCACAGTAATATTGTCGCAACTTAGACTAGTGAGCGTGAAGCGTTTCAGACGATTCGTAAGGAAAATCTCAGAAGAGCAGTTCTGTAAAGTTACAGGGCGGTTAGAAAGTTTACTGAATTTTAAACGGAGCCTCCTTTCGGAAGCTCCTCGGGGGCCTAGTGGCCATTTGTAATCAAATTCTAACAAAAGGCTGCTGAGAATTCAAGCGCACTGCACACGAATCTCCCTACAACGCCGTGAACTGTTCCCAGTGCAGGTCTTCTTTGGTCACGCCTTTTTCTTGCATAAAGTCTTTGACCCCCTTGACCATGTCGCCGTTTCCACAGATATAAACCTGAATATTGCTGTAATCGAGTTCATTCAAATAGTCCGTGACGCGTCCTTTGAGTCTGGTCCAACTATCCGGAGGCTGAGACAAGGTGACGTGAGCCCTGAAGTTGGGGTGAGCCGCTTCAAAAGCACGAAGTTCGTCCACGTAAAACAAGTCTGCCTCGTGGCGCACTCCAAAGTAAAGGTCGATTTTGCCTTCAAAACCTTGTTCAAACAAAGTGGGCAGCATGCTCATGAAGGGAGCAAGTCCCGTTCCCGTCGCAATCATCGCCACGTCTTTTTTGGAATCGGTCATGAAAAAGTGTCCAAACGGAGCCATGAATTTGGCGGAGTCGCCGGGTTTGAAGTTCGCCAAAAACTGGGAAGCGCGTCCATCCGGTAAAATTTTCACACACAGACTAAAAAACAACTTCTCAGAAGGCGCACTGGAGACCGAATACGCGCGACTTGCCTTGCCCTGAGCGTCTTCCAACTGAAGCATGAAGAATTGGCCAGCTTTGTACTCCACGCTTTGCCCTTCCAAAGAAAAGTCGAACTGAGTGACATCGTGGGTGAGAGGAATGGATCTCAATAGGGGAGCGGAAAAAGTGATCATAGCGCTTGGATTGTTTGTGGTGAGCACGACTTTACACTAGGATGGAAACACATGGAATCCAAACGCACGATCCACCTTCAACCCGAGAGTTTTTTGCTCCTTGTGAAGCAGCTTCGCCATTTTGAAAAAGACGCCGAAATCTTTGAAATCGACCTGGATAAAATGCGCGTGAAAGGCGACCTCAAAGTCATCAAAAACACCTTTCCCAAAAAAGAGTTCATCGGCGTTTCTCAGTCTCTCGCTCTGCTCAAAGCCGCCGCCACGGCCGGCTGGGAATTTTTGCGCGTGCCCAAAGAACTCGCCCAAGACGCCGAATTCACGAGTTTGGTGAAAAATAGGGGGACGAAGATGCTAAGCAATTGATCTTTTCCTCCCAACTCTTTAGAGTGGGCGCAATTTCACTCGAGAATTCATGAATCTTCAAATCGCCATCGTCGGACTGCCCAATGTGGGCAAGTCCACTCTGTTCAACGCCCTCACCAAGAGCCAAGCCGCTCAAGCAGCCAATTATCCCTTTTGCACCATCGACCCAAACGTCGGAGTGGTGGAAGTGCCCGATGACCGACTTCAAGCGCTCGCCAAAATCACGAATCCCAAAAAAATCATTCCCGCCATCGTCGAATTTGTGGACGTAGCCGGACTCGTCAAAGGCGCCAGCCAGGGTGAAGGGCTCGGAAATCAATTCCTTTCTCACATCCGCGAATGTCACGCCGTGGCTCAAGTGGTTCGTCATTTCAAAGAAAAGGACATCACGCACGTGCACGACAGCGTGGACCCCAAAAGAGACCGAGAAATCATCGAATCGGAACTGATTTTAGCCGACCTTCAAACTTTGGAAAAACGCATGATCAAATCCGCCGGAGACGCACGGAGTGGCGCCAAAGAAAAGGTGACTTATCATGCGCTTTTGGAACGCATCAAGCCTTTGCTCGAAGCGGGAAAATGGATCAGCACTTTGGAATGGACCGAAGAAGAACGAGAAATGCTCCGCGATCTGCACCTCATCACGATGAAACCGCTGATGTACATCGTGAATGTGAGTGAAAACGAAATTGCCACCATCAACGAAAACGAACTCCGCACACAATTGGAATTGCCTGCCGGAGCCACCGTGATCCCTATTTCTGCCAAAGTGGAAGCGGATCTCATTGCCTTCAGCGACGAAGAAGCTCAGGATTATTTGAAGGAATTGGGACTCAAAGAAACCGGACTTCGCCACGTGATTCGTGAGGCCTACGATTTGCTCGGTCTTCAAACCTACTTCACCGCCGGAGAAATCGAAGTGCGCGCCTGGACCGTTCGCAAGGGAGCCAAAGCGCCCGAAGCGGCCGGAGTGATCCACACCGATTTTGAAAAAGGCTTCATCAAAGCCGAAGTGATTTCGTGCAAAGATTTTGTGGAGTGTGAAGGCGAAGCCAAGGCACGTGAAAAAGGCGTTCTGCGCATTGAAGGAAAGGAATACATTGTGAAAGACGGAGACGTAATGCATTTCCGTTTCGCAAATTAGCAGACCGCTTAGCCCACGCCCCATGCGAATCATTCCGAATTTATTTTTACAAAAAGGCCACGCGGTTTCTTTGTATAAAGGCACCGATAATCAGGAGAAAAAAGTCTATCCTCGTGCGCCCAAAAATTACCTGCAGTGGTTTCAAAACCAAGGTGCGAAAACAGTTTTTGTCGTCGATTTGGACGGCGATCAACACGAACGTGCTGCCGAACTGCGTGCCGCCTTTGAAGGAGAGTTATGGTGGGCAGGGCACGTCCGCGACCTTGTGACCCTAGAGGCACTTTTTAACGCAGGCATCGATCGAGTAGTGCTGGGAGAAAAAGCTCAGCCCATTTTTAAAGAAGCCTTAGCAAAATTTGGCCCCACGAAACTTCTGGCGGGGATACAAGCCTTTCACGACGAAGAAGTGCCACCTCTCTGTGAAGAACGAAAAGCCATCGGTTTCACCGACCTCATTGTGAAAGACATGAATGCGGAAGGAACTTTATTCCATCCCAATTTTGACCTCATGGAAAAGGCAAAATATTTTTCTGGGGCAAACATCTTTGCCTCGGGAGGAGTCGGAGAAACCAACGACATCCATCTGCTCGCTCAAGCCCACGTGGCCGGAGTCATCATTGGGCGCGCACTTTACGAGAACGTTTTGAACTTGGAGTCTTTGATTCAGGAGTTTGAAGCCGCACAATCTTAAGCACGCCACTCACTTTTCTAAGTTCGCGAAGCATGGACTCAAATTGAGTCAGTGAGATGATTTCCAATACAAATAGAATCGACACGGTTTCTACATTTTTAGACTGCTCTGCAGTAAGGCCGCGAATATTGATATTCAACTTTGCCAAAACGTTGCTCAGATCCCTCAAAAGGCCGAGTCGATTTTGAGTGAAAACTTCCAAATGCACCAAATGCATATCGTCTTTTGATTTTCCAATGAGCTCATCTTCGGTGAAAAGCACATGCAAAAGATCCTTCATATCCACAGAACCTCGTCCAAGCTCATTGAGCAGTTCTTCCCACGAAGATTTTGCGAAACGTTCAAAAGCCATGACTTTCTGCAAATCACTCAAAGCATTGAGCCCTGGAGTCCCCAAAACATGGAGCTCATAATCCAAAGCATCTTCCCCAGCTTGGATGCTGTCTGTGCGGTTTTTTTCTTTGAGGAATTCCCGAATACGAGTTTTAGCGAGAGAGGTGTGAGCAAGGTCCAGCCATTCCACTTCAGGTCCTTCGGATTCTTCGGAGGTTTCAACGTGCACCGTGTCCCCGCTGCTCAATCGAGTGCTCAAAGGCACCGGTCTACCATTGACTTTAGCGCCGACGGCCAACATGCCCAAATCACTGTGAATATGATAAGCCAAATCGATGACGGTAGAGCCCACGGGTAAATCCACCACGTCTCCCTTTGGAGTGAAAACAAAGATGCGGTCTTCAAAAATATCGAGCTTCAAATCTTCCATGAACTTTTGATTGCTCGAAGTGCTGCGTTGCAAATCCAAAATACGTTGGACCCACAAATATTTTTTATCCTTTTTGGGCGATTTCTTCTTTTTATCGCTATAAAAATAATGAGCCGCCACGCCATATTCATTTTCTAAATGCATATCGTAAGTACGAATTTGAAACTCAGTCAGAACACCATCCAAACCAAACACGGTGGTGTGAATGCTTTGATAGCCATTGTGTTTTGGAATCGCGATGTAGTCTTTGAGTCTACCGATTTTAGGACGAAAGGCTTGATGGATGACCCCTAAAGCTTGATAGCAGGTTCCCAAATCATTCACGATCACACGGATCCCAATCAAGTCATAAATGTCTCGAAAACTCTTTCCTGAACGCAGCATTTTTCTATAAATGCTATAATATTTTTCTCTCGTCCGCCAATTTCTACGAAGTCTACATGTTTTTCTTTGAGTATTTTTTGGACGGCCGTGATGGTCTTTTTAAGAATATTTTGGCGCTTATAGTCGGAAGCATTGACCATCTCTTTGATGTCATTGTATTCCACGGGGTGCAGGGCTTTGAAGCACCAGTCTTCCAATTGATTCTTGAGCTCCCAGACTCCGAACAGGTTGGCGATGGGAACGTAAATTTCGATGGTCTCTTTGGCGATGCGATGCCTCTTTTCAGGTTTATCAATGGCGTCCAAGGTCATCATGTTGTGCAAACGATCCGCGAGCTTGATCAAAATAATACGGGGGTCTTGAGCGCTGTGAATGAACAGTTTTTTCAAGGATTCCACCTGTCGAGCTTCCATGTCGTCTCGGTAGTGCACTTTAGACAGTTTGGTAATTCCGTCCACAAGGAACTGAACCTTGTCTCCAAAGTGTTCTCCGACATCTTCAATCGTATACTCGGTGTCTTCGGGCACGTCGTGAAGCAGACAGGCGATCAAAGTGTCTTCGTCCACATGAAGCTTGGTCAAAATGAGTGCGGCGCTCCAAGGATGGGTGATGTAAGGAGTGCCGTCTCGACGGGTTTGTTCTCCATGCGCCATTCGAGCAAACTCAAAAGCATCTCGAAGCCTTTTTTCTTTGAGATCGGGCAAATAGGCTTTAGCGGCACTGATGAGTCTTTCAATCATGTGAATTGACTAATCTTATCCCTAATCTTATAGTCGGAAGGTGCTTTGAAGCAATCTCAAATAAAACAATGCAATCCAAAGGCAACGTCATCGCAGGTGGTAAAGTCTTAGTGGGAATGTCAGGAGGTGTGGACTCGTCTGTGGTCGCGGCTTTGTTGAAGGAGCAAGGTTACGATTGTGTGGGCGTTTACATGAACCTCTGGGCCGATCCCACGGTTTTTGACCTGGAAGACAAGAAAAAATTCCCTCAAAACAAGTGCTGTTCCATCGGCTCTTTGATGGCGGCTCGCTCCATCTGCCAACGCCTCGGAATTCCATTTTATTCCATCAACTTTGAAGATGTTTTCAAGAATAACGTCGTGGAGTTCTTTTTAGAAGGCTTCCGTGAAGGGGAAACGCCCAACCCCTGCGTGCGTTGCAACAAAACCGTGAAATTTGGAGTGCTATTCAAAAAAATGGAAGAACTGGGCTGTGATTTTCTAGCCACCGGACATTACGCAAAACTGATCACAAACAAAATGGGGGAAGTGCAGCTGCATCGAGGCAAAGACAAGGCCAAAGATCAGACCTACTTTCTCTACAATCTCTCCCAAGACCGACTGAAGAAAATCCTTTTCCCTTTGGGCGACTTCGATAAACCCGCGGTCAAAAAACTGGCCACACGATTTGGCTTGAAAGAACTCGAAAACAAACGCGAAAGCCAAGGCGTGTGTTTTTATCCCGAAAAAACCTATCTGGAATTTCTTAAACGCTACCTCAAAAAAGACGAGGACTTTAAAGAGGGAAGCATCGAAGATTCCAGTGGAAAAAAACTCGGCACTCACGAAGGCCTGCCTTTTTACACCGTGGGTCAACGCAAGGGAATTGGAGTAGGCGGTGGACCCGCTTTATATGTCCACAAAACAGACTCCATTCGCAACGTACTCATCGTGGGCAACGAAGACGAGTTGATGACTTCTTCGGTCAGAATCCGGGATGTGAACTTTTTGGCCGGAAAAGCTCCCAAAAAAGATGAAGTGTTGCACGCTAAAATCCGCAGTCAAGGCAGCCTCAACCCCTGCACGGTTCAAAAAGACGGGGAAGATTATAAAGTCCACTTTCAGCAGCCCCAACGCGCCATCATGGCCGGCCAATCCCTGGTTTTATATCGAGACACCGAGTTGGTCGGGGGAGGCATCATGAGTTGGTAAAAAAGCTCTTTTTCTGGTATAATGGAAGGATTATTTCACGCCATGAATTCCTTCCAGTCCTTAACTCGGCAATTGGCTCTCCAAGCCGATCGAAAAATCCTTCAAACGGAGGAGGCTGCGTACTTGCGTCTGGATCTTTCCGCTCACGAAAAAGCCGCCTGGTCGGTTTTTGCACTGCCCAGCGGATTCGCCTTCACTCAAATCAAACGCTTTGCCTTCACCGCTTTGGCCTTTTACCTGATTCTCTTCAGCATCACCAACGCCCAGGCCTACACGAAAATCGCAGTTTCCAGCATCCAAACCAGCGTCCAGAATTACGAAAGCAGTCGGCCTTCGATCACGGCGACCAAACTCGATCTGGATCCTTGGACGGGAGAACGACATGTAGAAAATCTTCTGGATCCGCAGTCCACTGCTTTAGCCAGCACAACAAGCTCTGAACCTGAAGACTTTATGCCGGCGCTCAGTATACCGGGCTCTTATGAAAACCGGATTCAAATTCCCAGCCTCTCCATCAACGCCCCCATTATAGAACCCAGTTTGGGCCTAGAAGCGGTGCAAAACGGAGATTGGGAAAGCTTAGAAGGGCAAATCCATGATGCTTTGACCTCAGGAGTGGTGCACTTCCCCGGCACCGCCGAACCAGGTGAAAAAGGAAACGCCTTTTTGACAGGGCACAGCTCCAATGTGTTCTGGGAACAAAGCGCTTACAACACGGTTTTTGCGCTCTTGCCAAAGATCAACGTGGGAGACGAAATCCTCATCACTTACAATCAAACGGACTATCGATACACCGTCACCGAAAAGAAGGAAGTCAGCCCCAAAGACGTGAGCGTACTCAAACAAGGCAACGAAAAAACACTGACCTTAGTGACCTGCACACCAGTGGGAACAGCCCTGAGACGACTCATCGTCACGGCGTCGTTGGTGGAGTAGGAGGCGTAGGCTCATCCAGTTGCTTGAGCAAGTCTTCTTGCGCCTTAGCCTCAGTAGCTTCTTCTTGAGCTTCAGCCTTTTCTATCCCTTCGCGATCTTTTTTACGTTGAAAGTCACTCCATTCATCCAAATGCTTCTGGTTGAGCTTGGAGAGTTCGGATTGATATTGATCGTCCAGCTTCGCAAGCTGAGCCGCTTCTTCAGAGAGGATGTTTTTGAGACGAGTGACTTGATCCTCGGTCATGATCGGCAAAATCTGGAACCAATATTCGCGTTCTTCGTCCGTCATCGATTCCGTCTTCTTGATCATCTCCACAAGTTCCGGATACTTTTCTAAAACCGCCTGAGGAATGTTGAACTGAGTGGTAGAGGCACCGCTAGTGGCGGGAGGAGTTCCTGTACTGGCGGTTCCAGTAGCAGGAGGAACGGGAGGCGTTGGAGGCGTGGTGGGATCCATATGGAGTCACTATACTAGCTAAAGATTAAATGTGAAATATTTTTTTAAGGCTTGGAGACAGGAGCAGGTTCAGGGGTTGGAGCAACTTGAGGAGCCGAGGCCTCTACAGGTTTGTTGTCGTTTTCAAAAGCAGGATTGAGTAGATGGGCGAAACCTTCGTAGGTACTTGCAGAATAAACACGATCCGCTACACCTTCTTTGTGCACGGTGAGTTGGAGATTGTTCTCTACTTTCTTTAGGTCAGCGGTTTCTCCGTCTTTGAGTTCAAGAAGAGTCCCGCCCTTTGGAGCCGTCAGGTATTTACTACCCACATCGACGCCCCACGATACAGCCAAAGCTTTGGCATCGGCATCAGGAGTGATGGGGTTTTTAGGAAGCGCCTCCACTAGAGCTTGTACAAAGGCTTCTTTGTTGGCTCCAGTGTAAGTTTGGTCGGGACCTTCCACATGCTTGATCAACTTCAATCCCCCGTTTTCCACACTAATGTCCACGGTTTCACCAGGCTTGAGTTTAAGAAGGGTTTTATCTCCATCCAGTAAAGCTCCACTCGTTAAAGTCAGTCCCCAGTCTCCAGCCAGTTTCGTAGCTTCTTCGGTGCTCACTACGGCTTCTCGAGCGTGTCCGTCGACATCCAGAGTGGGAGTCGCTGATGCAGCAGGGGCGCCTTCCACAGGTTCAGCAATATTCTTCATTTGTTCACCATTCTCAGCGAGCCATTTGAGGACAGGCGTGTCCGCAGGGGCGTGATCCGCCTCCATTTTCGCCTTCACGTCCAATACGAATCGTTGATAGTTTTTGTCGTCTTCTGATTCAGAATTGGGAACAATATTTTTCTCTAAATCCGCAATGGTATCAGTGGTTTTCAAACTGTCGAACTTAAGGTACCAGTTGTCACCAAAATATTCCTTGAGCACCGTTTCAGCACCCGGAGCTACCCCCTCGTAACCTTCGGCAGCTTTGCCGAATTTGATGGTGGAAACATTCTTTTCTTCGTCATGGACAAAAGTGATTCCAGCGTCAGCAAGGGCTTGTTTCTTACCCTCAGGCAGGTTTTGATCCCAAGTGATTTCTTTTGGGCTCATGGCGTACATGAACTGAGCCCACATTTTATCCATCGTGAATTTCACGCTGCCCAAAGCATCTGTAGGATCCTTAGGTTTGTCCGCCAAGGCCATGATCTTCTTCTCGGCATTGGAGCCCATGTTGCTGAACATGCCCTTGAATTCATTTTTCTTGGGAGTGGTGTCCGGCAGTTGTTTGAGCTCGGCATCCATAGTTTTCTCAGCTTGATCACGATCTTTCGCTTCTTCTTTCGCTCGAAACTCCCGGATTTCTTGAGCACGCTTCTCCTTTGCCGCTTGTCGATCAGCACCCTCCAAACGGTCGAGTTGTCGTTTTGCTTTTGCGAGTTCTTGAGCGGCCTCTTCACGTCGTGCATCCGTTGTAGTTGCATTTGTTGGATCAACCTCAGCTTCTAGTTTGCTCACTAAGGCGGCTACTTCTTCACGTTTTTTGTCGCCAAGATCATCATGAATATCGATTCCCTGTGCCCTAAGGTCCAAGTCATCCGCTTTTTTTTCAACTTTCTGAAGGACGTTCTCTCTTTTATCCTCAGCTTTTTCTTCAACTCGCTTTATTTTTACGCCCAGTTGGTCAATTTTAAGAGTCAGTTTTTCAATCGCCTTTCCTAGTTTGCCATATTCTTCCAAACTCTTAGCAGTGTTTGTTTTTAAAGCTTCTGCACGAGCTTTCTCCAGTTCCGTTTTTTCTTCCACCAAAGCTCTTTTGTCTTCTTTTAAATCAGCAAGTTTTTCAGAAGCATTGGTCTCAATCCTTGCCAATTTAGCTTCCGCCCGTGCCACAACGGGGTCTTTTTGATCCGGTTTTTCTTGATTTTCGACGCCCATCTTGAGTCGTTAAATAACAAATAAATCTCCATGTTCTTCCATGCGATTCTTGATCAGACGCAAAGAGTCCACCATGTTCACCAGTTGGTAACTGGGTTCTTTGCTGATTTGAGTCAAATTGTAGATTTCACGAATCCGAGTGAGCAAAACCACCGCGTTTTGGTCCGCTTTGCCCTTATCCATTTCAGGCAAGGCATCATAAACGGCATTGTTCAAAAGCGAACTGGGGGAGTACAGATTGATGGTCTTATCTTCAATTTTGCCTAAAATCAGGTTCAAAAAAGCCTGATCCTCTCCACTCATCGACCCCCCAGAAAGGGGTTGATTGAGCATACTTTGAACCTCAGGCGCAATGGTCGCATTGTCGGTCTTTGGATCGTAAAGCGGATTGAGATCTGCCATGAGATTGAATTTAATCTACAAATTATAGCAGAAATAGCTTAAATTGGAAAGGATGAATCTTGAAGACGCCCAGCATCGCATCGAGCAACTCCGTAAAGAGATTTTGCAGCGCAATTACGAATATTTCGTTTTAGACGAATCTCGTGTGTCGGAAGCCGTGCGCGACGCGCTCAAAAAAGAGCTGATTGCCCTCGAGTCGCAGTATCCACAGCTCGTCACGCCAGATTCCCCAACTCAGCGAGTGGGCAGTGTACTTTCCGGCCGCTTTCCAAAGGTCAAACACAAAAGCCGCAAATGGAGCCTGGCCGACGTTTTTTCACTGGAAGAACTCCAAGAGTGGGAAGAACGCGTCGAAAAAGGAGTGGGCAAGACAGAGCTCATAACAGAGCTGAAACTCGACGGCCTCAACATCACCTTGTGGTACGAAAAAGGTCTTTTATTGCGTGCACTCACTCGAGGGGACGGAAACGAAGGGGAAGATGTGACCCACAGCATTCGCACCATCAGAAATATTCCCCTGCGACTGTTTGAGCCCATCGACCTGGAAGTGTCGGGGGAAGTTTTGTTGTCCAAAAAAAGTTTTGAAAAAATGAAGGACGAGGGCTTTGCCAATGCCCGCAATGCCGCCGCGGGAACCGTACGACAACTGGACCCTGCGGTGGCGGCCGCGCGTGAACTGACCATGTATTGTTACTCTTTGGGTGAAACGTCTGTGGACGCGCCCGAAACGCAGTCTGGCATTTTGAAATGGTTCCAAAGTTTGGGGCTCCCGGTCTTTGCCAAATTCGAGGTGCACCAATCCGCCGAAGACAGCATCCATTTTCTAAAAAAATGGAAAAAAAACAGAGAAGATTTGCCTTTTGAAATCGATGGAGTGGTGTTCAAAGTCAATGAAAAAGCAAAGCAAGAAGAAATGGGTTTCACGGCTAAAACACCTCGTTTTGCGGTGGCCTACAAATTCCCAGCGGAGCAAACCACCACCGTGGTGGAAGGAATCACCATCCAAATTGGACGAACAGGTGCTGCGACACCGGTGGCAGAACTCCGGCCTGTTTTAGTGGCGGGCTCTACCGTTTCTCGCGCCACCTTGCACAACGAAGACGAAATCGCTCGCAAAGACGTTCGCATCGGGGACACCGTGATCATTCAAAAAGCAGGCGATGTGATCCCCGAAGTGGTGGAAGTCTTGCTCAATTTGCGTCCAGAATCTGCAAAAAATTATACGTTCCCAACGCATTGCCCCATGTGTGAAACGCTGCTGGAACGGCCCGAAGGCGAGGCGGTTCGTCGTTGCCCCAATGGGGAATGCCCCGGACGACGCCGTGAATCCTTCATCCATTTTGTTTCTAAGCATGCGCTCGACATCGACACTCTGGGCGAAAAAGTGGTGGATGGACTGATTGAATTCGGTTTTTTAAAGGACTTTGCAGACTTCTTCAGTCTCACCAAAAATCAGCTTTTGGAGTTGCCCTTTTTCAAGGAAAAAAAGGCTCAAAATATTTTGGATGGAATCGCGGCACGAAAAACCATTGAACTGCATCGACTTTTGTTTGGCTTGGGCATTCGTTTCGTAGGAGAACAAGTGGCCAAGGACCTCGCTAAATTTTTGAACAGTCGTAAACAAAGCAGTGAAGCCATCGAAACCAAATCTAGTGAAGTCATGCAACTTTTAGCGGACTGCACCCAAGAAGAGTTGGAAGCGGTGGAGGGCTTTGGAGAACGCATTGCCGAGAGCATCGTGGAGTGGGCACGCTTGCCGCACAGTCGTCACGTCATGGAACGGCTGTCCGAAGCAGGAGTGAGGCTCCGTTGGCCCACTCAAATTGAAGCACGGGAAGGGATTGTTGGGAAAACCTTCGTGCTGACGGGCACCTTGACTCGCTCTCGCGACGAAGTGAAAAAAGAAATTGAAGCAGCGGGTGGACACGTCTCCGGCTCGGTCAGTGCAAAAACCGACTACCTCCTCGCAGGCGAAGAGGCCGGCAGCAAACTCGACAAAGCCAAAGAGCTGGGCATTCAAGTGCTCAGCGAAGCGGAATACAACAGCCTTAAAGCTTAAGCCGCTGCCCTTATGTCCTCAGAGAGTTCAGAGGTCTCTCGAAAGAATCCATCTGGTAAAGTGGCCAGCGCATGGCCGCGCGTCTGACCTTGAACGCCTTCCACCCCTTTGGGTTGAGGTAGTTTTTCCATCGCTGCAACCAAGTTTTTCATCACTACATTCTTAGTGAAATCTTCAAGGTAGGAACTATAGAAACCTCTGACACGCGTGAGTCGGGAAAGTCCAGCAAAATAATCTGCCTTAAGGGCCAAAATCTCTGACTCCCATTGAGCGGCTGTTTTGTAAACTCCAGAGGCACCCAGAGCGCTCAAACGAGCACTGAACCCGTCGCATAGTTCAGCCACACGTCTGCGGTTTGTGGCTCCACGCGCCTTCTTCACGAGTTGCTCTCTAGAACTTGTGATTTGATCAGAAAGTCCAGATAAAACTGTCCAGCAATCCGAATTCATTTCAGCCAAAGCTCGAGCTTCAGGTGAACCTGGATCAGGAGCATCATGGATGCTTGTTACCTCAGAGCCGTTCAAGGCATCTTCTTCTGAAGCTTCTCGAGGATAAACATAAGGCTTGGGCCTGGACACGCTTACGCTTTTAGCAACTGCATCCACTTTAGCTCCCATAACCACAAGTCGTTTCTCTGTAGCTTTTGGATCTTTGGCCAATCGAGGGTCTGTAGCCAAATGTCTAGCGACCATCAATGCAGTTCCTGAAGCCAAATAAGGATCGGCATCAAGCACTTCAAGCAGTTCTGAAACAGAAGAGATCAAAGCTTGTCCATCCTCTTCACGCCTTTGGTTCTCTTGGCCCCAAGCCGCTAAAACAGCTTCAAATCCAGTCCAAGTGCCTAAATCTTTATGGGCTTGTTTTAAAGTCCTCGCACCTTCCTTAAAGACCCCAGCCACTTCTCTCCAGGATTGAGCATCCGGGAAGCTTTGCGTGTCAACCAGATCTTGGTTGACCTCAGCTGCAAAAAGTTCAGGATCTGCCATCCTAGAGTCTGCCGCATCATAGGGGAGACTGAGAACTTTCAAGTAAGGAGCATGAGAATTCGTCCTTGGCAAAGGCCTACCGTCAGGCAGAGTCATCCTGGATCCGATAGTATCTTCAGCTCTAGCAGGCTTGCCATCGGCGGGAAGTTCTACCACTTTTAGGGGTGTCTTTTGATCGCTAGCTGCAGCGGTGGGATGATCAACGTCCGAAGGCTTCAAATGCTTGAGTCCAAGCGTTAAGCCTCCTGCGAACAATGCAGCAGCACCTAAGCCAAGAGCTATTTTATCTCGATTCCCAGCAACGTGTCGTGCAATGGGGGCCACTGGTGCATTTGTTCGGTCGAGAGGAGCAGGTGCCTGAGAATTTTCAAACTCTGCACCTGCTGTTGCCTGAGCAACTTCACTGCCTGATGTCTCACGATAGGGTTCTGTAGCAGCTTGGTTTGCGCGAAATTTACGCATCTGAATAAGAAGGTAAGCCCTTTCTGCTTCGAGAATAAAGATTTTATGAAGCACCTCAGCTTTCTCTAACGCGAGCTGGTCAAACAAGTTGCGGTCTTGTTCTACTTTTCCTGCTAAGGCAGCTTTTCTTGATACAAGAGTTGGATCATCATCACCTTCACCTATCTGCAACCTTAATGTCACTTCTTCAAGATCATCAACAGGTTCCAAACGCTTATTTAAGGAAGCCAATTGAGACTGTGCGTTACTCAAATCGTTTAAGGTAAGACGTAGTGCTTGTTCTACTGAAAATCCACTCTCTTGAGTAGGGGCTAAAGTTGGATGCCGTTCATCAGCTACATCATTATCAGCAGGTGCGAGAGTTGTATTGATAGGTTTTTGATCACCTGGATCTTGATCGACATTCAAATCTTCATCAGCAGAAGAAACAGAGCCCCATCGCGGTGCCTGGTTCAGGGGACGGCCTGCTGGGAGATCAATGAAGATTGGATCACTTTCACCTGTTTCTTGTGCATCGGTTTCAATACGATCCATACGTTGCAGGTTTAATCAAACAATGTAATCATACATCTTATTTGAGTTAAGTCAATAGACGGGTTAAGCTCTATTGGAAGCGAAAATGTCTGGCAAGGTTGAAAAGACCAAAGCCCGAGCGTCTGTGCTGACACCTTCGACGCCATCCTGTTTTGGAAGTTTTTCCCAAGCCTGAGCCAAGGCAGGCATCACCGTCTCTGCAGTGAAGGCTCTCAAATATTCAGCATAACCGCCACGCCCTGGAGTGAGTTGCTTCAGCTCGTCGAAGTAGTATGAATGCAAGTCCAGGAGTGCTTGCCGTTGCTCTTCAGGCGTGCGCAGAGAGGTATTCGAAGTCAGTTCATCCAAGCGAATTGCAAAGTTTGTACACAGAGCTTGCACGCCAAATCGATTGGATCCGCGAGCCCAGCGCAGCAGCCCTTCTTGCACTTGTGCACCCAAAACGCGTTCTTTCAGTCGGCTCAGGTCTGCTTTGAAGTCCAAGTTCATACTCACGAGTGCTCGTTCTTCCACAGGGTCTGTTTGAGCCAAAGCAGTTTGTTTTTTAGAAAGAATCGTGTGAGCATCCGGTGCTTCATAAATAGAGCCCATTTGGACGGAATCTCGATTCAAAAGGTAATCTTTTGGAGCCTGAGGTGGATCTGTTTTAAGTGCGAGCTTCAGGGTTTCCGTTTGCCCTTGAGCTTTTGCGAGCCGTTCCTCAACAGTTCCTACATCTTTCACAACACGTGCATCATGGATGAGTGCACTGTCCTGAATGGCTTTTCGTTCGAGTGCTTGTGCGTTAGGGAACACGCCATTGGACTCACCCAAAAAAGCAAAATATTCACTGGGGGTATCGATCACGGCCTGACCACTACGGTTTGCATTTTCTTCATCCACAATGAGCCAGGTCCTTTCCCATCCACCCCATCGCTCGTTCTTTTCACGGATAACACGAAGCGCCTCGGGAGTATTCCAAATACTACTCGCCAAAACCTGCAACTCTTGAGCAGGCGCAGCAGCCTCCACCACTTTTCGATTCAAAGCAGCAGTGTACAAAGGCCTCTGATCCACAGGAATACTGGTATCACTGACCACAAGGTCCACCACTTTAGCATAGGTTCCATGGGGAGTGAAAACAGGCGTTGGAAGAGTGGATCCATCAGGAGTTTTTAAACGAACTCCTATCGCGCCGTCGGGTAAAGTGCCTGTTGTTCCATCACCATCCACGACTGCTACGTTTGGTACAGCATCGTTTATAGTCAAAGCTTTACTTGCATCAGCGGGCACTCCATCAGGAGGCGTGATTATCACCATTGGAGTCGAGGAATCGGACTCGTCTAGTGAAGTCACCGCTTGATAACCCACAACTGCCAAACCATTGACAGCCAGAGTAGCTAGCATTGCCAGTCTGAAAAAACTTCTGGGGCCAGAAGGGCTGTCCGTAGGAGTGGCGCTATCAAAGGATCCGAACCTTCTTGCTCTGAATCGGCCACTCAATTCGTCAATGGAAGCAGGCTCCGGTTTAGGTTTTAATAGAGCCACTTCTTCAGTAGTATCATCACTTACTAAAAACTCCTCTGCTGGTTGAGATAACTCTTGAGGTTCCACAAAAAAAGTCTCAAGCTCATCGGCTGAAGCGCTATTAATCCATTCGACAGTCTTCCCTGCTGCTCGAAGACGGGCAAGAAATGCCCTCTGTTTAAGCACGGTACGGAAAACGCTTGGAGCGCCAGGCAACGAACCACGAAGCGCTCTAGCTCTCATAATTACTGCCTTAAAAAGTTCAGCTTCCTCTGCTGTAGCCTGATCCGTGGGAAGGCTAGGGCTGGCCTGATTGTTTGTTCGCTCGTTCATAAATGTAGTGAAGCGCCAACTTTAAAACATTTAATCGCCGTTGTCTAGTGTTTCACAGATTCGACACACTAACCTAAAGCTTCCCACAAAAGCCAAAAATTGAGGTTCTGTCTCCCGATTTAAAGCTTCAAATATCTCATGTGCAGCCATCTCCGTGAGCTCCTCCGGCTTCTTCCCAGCCCTCACTTCCTCCAAAGGCACCCACACCGTTCTGTTCCGAGGAAAGAGCTTCCACAGTTCTGGATCTTTATCACTCAAAAAATGAATGCCGAAGCGGGGTTCGGGGAGGTGATTTTTTTGGATGAATTCGGGCAAACGGCCCAGAACGTACTGGACACTGTCGTAGGTGTGAGCTCCATCCAACAGAATCGTGTGAGGACCATAGTGCAAAATTTCAAAACGCCCAGGAAGAGTTAATCGGGCGAGGGCCTCTTCAATCACACTGTCCATGGGGTAACCCAAAAAATCTGCGGCTGCCACGGCCAGGCCCGCACTTTCGGGGTGGTGAAAAGCCAACTCAAAAGCCGGAGCCAACTGCACGTCATGACCTGACTCGCGAATTTTTTCAAAAACTTCAGGACACTGAGTGGGTACGGTCATGAGTGGCACGCCAGGTCTGCAAATGCCTAACTTTTGGCACGCAATTTCACTCAAACTGTGACCCAACACTTCCTGGTGTTCGAGCTCCACATGAGTCAAAAGGGTGAGGGCCTTTTCGGTCGCCACATTCGTCGAATCGGTGAGGCCACCCATCCCACACTCCACCACTAAAACGTCACAATTTTGCTCCTTAAAGTATTCATAAGCCGCTAAGGTTTGAACCTCAAAAGTGCTCAAGTTGGGTCCCACCGCGCGCACCCGGTCTTGCAGACGTTCAAAATCTTCGCGTGAAATCATGATGCCATTCACCGTCACCATTTCGATTTCTTCTTCAATAAAAGGGGAGGTGAAAAGGCCAACGGTGTCGCCGTGCAATTGAATGATTTTGGCGAGCAGTGTGGCCGTGGTTCCTTTTCCTTTGGAGCCCGCAATATGGACGATGGGAATGGCCAAGCCCCCCAAGGCTTCGAAAACGGCACGGACAGGATCTAAGTTAAAAGCCATACCTAGGAGTTAGATAAAGGCTCTTCGACCGTTTCCCAACCCAGAGGATCGTCAGCAATTTTTTCAAGCTCCAAAAACAGCTTCACATCTTCCGCCAAAACTTTTTTAAACGCGTTTTCGATGGACACCAAAGCTTCGGGATCACGGGTTTTATTCAAATGAAATTCCGATGAAAAACAGAAGGTGAGTTTCTTGTCCTCCACGGATTTAAGGTGACCCGTCTGAAAAGAAACCCGCACCGCAGGGTTGCTCAGCGCCGCATACACTTTGGGCAATTGTTGAAGGATCGCCTCGCGGTGCATCACAACAAGGCCAGCAGGTTCCGGAATGGCTGTTGGAACCTCACGTGGAGCCACTTCGGGTGTTCCAATCACCATGCGTGGGGAAGGGGCATGCACCGGACCCACGGAAGACGGAGCAGGAGGAGGATCGACAAGTTTCAAAGGGGCTTTATTCACCGCAGGCGCTGTCTCACTGGGGATCGTGTTGGTGGCTCGAATGATGGCGATTTCGAGTGGTAAAGTGGCGATGCTGGCACGTTTGAGCTTGATCCACGCATCGTCAAATAAGTTGGTCCAATCGAGCAATTTAGGCAGCACCTGGACTTTTTTTTGTTCCACGGCTTCATGGAGTTTTTGGCGCAAAAGTCCTAAGAAAGCCACAGTGAATTGCTGCAAATCGGCCCCTTCTTTGTGCAGTCGTTCGATGAGCAGAAGGCCTTTTTGCGTATCACAACTGCCGAGCGCTCCATACAAATCATCACAGTGTTGACTGCTGGCCAGCCCCAGACGTTCATGCACCAAATCCACCGTCACGGGTTCATTGGAAAGCTGTTCAAAAATGGACAGTGCATCGCGCATTCCCCCATCTGCCGTTTTGGCAATGAGTTCCAAAGCTGCACGATCCGCACTGCGGCCTTCTTTACTGGCCACGGCCTCGAGGTGCGCCACGATGTCACGGTCTGAAATGCGCTTAAAGTCGTAGCGCTGGCAACGGGACAAGATGGTTTCCGGAATTTTATGAATTTCCGTCGTCGCCAAAATGAAGAACACATGCGCAGGAGGTTCTTCTAAACTTTTGAGCAGCGCATTGAAGGCTTCTTTGGTGAGCATATGCACCTCGTCGATGATGTAGACTTTGGACTTGGCCCGAGTGGGAGCAAAACGAATCTTTTCACGCAGGTCGCGAATTTCATCAATTCCTCGATTGGAGGCCGCGTCCACTTCCACCAAATCCACGAGCTCATTGCTTGCATTCAGCAAGCAAATCTCACAGGTTCCACACGGTTCACCGCTGGGCAGTCGTGCCTCACACTGAATGGCCTTGGCCACCAAACGGGCAGTGGAGGTTTTCCCTGTTCCTCGAGGTCCCGAGAACAAATACGCATGAGAAATGCGATCTTGCTTCAGTGCTTCCAAAAGAGTGACTCGAATGGGGGTTTGGCCCACAAGCTCTTCAAAGTTCTGCGGTCGGTATTTGCGGTAAAAGGCAGCCATAATTCCAGTTTCTGGAAGCCAATAATACCTGAACGTGTGGACAGGGCAAGGGGATGGAATTGCGCCAAAAATAAACTTTTGATAAAATGAGCAAGACGAGATTCCTGGGCGCGAACGTCGCGTAAAAGAAAGAACCCTTTGCAAAGGGTTCTTTCTTCGTCTGTCCGGGTGGTGGACCTCAGGGGAGTTGAGAAACTCTAATATGAGTGCTAAACTAAAAAAGACAGCCCAGAGTAAGTTTGTTCAAAAAGCCCTTCCGTACGGAAAGGGCTTTTTGCTGTCGCTTGTTCAGTGGTGGACTCACCGGGGATCGAACCCGGCTACTCAGGTGACAGCCCGGAGTAAGTCGACCACGACTGAGCCCGACTGAACGAATAAATCTTAGACAGTCGACCTGACTAAAATCATGAAATAAATCTTAAATTTTCCTGAAATTTTTCTGACAAAACAAAAATCGGGCAATTTCTTTTGCACATTTGTTGAAAACTCACACCTTAAGCCGCTTCAATCGCCTCTCTCATAGCTTTTTTAAAAGCCTTTTCTGAAAATTGTTGCGCATGTTTGGCAATGCGTTCGTGGTCGTAGGTTTTTTCGTGAATGAGTAGCTGAGTAAGCCCCGCTTCCATGCTTTCCACCGTGGGCTCATTGAAAAACTCGCCGGTCACTCCTTCGATCATCGTCTCTGTGAGGCCACCCTTTCGATATCCGAGCACCGGCTTTCCACAGGCCATGGCCTCCACGGGTGCTATACCAAAGTCATCTTCACCCGGAAAAATAAAGGCGCGACAATTTTCAAAATACTCCTTCGTGACCTCATCTGATTTGTAGCCTAAAAAATCGATGTTATTCGCCGCCATGCGTTTGAGACGCCCCTCGTCCGGTCCTTGCCCAATGATCACGAGGCGCTTGCCGATGCGATTGAACAGTTCCACAGCCAGATCGATGCGCTTGTACTTGCTGAGCTGAGACACGATCAAAAAGTAGCCCTCATTTTTTTTGTGAGGCGTGAAACGTTCCGTGTCCACCGGAGGGTGAATCACCAGCGAATCTTCACGATAATACTTGCGAATGCGATCCTGAACCGTCTTAGAATTCGCAAGCTTCACTTCCACACGTTTCGCCGCCAAGTAATCCCACATGCGCACATCGTGCAACATGCCCGTAACGATGCTTTCACCGATGAGTCCGAGTTGCTGATCTTTGAGGTACTGATGGGTGTAATCCCAGGCATAACGCATCGGGGAGTGATAGTAACAAACGTGACGCGTTTCCAGGTTAGTGACGACACCATGCGCATAGGCATTGGAACTCGAAACCACCACATCAAAACCGGTGAAATCGAAGCGTTCCACGGCCCCTGGCATAAGAGGGAACATCAGCTTGTGCATGCCCGGCAAAAAGCGCGGGAATTTTTGTAGATAGCTCGTTCGCACGCGCTCCTTCGGAAAATCTTTGCCCATGCGCTTTTCGTCGTACAGCAAAGTATAAACCGGCGCATCAGGGTATTCATCCATGAGCACTTTCAGCACGCGCTCCGCACCTCCCGGCCGGAGTAAGAAATCGTGGACGAAGGCAATTTTTAAAGAGTTAATGCAGCTTGATTGAAATTTCTTACTTCTTCCACCTTGTTTTCTAAGTCCTCAAAAAGTTTTTTAAGATCCGCTCCTTTGGCTTGCACAGTTTTAGTGGGAAGCACCGGACTGAACAACAGCCATTCCTCTTCAAAAATCTGAGGATCCACATAAATAGGGAAACGAGCATCAAAGCCAAAAGGATAGGCACAGCCCGGCTTGGCTCCAAACTGTTCCGCAAGTTCTTCAGGCAAAGCTAAGCGCACTTTTTTAGCGCCCACTCGTTCTTTGATGGCTTCCATATTCACGCGGTTGCCTTGAAGAGTGACGTAAACAAAAAAATCCTCACCTTTGAGCACCATGCACTTCATTTCACGGCCAAAGAAACCGCTCTCTTTTTGTACGCTCTCAATCTCCTCATAAGTCAGCGCTTCTTTATGCGAAAAAAGTTTATACTCCACCGAGTTTTGGTCGAGGAGAGCGAGGACCTTTTCGTAAAGCGCTTGAGGATCTTGCATAAGTGGAACCATTCAATCACATGCACCCTCTATTTTGAAGCGAAAGTGCTCGCAAGCGTCTTCGCCGCTTTTTCCCATGAAAAGTGCTCGAGGCGTTTCTTGCCCTTGAGACTCAGCACCGCGGCAGACTCGGGATCTTCAATCAGCTTAAACATTTGATTCGCAAAACTTTTCGCATCTTTCGGGTTAGCGTAAAGCACGGCATTCGCGCCCACTTCGTGCAGCACAGGTAAATCGGAGCAAACCACCGGACAACCGGCTTGAAAAGCCTGCAAAAGCGGGAAGCCAAAACCTTCTTCGAGCGAGGGAAAAACAAAGGCCGTGGAGCTTTGATAGAGTTCCGCCACCGCAGTTTCGGGCAAAAATCCAACCACCTCCACGCCTTTCTGCTTGGAGGCTTTTTGTGCGAGCGAACTCCATCCATATCCTGCACTTCCTGCCAAAACCAAGCGCGCAGATGAATACTTTTTTTGTACAAGCTTGAATGCGTTCAGCAAAACACCTAAGTTTTTCTTTGCTTCCAGTCGGCCGAGATAAAAGAAAAGTGGATCTTTCAACTCTAAACTGGCTTTTTTAGGGAAGCTTAAAGGCAAAGGTCCGTGGGGAACCATCACCACACGTTCATCTGAAATCTTGTAAAAGTGTTTCAAATCTTCTTTCACAGCTTCACTGGGAACAATGATTTTCAAGGCTTTTTTAACCGCGCGCGCCGTGCTCCAACGCAAATACTTGGCTTGCTGGGACGAATACGCTTCCGGGATCTTTTCAAAAGCCACGTCGTGAATCGTCACAAAACTGCGTTTAGGTGCAAAAAAAGGAAGCACATGAGCAGGCACAAACAAAACGTTAGGTTTGTGCAACAGCATTTCCAAGCTGAGCCTCACCACACTCCACAAGCGGGGAGCCCATAAGCGGCGTTGCAGTTTTTTCGGAAAGTCGGGAATCAAAGTAGGCGTATACAAACGCACTTCCTCTTTTGAAAACTCTTTTAAAAGTGCCCGAATGATTTCGGTGCTGTAACGTTCCACTCCCGTGGGTTTGGGGTGGACACTACGCGAGGCATCAATTCCGATCACGATGGGGGACTTGCTCATGGAGTAGAGGGCGATCCGCTAGGGTTAGCGCCGCAATGGATTTCGCACCGTTCGCCAGCAAGGCGTCTCGGCACGCCAGCAGCGTGGAGCCAGTCGTGACTATATCATCCACCAGAAGGATTTGGCTACTTTCGTGCAGCAGATTTTTGCAAGAATCTTTCACACGAAACACCTCCTTCATGTTTTCTTGTCGGTCTTCACGCTCCAACTGAGCTTGATGGCCCGTGTCCTTCACGCGTTCGAGTCCATCCAGAACAGGGCAGCCAAAATACCGCCCCACGGTTCGGGCCAAGAGTTCCGCCTGATTGTAGCCGCGTTCGAGCAGACGACTTTTGTGCAAAGGCACCGGCACAAGAAGCACAGTGCTCGGTTCGCAAAAAAGTTCCAGACTCCGCCGCAAAGTCGGAGCGAAATAACGGTACACATCCGCTTGGTGTTTGTACTTAAGGCCGTGCACCAACTGCGCCAAGGTCGATTCGGGCTCGTAAAAACAGCCTGAAGCCACTTTGAGGCTCAGCCCCTCAGCGTCTTCAAGAATGCGCACATGCGGCTCAAAAGGCAAAACAGAGCGGCACTTCAAACACAGCGGCTCGTCCAGGTAGCCGCACACCAGGCACAAACTGGGGAAGAAAAGTTTGAGAAGACCATGAATCATTCCTTGAGGCTAGCACAAAAGACCTGACAAAACTCTGAATTATCAAAAAATATCCAATCCCACCAAACGCTCACGAATTTTCGTACGTGCTTTTGAAAACCTTGAATATACAGTTCCGGGAGGAACCCCAAGCTCCTTAGCAATTTCTACACCTGATATGCCATCTATGTAGTGTCTCTCAAAAGCATCCCTATAAATGCCTAAATCAACCTCTTTCAATACACGCTGAAGAAGTGTTCTAATTTCTAGTGCTCCCACCAGTGCATCGGGTGTCTTGGCTTTTGGGAAGAGATCAGAGCGATTGTAAACAGCTTCTTCAGCCTCCTCAAACCCAACATGCTCTCGTTTTGTACCTCGAATTTCTGATATGGAAGAATGGAATAAAGCGGTAGAGAGATATGAAAAGGTCAATTTTTCACGGATATTCCTAGGGTCACGCCTAGCCATAAGCAACATTCTGACACAAACACTCTGAACCAAATCTTCTGCTTTTTCACTGTCTTTTAAAACCTTTTTTGCAACACCAATAAAGGCGTTCCATCGAGAATTAAAAAACTCAACTACTGCATGTTCTGCATCAATAATCTCTTTGCTCAATTCCCATTGAATAGGAAGTGAAGTCAGTTGATGCTCCTGAAGTCTCCCAACCCCTACACGGTCACCCACATCTCGAGTCCTATGTTCCAGGCCAAACAAAGGAAGTTTACCTCTTACTCTCTCATTGAGAACATTGGCCAGATGCACGTGATCCACACGGAGCCGATCTTGGATGTGCCTCTTTGTTTTTGGGCCACGACTCAATTCTAAAAGTACGCGAGATGTTAGTGTATTTGAATGAATGCCTCCGAGTTGGCCCATCAAAAGGACTCTTTGTTCTGGGCTTTCGGCTACGAGTAAATCATCACTCACACCATAGGTTTTCAAGTGGGCAGGATTCCTAATCAAAAGACCGTTAGGATGAGGGTCTTGAACATAGTAAAGTGCATTTCCACCTTGAGGTTGTTCCAGTGTAGCAACAGCCAAAGGAGGATCAGCAGTCCGAAGAGCTTGTACCGCAGTTCTGACAGTTGGAACGCCACATCCGAAACGCTCAGCCAATTGATCAGTCCTAGCCATTCGATTGTTCTCTAAATAGGCACCAATTCTTCGATAAAGACTCGCTGGATTCATCTTAAAACTCGTCTGATTTGGCCTTCTTCGACGAAGTTGAGATAAATCTTCCTCAAACGGGTTTGTGTATTCCGTCTCTAAAGGCATGCAGGAATTAAAAAAAGATCAAATTATACAATAAAGTAAGCTCAAAGAAAGGGTTAAATTCTCCTCGCACCCAAGGCCCTCTCCGTGCTACACTACGCTCAACTAAGACTAGAACATGGAGAATCAAAAACCCTCAAACCAGGGAGGGGGCGGCCATCAAAAAAGACCCCAGCGTGGACATCGTCGCAGTGTGCACGAAAAGTCCTGCGGCATCATCGTCTATCGTCGTGAAGCCGATGGGCTCAAATTTTTATTGCTGCATTACCCCGGCGGACACTGGGATTTTCCAAAAGGTCATGTGGAAAAGATCGACGCCAGCGAAGAAGCCACGGCTCGTCGTGAACTTCAGGAAGAAACAGGAATCACTCAAGTGGAATTCAATCGTGGCTACAAAGAATCGATGTATTACGAATTCAATCGTGGCTACAAAGATCGGGTCAAAAAAGTCGTGGTCTATTTCTTGGCTGAAACGCAAGAAGAAGCCGTCGCAATTTCTTTTGAACACCAAAACTTCATCTGGTTGCCTTATGAGGAAGCCTTGAGCCGTCTGACCTACGAAAATGCCAAAGAACTGATCCGTAAAGCTCAGCCCTATCTTCATGACCTTTGATGAAGCTTATTCCAGCCTGAACCCCGAGCAGAAAGCCGCGGTGGACTCCATCGAAGGTCCCATGATGGTGCTCGCCGGTCCGGGAACTGGAAAAACGCAAATCCTCACGCTGCGCATCGCGCGGATTTTGAAGGAGACTCAAATGAGTCCGCAGAACATTTTGTGTCTCACGTTCACCGAATCTGGAGTCGCGGCCATGCGGAAGCGTCTTTTCGAATTCATTGGAACGCCCGCCTATTACGTGCGCATCCACACTTTTCATTCCTTCTGCAACGAAATCATCAAAACCAATCCTGAAAAGTTTTTGTTCGCTCGTGAACTCGAAGCCCTTTCGGACGTGGAAGCCGTACAAATTTTCCAAGCCATTTTGGATGGAACAACGATCGGAGGTCCCCTCAAACCCTTTGCGGATCCGTATTTTTATCAACGAGACATTTCTGGGCTCATCAAAAGTTTCAAGCGGGAAGACTTGAGCCAGGAGCAAATCACAGCCGTACTCGACGAAACCGAAGCCACCTTAAAAAAGCACGGAGCCGCACTCGAAGCCTTCATCGCCACGCGCTCCACGAGCCTCACCGAAGCGGATTTTATGCAACTGCAACTCGAGCTCAATGGAACATTCCTAGCCTCGGCCTTTTTAAATTTTGATCTCACGGAAAAAACTCAGCGCACCGAAGCCAAAAAACAACTCAAAGCCGAATTTGAAGACGCTCAAAAAAATCTACCCAAACAGCGAAGCCTCGTGGAACTCTACGCGGCCTACCAAGCCGAACTCAAAAAGCGCGGCCGCTACGACTACGAAGACATGATCCTCATGGTGGTGCGCAAAATCAAAGAAGACGCCGACTTGCTCGCAACTCTCCAGGAGCAATTTCAATACATCCTCGTGGACGAATACCAAGACACCAACGGAGCCCAAAACGAAGTCGTCGATTTGCTCGCCAGTTTCTACGAAGTCCCGAATGTGTTTGTGGTGGGGGACGACAAGCAATCCATCTACCGTTTTCAAGGAGCCTCGCTCGAAAACATGTTGGCGTTTTACCGTAGTTACAAAGAGCACATCGAACTGATTCCTTTGCAAAGCAATTACCGCAGCCAACAAAACATTTTAGACGCGGCCACGCGCCTCATCCATCACAACGAACAAGGGCTTGAAACCCTAATCCCGGAACTGGAGCAAAGCCTCAAGTCTGAGGCGCTGCACCCTGTGGTGCCGCTCGCTCGCCAAGAGCTCGCGAGCCCCGCCGAAGAACGCAGTTTCATCCTCGAATCCGTTGAGGCACTCATCAAAGCCGGCACCGAGCCGCGCGAAATCGCAGTGCTCTACCGCAACAACAGCGATGTGGAAGAACTCGAAGAACTCTTCCTCCGCGCCAAGATGCCTTTTCACGTTTACTCCGGCAAGGACATTCTCAAAGATAAAACCCTGCAAAGTCTCATTCGCCTCTTCACGTGGCTCGCCAATCCTACGGAAGACCACGAACTCTTCTTGCTGCTCAACGCCGATTTCTTGAATCTCCCCGCGCTGGAGCTCATCCAGCTCACACGCAAAGCTTCCGAGCAACGCCAAAAACTCTGGGACGCGCTCACTACGGCGCCGGAACCTTTTCAAAAACTGCATGAGAATTTAGCCGAGTGGCAAAAAGCCGCCACCAACAAAACGCTCGTGGAGTTTTTCGAGCTCGTCATCAATGAATCCGGCTACCTCACCTTTATTATGAGCAAGGAAAATCGCATCGAGCACCTCAATCGATTGAATACATTTTTTGATCAAATTAAAGCCTGGAACCGTTCCAATTCAAAACTCAATTTAACAGGTTTAATTGAACTCCTTCAGCTCCATCAGGAAAACCGCATCGCCATTTTAGAAGCCGAACTCAGCACTCAAAAAAATGCAGTCGCCCTCATGACGGCGCACCGTTCCAAAGGCCTCGAATTCGAACATGTATTCTTGATGAATTGCGTGGACAAACACTGGGGGAACAATCCCGATCGCAGCAAAATCAAAGCGCCCAAAGGATTACTGAAAAGCATTGAACTCTTGCCTAAAGAAAAGAACGAAGACGAGCGCCGACTCTTTTATGTGGCTATGACGCGCGCCAAAAAAACGCTTACTTTCACATTCGCAAACAACAACGAAAATGGCAAAGCCCAAACGCCGTCCCTCTTTTTGGAAGAAGTTGGGCTAGAAGGGGTGGAGCGTCATGAGAACTTTGAAGAAGGCCCCAGTGAAGAGCAACTCACGCAGCGTCTTTTGCTCAACTTCCAGCCCATCGTGCGCGAGGTGTCGAATGAAGAGCGCGACTTCGTCAAAAGTCTGCTGCAAAACTACACGCTCAGTGTCACGCACCTCACGACTTATTTGCGCTGTCCACGCTTGTTCTACTACAACGTCATTCTGCGTGCCCCTCGGGCTAAAACCAAGGAAGCCGCTTTTGGAACCGCCGTGCACGAAGCGCTTAAGGATTTGCTGGTTACTTACAAACGCAGCAACCAAACCAGCAAAGCTGAACTGCTCGACTCTTTCGAGCGTCACCTCAAGCGCGAAATCCTCAAAGAAAAAGACTTCGAAAATGCACGAACCTTTGGACTCCAAACCCTCTCCGGTTACTACGATCACAACGAAGGCCGTTTTCCAAAAAATACATTTTTAGAATACGATTTTGCGCCGCATCATGTGCATGTGGAAGGCGTGCCCATCACTGGGAAGTTAGACAAAATCGAAGTGCTAAGCGAAGCCGATAAAACTGTGCACGTCGTGGATTACAAAACCGGCAACCCCGACGGAAAAGCTCAAGAACTCCGTCCGGGCGGAGACTACCACCGGCAAATCGTGTTCTACCAACTACTCTGCGACCATTCTAAGGACTTTGCCTACACCATGAAGTCCGGTGAAATCGATTTCATCCAAAAAAGTAAAAAGGAAGACGGCTTCGTAAAAGAACTCATTCACGTCAGCGAAGACGACAAAGCAGCACTCCTCGAAACCATCAAAGACACTTACGAAGACATTATGAACCTAAAATTCCTTGAGCCCGACGAATTCGCGCTCTGCGGCGACTGCGAGTACTGCCAGTTGTTTGATAAAAACTAACACAGTATACTTATTCATCTTCATCTTCCTTCACACTCACTGGGTAGTTCCCCCAGGCTCTAGTAGCAAGAATATCTGAAGCAATATCTGCGACGGATTCAGGACCTTTAGGAGTTTCTTCTGATTTTCCCCACTCTGTTGTGTCCACGGATTTCACGTCCACCTCTTCACGTCCACCACTCCTTGTAGCAGTTGCTGAACTTTTTGGTCCATAGTAGAGCTTAAGCACAAGACCGCGATCGCCATGGTCGTAAAAGCCTCGTCTGCCGTTGTAAAAGTCACCTTGTGATTTATCAGCATTGATTACAATGGGCCTTAAATCATTGAACGCCTTCAACACAATTTGATAATCCTGATCAGTTAGGTCCGCCAACTCAGGCTGTTGGAGGGTCTGATAGTTGTTGATCAACAAATTGGAAAGATAAAGGGTTTTACCTCCTTTGACCAAAGCATTGAATTTTTGAACGCCTTGTTCTGAGAAAGTAGCATTGTCTAATGCGTCCACAAGTCCCTCCAATCCATTGCTATTAAAGCTGCCTTCGTCCGTCAATTTGCACAGCTGCTCATAAGCTCCTTCCACATCCAGGTTCGGGTAAGTCTCCCCGATTTCAAAAAAAGAAGTTTCTACGATGTCCAACTTCGCTTCAATGCCTTTGACAATCCGCTCTTCCCTATCTAAGAGCTGCGAATCAGGCGCGCGTGGACCCTCAACTTTAGAAGATTCATTGGACTGCTGTTCTTGATGGAATTCTGGCACAGGAACGTAGGCTACCCCGCCTCTCACGCTTGAGGGCTGAATGCGGGTCTTTATAAATCCAATCATTATACAATATAAAAAGACCTTATGGAAGGTAAAGCTGCCAAAAAGGCAGCCTTACTCGAAACCATCAAAGACACTTACGAAGACATTATGAACCTAAAATTCCTTGAGCCCGACGAATTCGCACTCTGCGGGGAATGCGAGTATTGTTGCCTTTTTAATCACTCCCACTCATGAACAAAATCCTCACCCTCCTCGCAGCTTTCCTACTTTTGACAGCATGCAACTCCACAACGCAAAGCGCCGTGGGTGAGATAGATTATTTTGTGGGCGAAGCACCCAACGGCGTTCAGAACTCTGCCTTGGGACAACTTTGTTTTGTTCCATCCGAGAAAGAAACCACCAATGCTGGTGAAATGTTTTGCTTCACAAACAAAGACGAAGCCTTGAGACTACTGGGTCTAGAAAATCCAGAAAACTGTGACTACTACTGGCATGGAGTGGCAACGGTCGAGTTCACAGATCTGAGCGTCACAGCAGCTTCTCACGCCAAAGGGGATGCTTGTTTTGAAGAAGGAACCTGCGACTTCAACACCGCCACATTCATCAAAGCCACAACAGTCAGTTCAGGTATAAAATGTGAAAACAAACGCAGCGATGCCAGAACTTACACAGATCCCAGTGGTTTTTCTTTTGAATACCCCACAGGATGGACTCTTGAGTCTGGAACCGAGGTTCCAACCCTTTTGAGCACAGAAGGAGATCGTATCAGTTTCACCAAAGTGAGCGGGGACAAAGTTCAAGACGTCGACAATAAATTCGGGGACGTGACTTATTTTTTTGACGAGATTTTGAATGAGTGGCAAGTGATTTGGAACACGGACAGTCAGCCAGCAGACCAGGGGGCAAAAACTGCAGTACCCAGTTTCTACACCGAGACTGGACTATCCGTCTTTGCAGGGATAGGACGATGGAAAACAGACATTGTCGCCCTCAGTCATGATCAATTCCTACTCGTGAACATCACGGGTAGCGGCGAAACCGCTGACTTAGACCCTTTGGTAAAAACAATAATGACAAACTAAGACGGAAGATTTTTTCGTATTACTTTCCCAACAATTCTTCTGGCGACCACAATCGGTGCCCCAACGACAGCGAGAGCCGTTCCACCAAATGCACAGCTTCCATAGCCAACCGCGATGGCTCCGAGAACAGCAAGGCGCACTCCTAGACCTACTTGAGTAGGAGTTTGAGTGTAGCATGGAGGTCGTGGTGGATTTGGGGCAGATCCAATAGGTTGAACTGTTGGAAGGCGTAGATCCGGCGGAACATGAAAAACGACCACAGGTAAGACTTCACTCAATAGATCATAAGGATCATCTTCTTCCATAGACAAATGGAAAAAAAGTCGAACAGAACACCTATCACTATCGTCCTACGGAGCCATCCGCGTCAATAGACATCTTTCTGGTGGACCACTGTGGAAGATTCTAGAACTTATTTTTTACTCCAACATTAAGAAAACATTCCCATATTCGGTCACGGATCAACTCTCTATATGCATTAGGATCCACATCAGTTGTTTGACCTCCCCAATCAACGATCAGAGGGGATTCACTCCCTTTCGGTAAACGTACATTCCTTGGGCTTACATTGCTCAGTTGCCAACCACGTTTGAAAGACTGTTCTCCAATCGTCTCGTAAAGAGCGGCAGCTTTTTCTGTGATCATTAATTTCGAATCATCTGAAAGGTGAGAGGTGAAAACATCAATCAGATCAATCCCATCAATGAAATCCTCAACAATAACTCGATAATCGCCATTCTGAAAAGCTTGATTTCTACCCGTCCTACTCACTTGAGAGTAGCTTCCTAAAAAAGCAGGAGCAAAAGGAATGAAATCCTCTTCCACTCGCGGGCTGACCTCACGGTGAAATCGGTCAGGCACATTACGTTTGTGGAATTTTAAAATAAGAGTAACCTCCCGTGACCCGTCGGAAAGTTGGAGCTTGAAAATTTGTTTGAATCTCTTACCAGCGTTGTAGAGGTCTAACTTCCAGGTCCTAATAGTAGAGAGCCCATACAGTGCTTCGATTTTTCTTAAAAGTTCATCTTTCGCCAACAAAGACTCTACAGACTCCAGGCGTAAATCAGATGACTCTGTCGGGAAAGTTGTGAGATCAGGGCTCATTCTCGTCCTAATTAGTGGGGAAGTAATTGCGAATCAATTCTCGTTGCGCGGGCTTTATGTCACCTCTGTTTAAGCCCAATTGGCTTTTGAGGATGCGCAGTCTTTTAGGGGGAAATGTCTCTAAAATTCGTCTTAAATTCATCAAGGCCAGTAGTTCAAGAGGGAGTCTATCGAGGCGAATCAACTTTTTTAAAAAAGTTTCAAGTTGATCGGGCTCAATCTTTGAAGGAGGGCCCCAGTGGATGAACCCTTTTTCGATGAACTTGTTGGCCGTGTGTAAATCATTCGAATTGCACATCAAGAGCACCCAAGTCCAAAAATTATTAACAATCACGTCAAAGTGTGAAATGCCGGGAAAATCTTCTGGATTGAAGTCACCGGGCCCGTGCCAATCTCTGCAGTGTTGGAGAGCAGGATGATCTTTTATGTGATGAGCCTGACATAAAGAAGAGCCCTCTTCGGTAGTGGCTAAGTGTGGGCAGACGGTGAGAACAGCTTTTCTCGTTAGCGAGACGGGTTCATCGACTGTTTCTGGAATTCGGATAGGAAGGCGATCTTCAAAAGCAACGCAGCAAAGTCCACACTGGTTACACTCTCCTCGTGCGGCACACTTCACCATTTCTTCTTTTGTGTGCTCTCGTGACTGATCAAGCCAATCCACTAATTTCATGCGAGTGAATGAAAATGAAATAGCGCATATTAAAACACAAACTGACTTATAAGTCAATCTGGTGGAGCACAGTGAATGATTCTAGAACTTCTAATACTGAAACTGACTGAAAACCTGGCTAGAGCCAAAACCAATGGTTGGTCGCACCGGTCTAAGAACAAAATCAGAGATTTCTATATCAGTAGTTCTACTCGCTATAGCATTGACGATGGGGACGTGTTGACCTTGTGAAGTGGCATACAAGTAGTCCTTCCATAGTACACCACCCTTCGTAGTCATAGCATTGGCATCGGACAGAACCGTAACCTTCACGGCCTTATCTTCACCCTTTCTGTGGTACATCTTCGCCAGAAAATGTTCGTTTACGCGAACCAAACCTTCACCTCTTCGTGCCGCCTCCATAAAATTTCTCTCCATGCCACCACATGCAAAACCAGGATCTTTTCTCGCCCCAATGAGCACTTCTCTTGTCTCCTTAGATTCCATTCGTTCAGAGACTCTGGCACGCAAATCGTCTCCTTCAAGTGCAGCTAGAAGTCGTGCTGCATTATTGAATTGAAAGATTTTGAACAAGTCATCATCCTGAAATGGATCTACTCCGATGGACATTTTTTGTCTAAAAAAATCATTTGGGAAGAGAGCCTCAATTCCCTCAGGACAGCGAGTATAAAAATCCCACGGATACTTCCTGTGAAGAGCGAGCAGGTGTTCACGCAGTTCCCCGTCAGGGAAAACATCTCTAAGTTTAGGCAAAAATCCCAAATAACTTTGGGGATGTTCATCATTTAATGCTGTTTTTACGCGTCCTCTAATTTTATCAATACCTAGATAGCGGAGCAGTCTTTCGTACTGGCTCAGCATATCAACAGCAGAAAGCGCCCTGGCTTCCAAAGCGGCAGTGATCCGTGGGGTGTCTCCTTCCTCTCGAGCGATCAAGGAATTAAATTCTCTCGTTGTGAAAGCCATTCAAGAAGTTTAAAGGCACATTTAAACATAAACCGACTAACAAGTCAATCTGGTGGGCGATAGTGGACTCGAACCACCGACCTCCACAATGTCAATGTGGCGCTCTAACCAGCTGAGCTAACCGCCCTCATGAGGTCCTTCGTGCATTCCTCAAGGGAAAGCTCGGCCATTCTACTGAACGATCGGGGTTCCTGCAAGCTCGCCGTCCTGGATGCTTTCGGTGCTGCCCTCTTCGAGTGCACTCAACACCTCAGCAAAACTCAAATCTTCAGTGTTGGACATTAAAATTCGTGCCACCGCTGCACTCACAAAAGCTGTGGATTGAGAGGTTCCCGTCTTATAACCATACTTGTTGTCAGGGATGGAAGACTTCACACGATAGCCATATGCTGCCACGTCCACCCAACTGCCGTAGTTGGAGCTGGTCAGTTTGTGGCCACCCGCGTCCACGCTTCCCACGGCAATGGTTTGCGCATAGCCAGCAGGGTAAAAAGCCGTGTCTTTTCCTGAGTTTCCAGCCGCTGCCACCACAATGATGCCTTGATCGTAGGCCTTCTCAACCAGCGTTTCTAAGGCATAAGAGGCCGTTCCAAGGCCAAAACTGGCGTTCACTACGTCCACATCATCTTCAATCGCCTTCGAGAAAGCTTCCAGCACATTCGAGAGCTTGCCTCCCTTACTGTCCACAATCTTATAAGGAGCAATGGTCACCCCAGGGGCATTGCTGGCAATGATGCCCGCGATGTGCGTTCCATGACCCACGTCATCCAAGATCGTGCTGTTTTCGGTGATGGTGTTCCAACCTGTTTCCAAAGGCACATCTTCAAAAATTTCGTGCCCCTCATCCATGCCACTGTCGATCACGGCCACCACCACCTCATGCACAGATTCTGAACTGAGTTCCACAGGCTTATCTTCAGGGTAAGCAGGAGGGTAGAGCGTGAGATCGTAGGTGGGACCTTCTAAACTCACGTCTTGATCCAATTCCACATTCATAAATTCAGGCACGCCGCGCTCGTAAGCATCGGCAATTGTAGTCAACTCCTCGTCCGAAAGCGGGTCCTGGGGCTTCAAAAGCAGGAATTGATCCTCCAGACTCACCACCAAACCCTTATTGTCTTTGGTGTTTTGACTGGGAATAAGGGCATCTGCTTTATACAGCTCCGAAATCAAAGGGGACGAAGATTCATCATTCAAAATGTCCTCCACAGACATTTGATATTGGTAGTTGAGTGTCCTCAGCGCTTTAAGCGAATCCGTCTGAAAAAGCTCATTTTGGGGATGAATTTGGCTGTCCACTAAGGTCAAAACCAAGGCGAGTCCAACGGCCAAAGTGACCGGAAGATAAGATAAGATCTTAGAATATTTAAGCATGGCGTGGGCTAAAATTGGCTCCAGCTTCGCACAATTGCATAAAAAAGACTAGACAAGATTTTCTTTATTGTATATAATGAACACTTATTTGATGAATCGTCAAATAGGTAAAAAAATGACATACGGTTGAAGAGGGCTCTTCATGGCGTGGAGGGGGCCCTCTTTTTTTACAAAAAATTTGGGTATCGATTTCCCCACAAATTTGTGCTATAATTACAGAGCAATTTCTATAGAATTAAAAAATGGCAGACGGAGGCTTCACTTTTGGATCAGGTTTCGTTGGGGCGCAAGACCCTCAAGGTCAAAATCAAACCCCTGCAGGACAAAATCCTCAAGGGCAGTTTGTTCAACCACAAACTCCTTCTCAGCCTGTTCAACCAGTTTATCAACAACCCATGCAACAGCCTCAGGCTCCCATGGGCTACGCACCTCAGCCTCAGCCTGCTCAACCTGTCTATCAGCAACCGATGCAACAGCCTCAGGCTCCCATGGGCTATGCACCTCAACCTCAAACTCCAATGGGTTACAACCCTGCCGGACAAATGCCAGCTGCCGGAGGGGCGGGCGCAGCACCTTTAGCCGGAATGGGAGACGCCGCTGGCGGAGCCGCACAACCTCCTTTTGATCCCAACTACAAATTTGGGGAAAAAATGAAGAACTTCACCACCACGGTGAAGCTGCCCGAACACACGATCAAAGTGGACGGGGCTTACTTCTTGAACCTACTCGCAGGTTCCATTTCACTGACTCGTGAAGAAAAGAAGAAAATCGTGGATTCCTTCGGCAAACTTCGCCAAGAGCAAGTGGATGAACTCATCCGCATTTTTGAAGAAGAACGAGCCAAATTCATCGAACTTTCTCCCAAACACGGCGCTCAACTTAAGAAACTAGAGGAAGAACACGCCGCCGACTGGAAGGACATCGAAATCTCCTACACCGCCGCTGCCAAAAAAGAGGAAGAAGACGCCAAAGCGGAGGCGATTCGAAAACAATTGGGTTTGAACTAAAGTACGTAGATCCCTTTCATGGCGAGGGCATTGCCAAGTTGGCTTTATAGTGTTATAGTAAATAGAATTCTTTACAAAAATAAAATGAAAACCAAGAAAATAGTTATACTCAGTCTCTAAGCAGCGGTTGTTTTAGGTTTGGTCGTAAACCAGTTGAACCTCGTAGACATATCAGGGAAATTCAATGGGATATCGATTAAACCAACTCCCATCGGCATAAAGCTGAAAGACACCGATGGAGACGGTTTGACGGATAAGAAAGAAGTGAGCTTAGGCACAGATCCAAACGACAAAGATAGTGATGACGATGGACTAAACGACTATGAAGAGGTGATGACCTACAAAACAGACCCGAACGATTCTGATACGGATGGAGATGGGATGGACGGCGCAGAGAATTCGAACGACGGAGATGAAGTACACAATGGTACAGATCCATTGGTTGAAGATCTTGAGGCAACTTCCTCTACAGGAGCAGGTGTGACTGATACGGACGGAGACGGCTTAACCGATGCAGCCGAAGAAGGGATTTACCTCACTGATCCCAACGACACAGACAGCGATAACGATGGTCTGAGCGATTATGATGAAGTACAGTTGAGATTCAACTACTGCGATCGAGAAACAGAGGCTATGTATTGCCCTCAATATGGAACGGATCCCAACGATTCAGACACCGATGATGATGGAGTCAGCGACTACGATGAAGTCAATTCAGGTTCTGAACCCAACGATAACTACAGTAAAGACACAGACGGAGATGGAGAAACCGATTATATGGAAGGTCAAAAAGGAACAGACCCCAATGATCCCAGTTCTTTCTAGTAGGCCCGCGCAAAGTACACAATCGTGTCAGTTTCTTTTCCTGTAAAGATGCACTTTCCAGGCTTGTCGAGCTTGATCTCTGAAACCACACGGATGGTGGCCTTGGTCTTGTCTTGAATCTTCTTTTCGTCCAGTTCCGTTCCAGCCCAAGGGGCTTTCACAAAACCACCTTTCTCATCCAGAATTTTGATCATCTCGTCCAGGTCGGAGGCCTCAGAGATGTGTTCGGCCAAGTGTTTTTGTGCACGAGCCAACATTTCACTTTGAATCGTCTCTAAGAGGGCAGGCACTTGAGCCGCCACTTCAGCCAAAGCCACGGGAGTCTTTTCACTGGTGTCGCGACGGGCGAGCACACAGGTTTCAGCCGCAAGGTCACGGGGACCCACTTCGAGACGAACGGGCACGCCTTTGACTTCCCACTCATTGAATTTGAAGCCGGGAGTCACCGTGTCGCGAGCATCCAAATGCACACGCACATTTTTAACATCGAGTTCAGCCTTCACTTTTTCTAAAGCCTCCAAAACGGACGCGCGCTCATCAGGAGTTTTGTAGATAGGAATCATCACCACTTGATGAGGCGCCACATTGGGTGGCAAAACGAGACCTTTTTCGTCGCCATGGCACACGATCAAGGTGCCAATGATGCGAGTGGAAAGTCCCCAAGAGGTTTGCCACACATACTGTTTTTCGCCTTTTTCATCTTGGAACTGAATGTCAAAGGTCTTGGCAAAGGTTTGTCCAAGCAAGTGAGAGGTTCCGGCTTGAATCACTTTTCCATCTTTAGCCAAAGCTTCGGTCGTCCGCGTGTAATCGGCACCCGCAAACGTTTCTTTTGGGGATTTGGTTCCGGTCAAAACAGGCAAAGCCAAAAAGTCTCGGTCAAAGTCTTCGTACATTTTAAGAGCACGAGCCACCTCTGCCTCGGCTTCCGCCTTGGTCGCATGAGCCGTGTGACCTTCTTGCCACAAAAACTCCGTGGTTCGAAGGAAAGGACGAGTGCGCATTTCCCAACGCACCACATTGGCCCATTGGTTGATGAGGAGTGGCAAGTCACGGTGACTTTGCACCCAACCCGAAAACGCATCGTACATGATGGTCTCAGAAGTGGGACGCACGATCAGCGGTTCAGCCAAAAGCTGCCCTCCGCCATGAGTCACGACGGCGCATTCAGGAGCAAATCCCTCCAAATGGTCTTTTTCTTTGTTGAGTAAACTCTGAGGAATAAACATGGGGAAGTACATGTTCTGAACGCCCGCCGCTTTGATGCGACGATCGAGTTCACGTTGAATGTTCTCCCAAATCGCGTACCCGTAAGGACGAATGATCATGCAGCCCTTCACGCGGCTGTGTTTCGCGAGGTCCGCCACGTCGACGACGTCGAGGTACCATTGAGGAAAGTCTGAAGCTTGTGATGCAATTTTTGCCATGCCGAAATTCTAAACACTCTCTGGAAGGAAACAAAGGCAAAAGTGGATAAAAGATTGACGAAAAATGGAAAAGTATTAAAGTATAACACTGTATCTCTTTCTCTTTCAAAAGTGGGAGTCGAAACATTCACCCCAAGGGCAAAGCCGAGAATCTACGAGTTTCGAACGGATCGCGAACCTGTTCAGGCACGAAGTCTTGAGGATTTCGAGGGAGTCTTGAATCGGCTCGAAGAGCTCACGTGGCACTTAGGACTGACACTCAAAAGGGCTTACGAGGGCGAGTCGGTGCTACATGCCAGAAGCCAGACAGACCGGCCTCAAAAGGGTCCTCCCAAAGTGGGCACTTCCCGCTCAAAGAGAGCAAGCGCCCAGAGAAGAAACACTCATGGTGGACCGCTGGGCACTTGGAACAGGTGAAGTGAGAGAGGCAGTGACGTTTGTTGTGAGAGGGCAGGATGAGGCTGCACAGATGCTGAGGTGTTTTTTCGCCGCACGTATCAGTGCAGAACGTTCCTTCAGCACAGCGTCTTTGCAAGATTGCACCGCCTACAGCTTGATCATGCCTTCCTTAGAGGACCTTGAAATGGACGAGGGGACAATCCATTGAAGGCTACTCAATCTGCACACCTTCTGACAAGGATTTGATTTTAATATTGTCGGGCAAACTGGGAATGGTGGGGGACCACACGGGCCACACCTTGATTTCAACGGAGTTCACTTCGGGTAAGTTTTGGATGTAAGCCTCCGCTTCTTCAATCGTTTTCCCAGCGATGTGTTCTTTGATTTTTTTATTCAACTCCGCGCCTCCCTCCAAATCGGCATCGATTTCATACTCTTCCACTCCCTGAATTTGAGCCGTGATCTTGTACTGACCAGCAGGAACATTGGCCTCTAAAACACTGAGGCTGATGGAGTCCTTGTCCACAGAAATGATCTGTTTTCCGGGAGTCTGAACCGATAAAAGTTCGGTTTTTAAAAGTTCATACAAAGCATCGGAGTCGTAAGCCACACCTGAGAGTGTCAAAGTCCCCTTCACTTCAAAGGTGTCCACTTCTTGACCGAGCAACTCATAAGGCAGGTCCACTTCCACGGTGCCAAATTGTAAGGTGGCCGTGTCTTCCACCAGTTTAAGATTGAGTCCCTTGCTGTTGCCCAAACTGAGCACTTCTTTGCGCAGATTGGCCAGCACCGTTTCTTTGAGTTCTGCTTCCAATTGAGCTTGTGCCGCTACAAAGTCTTCCTCGGAAACGCGTGTGAGGATATCGGAGGTTCCGCCAGTCATAGGCGTGGTGCTCACACCATAAAGACTGTCTCGAGTGTCTTCCAGCAGGGCAGGCAAAAAGAAACGACTGGGTTCAATGTTTCCACGGTCTCCCACTGGAACACCGCTCGCATCTGTATCATCCGCCACCACGGTTACCTCTAGTTTACCGGGATTCTCAGGAGTCCCACCAGGAACCGTCACATCTTCTTGAATACGGAACACGATTCCATTTTCCGTTTGGAACCGAGTCTGCGCCACAAGAGGATGCGAAATCGACTCTTCGTTCACGATCGTCAGTGTTCCAGAAGCATTCGTCCCAATATTCTCAATTCCTGTGGCCGCATGAGTGAGGGTCTGGCTGACCTCCGTTTCCAGAGGGTAAGCGACCAAACTGTCTTCATCGTTTGGGGTGGCATCCAAATTCACATTCACCCCTTTGCTCACCACATCCGCCGTGGGTTCGATGATGAGAGTCGCTCCTGGCAAAGCCACGTAAATCACAATAAAAAAGACCACCGCGCTCACCAGCAAAAAAGCCGCGAGCCACTTCTTTTTACCTGGACTCAAATGGATGGGTTGACGCTCCAAGCGATTCTTCTTCATATCCGCCATGTAGGAACGCAACGAAAAACCTTTATCTTTGTGCTTGAGGTCTCGCACCACTTCAAAAATAGAAGATTTTTTCTTGGGAAGCCTTGAGGGCAAATTTTCTTCCACATCATTTTGAGTCGCCGCGATGGGTTTCACCAAAGCAGAATTGGGGTCACGTTCTTCTTTTTCGGGCGTCAGTTCCGAGCCCAAATCCCATTGATCAAAAACCTTGAGTTCGGCTTGCAAGGCTAGCTTCATGCCATTCGGATCGTTGGTGATGATGGCGATGTTTTTGTCGATTTCTTCGAGCTTCTGTTTGAGAATTTTAAGGTTCACCACACTTTGCAACAGCACCGCACGCTTGGGAACGACGAGGTAGATTTCTTTGTAAGGGAGTTTTTCAATCTTGGTGAAAACACTGGTGATCTCTTCGTCGATTTGAACGAAGAGGATCTTCTTTTTGGAAACTTTTTTGATGGAATCACTCATGGCGTGAGAGAACGTTGGGTTGGAAGAACTTAAACTTGCATCAGACGAACGACTTTTTGCAGCATCTTGGTCAGAATTTTTTCCTCAGTCATGATCTCCATGCCAATGCTTGCAAGAGCAATAGGGGCAATGTCTTGAGGGGATTCCAAAGTATGAGTTTGGTCCTTCACATGAGACACATGTTTGGGGAGCAGATATTTGATCTGAGGTTTGCGAGGAAACTTGAGCTTCTTGTGCCAGTCTGAATTTTCGAGTCCATCCTTAAGCAAGGGCAGCAAAGAACCTCCACCACAAAGATAAACGGTCGGAGGCAGGGAATCAATGTCCAAAAACTCCTGGAGGGAGAAATAAACACCCGACAACCAAACCTCCACGTCACTGGCCAAAGCTTTTTCAACAATGGTGTGAGACTGGTGCTCGAGTTGACTGTTCGAAAAGGCCAATTTCACATCTTCCGCTTCGTCGTGAGATATGTTGAGGGCTTGAGCCAGTCGTTTCGTGAAAGATCGTCCGCCAATGTTGAACATCTTCGTACCGACCACGCTTCCATCTTGAACAATGGTGAGATCCGTAGTGGCTCCGCCCACATCCATAAAAATCCCACTGTAGCCTTGCAGCTCCGTTCCGCCTAACAGTCGGCCCACGGCGTAGGGCTCCGCCATGATCGCGAGCAATTCCTTGTCCATTTCGGCACAAATCGTTTGCAGCGCTCCAAAATGAATCAAAGGGGAGAAGGCGTTGAACACACTCATCATCACTTCTCGGCCTTGAAACCCGATGGGATTGGACACTTTGTAGCCGTCGATTCGAGTGTCCACAATCGCCGCGTGGACCAGTTTTACATCGATCTCATTGAAGCCCGTTTCGTAGGCTAAATCACTGCGCACTTTTTCAAACGCCTTCCATTGCACTTTGTGCACAATGTTTTTGAGCTCTTCTTGGTGAATTTTAGAACTCGGATCGCGTCTTTTGTACGTCACTGTGGAAGTCGCTCCCTTGATGAGTTCCCCAGCCACCCCAAAAATCATCTGAGTGGGGCTGGCTCCCGCTTGTCGTTCCGCCTCCCGCATCGCCACGTGGCAATTCTCAATCACTCCTGCAATGTCCGTGATCGTGCCGCTCTCCATTTCACGCGGATTCTGGCGTTTGATGCCTTTCCCAAGGATTTCCACCTCCTTGCCTTGCGCCATGCACACCAAAGCTTTGACGTTTTCCGTCCCGATGTCCAGGACGGTGAACAGACGTTCGCGTTTCGTGTTTAGTGGGTTTCTTAAGCCAAACATGGCGCTAGTGTAACGAAAAGCAGAGAGAAAGACAAAAGGACTTGTAGAAAAAAACGCAGGTTGAAAAAACTGGCCTTTTTTGTTAGTCTAGAACTCCACTCACACCCGCATCATGAACCTCAACGAATTCACGCTCGCTCGGCCTCACTCCTCGACCTTCACGTCCAAAGTGCTGTCTCTGTTTGGAGTGTCGCTTTTGGTCTCCGGACTCGGAGTCTACGTGGGCATGACCTATGGTTTACAACTTTTTTATTCCAATCCAGCCACCATGTTGATCTGTTTTGGGGTGGAATTGGCCTTGATCCTCACGTCTAGAATGTGGTCCAGAATTGAGCCCCTCAATTATTTGCTCTTTGCCGCCTTCACCTTCATCAGCGGATTGACCGTGGTGCCTCTACTGCTTTCTTTCGCCGCAGAGTTCAAAGGGTTTGACCTCATTTACAGCTCCCTTTTTGCGGCCACTGCCACGTTTGGAGCGGCGGCTCTCTTCGGGTACACCACTCAGCGTTCCCTCGCAGGGCTTTCGGGCTTCCTCTTTATGAGTTTGATCGGACTGCTCGTGGTGGGGATCGGAGGCATTTTCTTTCCTTGGGGCAACACCATGGAAATGATCGTTTCAGGTTTTGGAGTCTTGATCTTTGCGGGTTACGCCGCCGTGGACATCAATCGTATGAAGGCTTACCCCGAAGACGAATACATCCAAGCCGCGATGCAGCTCTATTTG
>CALRCE010000008.1 GCA_943354505.1 Candidatus Peribacteria bacterium
TTTCCTTCTTTGGCATACGCCTATTGGCTGAGTTATGCGATTTCAAACGCCGATAGTGTACTCACCCTTGCGCAGAAATCAAGCCTCTTTGAGCAAACTCTGACAAATCGATTTATTGGGCTCTAAAAACCCTGATTTTACTCAGCTTGAGCAGGTCTCTCAAGAAAGAGCCGTTTGATTTCAGGGAATTGTTCGGGATCCAAACCAGTGGTCCGTTGAAAAGCAGAGGCCATGGTTTTTAAATGATAATGAACAACGGCGAGGTGGAGTTCCTGTAAAAGTTTAATGTCAAAATGAAAGTAGTAGTCAGATCTCTGAGGATTATCAAAAACATCGGCTATTATTTTTTCTCTCAAGCCAACAACATGAGGCTCTGACCCTAGATTGCCCAAGAAAGTATGTAATCTTTCTCTTAGAAATGCAGTCCTACGGGCCACAACTTGTTCCACCGTGACCCCCTCTTCAATGCCATCCATACAATCTATAGTCCCACTGTCTCCAACGGCTGCATGTAAAGCAAGTTGAGCCTTCCTTCCAATATTACGATGCCTCGTAGCCATGAAAGTGAATGCCCCTCCACTTCCGGCAAAGTGAGGAACGTAGCTTCGGGTCGTAGACCCATTTTTATGGACATGATCGATAATCACTTCAAGCATTCGATATACAACAGTAGACCCACCGCCCGTATTAATTCCAAAACTAAGATTTGCATCTCTTTTTTGAATCTCATCAAGCATCTGTTGAGCTGAGTATATTTTTGGGGTAAAACCAAGTTGTTCTATAACTCGAGCCAGCCGTACTCTAAAATCCTGAGGTGGCATCCGCGTAGGATCAAAAAGCACAGGCTGCTCTGCATCACTAAAGTAAACCTTAAAAGGATCCCCAAGTTCAAAAGGCTTATCCAAAAGTACAACGGCTTCGCCTTTTCTCTGCGTTTTAGACATTTATACTAACCTTTAGAAGCGCGCATCATAAAACATACTTAGCTTTTAGGCAAGTATGTTCCGTACGCTAAATCCCCGCCTTCCCTCTGAGCTCTTCAATCTCATCACGCAGCACCGCCGCCTTTTCGAACTGCATGTTTTGAGCAGCCAAGTCCATTTCCGTTTCCAGACTTTGAATGAGGCGGAACAGCTCTTCTTTAGGCACTTTCTTGGTGTTGTAGCGACGAACTTCCTTCTTTTCTTGTTCTTTGCGGTGCATTTCAATGTCCTTGATCGCTTTTTTAATCGTGGTGGGCGTGATGCCGTGTTTTTCGTTGTGAGCAACCTGAATGCTGCGACGACGATTGGTTTCATCGAGAGCCCCTTGCATGCCTGCCGTAACCTTATCGGCATACATTATAACGCGTCCTTCCGAATTACGGGCCGCACGTCCAATGGTTTGAATGAGCGCCGGTGTGCTGCGCAAGAACCCTTCCTTGTCCGCATCCAAAATCGCCACCAATGACACTTCTGGCAAATCCAATCCTTCACGCAACAAGTTGATCCCCACGAGCACATCGAAAACCCCGAGCCGCAAATCGCGCAAAATCGAAATCCTATCCAAAGTGTCCACGTCAGAATGGAGGTACTGAACTTTCACTCCCGCCTCAGTCAAATACTCGGTTAAATCTTCGGCACTGCGCTTAGTGAGCGTCGTCACGAGCACACGTTCTTTTCGTTCCACACGTTGGCGAATCTCTTCCATCAAGTCATCGATCTGTCCTTCTTTTTTACGCACCGAAATCTCAGGATCAATGAGCCCCGTGGGACGAATGATCTGTTCCACCAAAGCGTTCTTATTGGCCATTTCGTACTTGCCCGGCGTCGCAGAAACATAAATCACATTGTTCATGTACTGCTCGAATTCGTTGAACTTCAGTGGACGATTGTCGAAAGCGGAAGGCAAACGGAAACCGTGTTCCACGAGCGACTGTTTACGAGAAAGGTTCCCATTGTGCATGGCTCCAATTTGAGGCACGGACATGTGGGATTCGTCGATGACCATCAAAAAGTCTTTGGGGAAATAATCCATCAAAGTGGCAGGCCGCCCATCCGGCATTCCGTCGTTGTTGAGATAACGAACATAGTTTTCAATCCCACTCACGTAGCCGGTCTCTTGCAAAATTTCCAAATCGTACTCGGTGCGTGTTTTGAGACGCTCTGCTTCAAGACCCTTGCCCATTTGGCGAAGTTCATCGACACGAAGATCCAAGTCTTTGCGAATTTCCACCACCGCGCGTTTGATCTTTTCTTCGGTCGTCACCGAGTGCTTAGCAGGGAAAATCGTGGCCTCATCCATCTCTCCCATGATTTCACCCGTGAAGGGTTCCACCTCCGAAATTTTTTCAATTTCGTCGTCCCAGAACTCAAAACGAATCGCCGTGTCTCCTCCTGGAGGAAAGACTTCGAGAACGTCACCGAGCACGTGGAACATGCCCTGTTTAAAATCCATGGCCGCACGGGTGTATTGCAAATCCGTGAGCTGACGAAGCAATTTGTCTCGCTGAATATGCCCCCCCTGCTTGAGTTCGATGCGCATATCCAAATACTCTTTTGGAGATCCGAGTCCATAAATACAAGACACCGAAGCCACCACAATGGTGTCCGACCGCGTCAGCAAATTTTCCGTCGCCTTGTGTCGATACTTGTCGATCTCTTCGTTGATTTGCGCGTCTTTTTCAATGTAGGTGTCCGAAACCGCGATATACGCCTCCGGCTGATAATAGTCGTAGTAGGAAACAAAATAACTCACCGCGTTGTCCGGGAAAATATCCCGAAGTTCACTACAAATCTGGGCCGCCAAGGTTTTGTTGTGCACGACCACCAAGGTTGGCTTTTGAATTTGAGCCACCACGTTGGCGATTGTAAACGTTTTCCCCGTTCCCGTCGCTCCCAGCAAAACTTGCTTATTATTCCCACTTTTAACATTCGCCACCAAGGCTTCAATGGCCTTGGGCTGATCTCCCTTAGGAGTCATGGCAGACGAAATGGTGAACTTTTTTTGAAGCATGAGAAAAGAAGTGCCCAAGCACTCTACCGGAAAAAAGACTGGATTTCTAGCAAACTACGCCTTCCTTCTCATCCTCCACAAAGTGGTGGAAGAAAGTTCACGCTTAAAGTCATCTCCAGTAATCGAGAAATACCAGCGGTTGTTCCACCTCAAAAAACCAGGGCATACCCTCCACCGTTCCTGATTCGGACACGTCCAGACTCCCAAAGCTAAAATGTCTTGGCGACTGTCAGGATGTTTTGTAGGAACGGCGGCACAAAAACCATTCCAAGGGGTACTCCCCACTGGATGCACATCTGCAGTGGGCGGACTTCCAAAATTGAGAGCTTCAAATTGAAGCCTTCTCAGTTGCTCAAGCAATGCCTCCATTTGCGTACGACTGTAGACACGAGGCTTGGCATCTGCCCAATCCTGAACCCGATCAGAATCAAACAGGCTTTCGTTCAGTACAAGAGAAGGAGTACCCATATTCACCTAGGAAAAAATCGTTTTTCTAAGGATCGATGACACCTAGCCCCAGAAGTAGCTAAAACAAAAACTCTAGAGATGCGAGACACGGCTTCCCAATTCTTTGGATTTAAAAGCAGAAAATGAAGTGATTGAATGGACAACATGCTAGTAAAATAACATCAAACTCAGTATTGTCAAGCTTTTCCCGTCCTGCCCAAAGCAAAGCACGGTATGATGGAATCCAATCAACCACGCCTATGCCCACCACGCACCTCCTTCAAATCGCCAAAAAACTCGCCCACGATGCGGGAAAAATGGCCCTTAAGTTTCAACAAAAAGGCTTCACCGTCGACTTTAAAGACGGCAACCCTCTCAACCTCGTGACGGAAGCGGACAAAGCAGTGGACGACTTCCTCGTCAAAACCATCCGCAATAACTTTCCGGATCACTCTATTTTGACCGAGGAATCCGGTGCCATCGACGGCCCAGGAGACTACAAATGGATCATAGACCCCATCGACGGAACCAGCAATTTTGCCCACGGTATTCCCCTCTTCGCCATCTCCATCGCCATCACCCACAAAGGAAAACCCATCATCGGTGTGGTAGAAATTCCAGGTTTAAAAGAAAGTTTTTGGGCTCAAGAAGGAAACGGTGCCTACATTGGAATGAAACGCATCGAAGTGTCTAAAGTGAACAGCTTCCAAAAAGCGCTCATGGCCACGGGCTTCTCTTACGATCGCCAAGGTGAACGTTTCGACAAGAACATGAAGATCTTCCACGAATTCTACAAACCCAGCCTCGGTCTTCGCCGCAGCGGTTCCGCCGCCATGGATTTGTGCTTCCTCGCCTGTGGTCGTTACGACGCATTCTGGGAATACGACCTCAAATCCTGGGACATCGCAGCAGGCAAAATCATCGTCGAAGAAGCCGGCGGCATGGTCACCAATATCGACGGAACGCCTCTCAACCCAAAGAACGGCGCCTTGCTCGCCACCAACGGATCCTTGCACAACACGCTGCTCGAAAAACTCAAAGCCCTGGGCGCAGACAAGATCTAAACAGGGAATTTTTGCTTAAACAAGTTCAGATCAATAGGACTTTTGGGCGTGAGGATCGCCTGCGCCACTCCAGGTAAACCATACTTTCGGATAGCCTCCATTACAGCACGAATGCCCGTGACATAAATCGGCCTATAGCCCATCTGGAAATCACGGGGCAAGTCCAGAAAAGACTTAACACGCTCAGGCTTAGCTCCAAACTGCATGATAAGTTCTCCTCCAACAACTTCTTTCTCAGCTTTATCAAGAAACCGTCTGCGTACTGCATGGAGTCCACCCAGTGCTCCCAAGTAGCTGGCACTCATGGCAACTCGAATTGAGGGCGGCATTCCCTCTTCCGGGTAAAGAGCAAAAGGAGCAGACATTGCCCAACCTTCCGCAAGTCCCAAGGCAGGACCAGGCATAACTCCAAATGCACTCATAGAAGGCAGAATTCCTTTCCGAGTAGCAGCATCCAGAAACGTCGAATGAAGATGATGCCCAGGGAAAGCTTCATGAGCTAATGTATAACTATTCAGTGGGTCATTGAGTGTGGGCTCTTGTGCTGTACCCGTCGCAATGCTCAATTCCCCATCAAACTGAGGTCTCCCATCCACCTCAGTGCCAGTATACAAATGAAGACTGTAAACACCTGGAACAAAGTTCGTATTCAAGCGAGAAAAACTTGTCACACTAGGATCCAATCCTAAAACGTCCAGGTTAAGGGCTGGCAAAATCCGTTCACGGGTCAGTGCCTCCAGCTCCAAAGATCGCTCTTCAAACCACCTCTGCACTTCGCTCTGAGGAAAATTCAACCGAGGGTCCTGACGAAAGCGAGCCAGTGATTCATGAAGCGGAAGGGCATCGACTGAGCGTCCAAGAACAACACCCAATGCAGCTTTAAGTTCTGCTTGGACTTGGGCTAAATGCTCTGAGTCAATGCTTTCAAGTGAGCTTCCTGTCGAACGAGGAACGATATCTTCCAAACTCATTTCAGGTTTCATTCCTCGCCTCACCAAAGCAGCATCGCGAAAATACTCAAGCGTCGCTACTGCGCGATCAACCACTCCTTGCGTTTCTGAGGTGGCACCCCGTGCACGTTCACGAGTGGTTCGAGCAAGCGCATCCAGATCATGGGCCTTTAGTAAGGCTTCGGTCGCACTTTTTAGTTGAGCAGACTTTTCCTTTTCATCAGAAGATGGCTCTTGATGCGCAGCAAGTAAGGCTCGATAGCTTGAGTCTTCCAGAATACCTAGGTGCAATAAACGTCTAGCAGGTGCCTGGTAAAACACTCCCATGCCTTCAGGCTTAAGCCCTGAAACTCCCAGCTCTTGTTTTAAACCTGGAACGGGAGGCACATCTCCATTCATAGCGCCCACTAAAGTAGCAAGGTCAGCATAGGGTCGAGAATAGTCAGAATTTTCGCTAATAAGGTAGATCTAAGAAGAAACATTCTAAAACAATGGTAGAAATAATCAATCTTTTGTCAAAATCTTGCCTAAATTGCCCTTTTGTCTTAGGATGCCCGCACGTGATCGTGTAGCTCAGTTGGATAGAGCATCAGCTTGCGGAGCTGAGGGTCGCAGGTTCGACTCCTGCCACGGTCACCATTTTAGTGGTGGCTTGCCCACCTAAACAATGAACACTGAAATCTTCTGGTCTGATTTTGAAAAAGTAGAGCTGCGTGTGGGCACCATCCTCACTGCAGAGGATTTTCCTGAAGCCCGTAAATCCGCCTACAAATTGACCATCGACCTCGGGCCAGAAATCGGCGTGAAACACAGTAGTGCTCAAATCACCAAACACTACAAAAAAGAAGAGCTCATCGGGAAACAAGTCCTCTGCGTGTGCAACTTCCCACCCAAGCAAATCGGGCCCTTTATTTCGGAAGTGCTCACCACCGGGTTCTACGACGAAAACAGCGACGTGATCCTCGCGACACCCGATAAAAAATCGCCAAATGGAGCAAAGCTGGCCTAAACACGCAAACTTTGAATGGCAGCCAAGCGATCCGCCGCTCCAAAAATAAAGGATCCAGCCACTAAAACCGTTGCCCCCGCTTCCACACACTGCTTGCCCGTTTCGGCGTTAATTCCACCATCCACAGCAATTTCAAGGTTTACATTCAAACTGCGAATGTGACGGATTTTATCGAGCGCATCAGGAATAAAAACCTGTCCACCAAAACCAGGATGGACACTCATCACTAAAACACTGTCCACGTCTTGAAGTAGGCCTTCCACACTAGACACCGGCGTTTCTGGATTGAGCGAAACTCCCGCCTTCATTCCAAGCTCGTGAATCTTTGAAATGAGCCCAAGAGGATCTTTCGTGGTTTCCACATGAAAAATAAAGAGGTGGGCACCGGCTTTTTGGAAGTCTTCCAAATAATTTTCGGGATGTTCCACCATCAGATGGCACTCGAGCGGCAAACTCGTCTTGATGCAACGCACCACAGGCGCACCAAAGGTCAGGTTGGGGACGAAGTGTCTGTCCATCACATCCACGTGCAAACTGTCCACATGAGGTTCAACCGTGGCGATGTCGTCATTGAGTCGCCCAAAATCCGCGGACAGAATGGACGGCGAAATTAAGACTTTACTGTTCATTTTCGATGGCAGTGATTTTTTCAACACGAGCAAGGTGACGTCCTGCTTCAAAACTCGTGGTCAAGAAGGTGTCCACCACTTCCTTAGCCGTTTCTTCGCCCAGCGTGCGGGCCCCCACCGTCACAATGTTTGCATCATTGTGCAGTCGTGAAAATTTTGCCTCCGTCACATCATGCACATTCGCCGCACGGATGCCCTTCACTTTGTTCGCCGCAATCGCCACACCGATTCCCGTTCCACACACCAAAATTCCAGCACTGTCTTTGTTGGTTCTCACTTTCTCAGCCACCTCGCGAGCGATATCTGGATAATCCACCTTCACTTCCGCATCAAAAGTTCCGAGGTCCAAAACTTCCTGTCCTTGAGCTTTCAAGTGCTCTCGAAGCACATTCTTGAGTCCAAATCCTGCGTGATCACTACCGATGTAAATAGACATAAAAAAAGTTAGAGGGCTTGAGTCACCGATCGATTCTCATGAACGCTACGAATCACACGTGCCAGCATGGGAGCCACCGAAATCGTAGTGAGCCCTTTAAACTGTTTCTCTTTGGGCAAAGGCACAGTATCCGTCACAATCACTTCTTTGAATTCAGCTTCTTTAAGGCGTTCGATCGCAGGTCCAGAGAAGATCGCATGCGTCGCCACCAAGTAAATATCCGGATTGGCACCCTGCTCCAAAAGCGCTTGATGGGCTGCACTAACACTGCCCGCCGTGTCCACCATGTCATCCACCAAAATACAGGTTCTACCCTCCACCTCTCCCACTACCGCCGTGACCTCTGCCACGTTGAAGCGAGGGCGTTTTTTAGTGAGTACCGCCAAAGGATAGTCCAACATTTGAGCCAAACGACCGGCCTCTTTTGCTGCGCCCGCATCGGGAGCCACAATCACAGGATCTTTAAATTTCTTCCTTTTGAGCGCATCAGCAAACAAGTTGCGTGTGTGCAAATTGTCCATCGGGAAGGGGAAGAATCCTTGAATCTGATCGCTATGGAAGTGAATGGAAATCACATGATCCGCACCAGCAGCAGAAATCAAATTCGCCATGAGTTTGGCGCTGATGGGCTCACGAGGCGAGGCCACACGATCTTGGCGAGCATAACCAAAGTGAGGAATGACCACGTGCACGGTTCGTGCAAAAGAACGTTTGAGCGCATCAATCATAATGAACAATTCCATGTAATCTTCATTCACCTGCTCCGTGCAAGTTTGCACCAAAAACACATCCGCTCCCCTCACCGATTCATCCGGCTTTGCATAGATTTCCCCGCACGCAAATCGTGAGACAGACATCTTAGAAAGAGGCACGCGAAGCTCCCGAGCAATCGCAGCGGCCAACGTGGGGTGCGAGGTGCCGGAGTAGATCTTGATGTTTTTAAGTGACATGCGAGGAGAATGAGCTTGTCCTTAAATTACTTCACGGAGCCTTTTAAATCAAACTGGAATCAAGACCAGACTGGGTCCAAACGCACGGAGTCGTTCCTCCAAGTTTTCCCATGTGCCTTCAGGGCTGTGCCGAAGGACTTTCACATTAAAAGTAGGATCCAAATCTTTGAGCTCATCCCCTTCGTAGCCCACGAGAACCACCACCTTACCAAAACTCGCCAAGCCTCCGGCCATCTCCAAGGCCATACCCTGTCTGCACGGCAACGCAATGAATCGCGGTTCGTAGGTCTTTCTAAACTCCGGGCAAACAATGCGTGGAAAGTTCAAATCCAAAACCACCATGTTTTTGAGCTTGAGTCCGAGTTGAGTGAGTTTCGCGTCGAGCATTTTATAAAAGGATATTACGAATTTCTTCATACTCCGCATCCGAGAAAACCACGTCGTCGTACTCGGGTTTTCTTTGAGCAAAAGGGACTCCAGCCGACTTCACCGTGGGCGCCCAAATACAGGTGGGCTTTCGCAAAGTGAGCCGTGCCTTCATGTAACCATACACAATTTCATCGTGATCGTGCGCATCCCGCAGTTTGATCACCTTCCAACCAAAGGCTTCGAAGCGCTCTTGAATGGGCATGTCACGAGCATCGTTCTCATCCACAATCAAACAAAGACGTTCCAGCTTTTGCTCGGCCGCAAATTGAATGGCTTCCCACGTTTTGCCATGATCAAGTTCGTAATCTGCCACCAAACAAAAAACATGCTGATTCCGTCTGTCCATTTGTATGGCCTTCGCCATGCCCACTGCCGTGCAAAGCCCCAAACCATGCGTGCGAGAACTCACATCGATTCCAGGAATTTTACGGTCCGGGAAAGAAGGCAGAACATCAGGCAGAAGATATCCATCTTTCTTAAGCACAGCATAAAGGGCAGGAAGCGCTTCCAGTTTAGACAAGACAAAAAAGTCACGCTCCTCGCCCTGAGGAATTTTGGGATTGTGCTTAAAAATGAGCCGTTCATTCTCTTTTCCAAAATAAAGGCCTTCCAACAGGTCAATGGAAGACAGCATACGTCCACTGTGTCCACTCCCTCTTTTACGGATGAGATCCAGTGCCGCTAAACGAAGTTCACGTTGTCGAGTGTTCATCTTTTGCATTATGCACCAGCCTGAAGCGCTTTCAATGTCTTTTTGAAGACAGGATGGACAAAATCCGGGCAAAGTTCACACAGTCCCTCCAAAACGAAGGGCCTATCTTGAATTCCGGCGTGAGGAATCACCAAGCCCTCTTCTTTCACAATCCAGTCTCCGTAAAGCAAAATATCGATGTCGATGATGCGAGACTCCCACTTGGGCTTCACGGCTTCTGCTTCGGTTTTTTGTCCAAAACCAAGTTTTACATTGCCCAAGGTGGCCAATTGCACCGGCCGCCCCATCTCTCGCTCCACCTCCTTACACGCCAAAAGAAGTTCTTGAGGACTGAGCTCCGTCTGGCACTCAACCACCTGATTTAAATACATAGGCTGATCCAAACCACCCAAAGGTTCGGTTTCCAAAACGTTGGACTGACCCAAAACCAACACGTCGTGCTTCATGAGCAAATCGCGCGCCATAACCAGATTAGCCTCTCGATCCCCCAAGTTGGTTCCAAGTCCTAAAAAGATGTGCATGCTTGTCTTTTAACCTGAAAACAGGTAGGATGTAAAGATATTAAACTCCAAAAATGACAGTGGAAAGAGGACCAGCCTTTGAAGGGTCACCAAAAAATGCAGACGAAAGAGCCATTCTGGGTGGACCTCTCTTCCTTGAAAGACAGATGGCCTACCATGCACTCTTGGAATTTCTGACAGAAAGTGTAAAACCAGCTCCAAGCATAGACTTCCCCCTAGAACTTCCATTGAGAGCAATGGATGAGAATGAATGGGTCCTGAGCTACCTCCTAAAAAACACCGGAAAAGTCGTGGTACTCGTGAGCTGGGATCAAGTTCAACTCTTAAGAGACCTCACTGTTCACGAAACTCGAGAAGGAACTATAAATATAACACCTAGGATGGATCTTAAGAGAATAAGAGAGTTGTTTGGGACCCTCACAAAAGCACACAATCGCTTCATCGCCCAATACAACCAAGTCCACTGAAAGACTTAAGCTCCTCGATAAGTGACAAAACTGTCTGCGGTCTCCCACAAAACCACTTCGTAGAGTTTCACGGGCAACTCTTTCAGCAAATCGTTCCAAATCTGAACAGCGATGAGTTCCGCCGAAGGATTTTCAAAAAAATCGTTTAAATTTTGATGGTCGTACCGATCAATCACTTTTTCTTTCACCAAAACCTTGAGTTCTTTAAAGTCCACCACCATCCCATCCTCCCCAACCGGTCCCTCCACCGTCACCCGCAAACGATAAGTATGCCCGTGCAAGTTTTCACACTTTCCATGGTACTTCGTGAGAAAGTGAGCGGCATCGAAGGTGAATTCTTTGGAAACGAGCATAGGAGTTAAGTCTAGCAGGAGACCGTCACATTCTCAATCACATCGTGAACTCTCAAATAGTCCACCTTCCCTTGCAACTGCAAAGTCGTCCACAAAGTCATGCCCAGACGATCGTCCCCTAAAAAACCTTTGCGAGAAGTCCCAACCAAAATCGGGCAGCCCAACTTCCGCAATTCTTCAATACGCTCCAAAATTTCAAAACTGTATTTCGGGTTCCCACTCACAAAAGCTCCCATCCCAGGATCCACAACGATTTCGTTCACGCCCACCGCACGCGCCACGGTAATTCTCTCCTGCAAAAAGTCCTTGATGGTCTTCATCACATCCTCGTACTGAACTTCCTCTCGATCCGTTCGAGGAGAGTTTTGCTTGGAATACATGAGCACCATCGGGACTCCATGACGAGCCACCACCTCAAAAATTCGAGAATCTCCTCGCCCCGCCGTCACATCATTCACCATCCGAGCACCCGCTTTGAGCGCCGCCTCAGCGACTTCACTTTTCCACGTGTCGATGGAAATCAAAGCCTCCGGAAACGCTGCATGAATTTTTTCAATCGCCGGAATCACTCGGCTCAGCTCCTCTTCCAAACTCACCTCTTTGCTCCCTGGCCTCGTGGACTCGCCTCCGATGTCTAATACAGTCGCTCCATCTTCGAAAAATTCACGTGCTCTTTCCACCACGTCCACTTCTCCCCCAAACTCTTTAAACTGGCCCCCATCCGAAAAACTGTCGGGGGTCACATTGAGCACAGCCATAAAACGCAAGGATATTGACATATTTTATCTATAGGTCTTAACTAAACTTCTGATAGCCACCAAAAATGCGAGAAACTGTACAGAAAACCATCGACACGGTAACTCAACTCCAAACAAGGTTCAATGGCCTGAGTGTGCCCGAAGGGACGGATTCCCTGGTGCAAGAATGCCTAGACGAAGTAGGGTTGGGCTTAAACCGTTGCCTTGGAAGATTGACAGAAAGCCTATCCACTCAAACCGAAGAGGAGCCAAAACCAGACCTTCACAACCTAAACAACGCCTCACAGATAGTAGAAGGCGGTTTACGGTTCCTGGAAGACGAATCGGTGGAAGAAAAAGTGCCTGAAGCCCTAAAACCAGACCTAAAAGAAATCCTTCAAGGTTACAAAATCGCCATGAATGCACTGGAAGCACGTATCCTCGCCAAGCGCCACAACGTAGACCCACAAACTCTAGAAGACTGGGACCTACCAAACGAGCTAATGATTGTAGTCATCGACGACAATACAAGTGTTCTCACACACATGGGAACTTTCTTGAAAAGAAAACGGCCAAACCTAGAAGGTGTTCACCGCATCCATATTGCTGGAGGAAAACCAAAAAAGTACCCAGAAAACGAAGGGGCAAAAACACTCGTCCTTTTGGATCACAAGCTCGGGAAAATTGGGGCAGATCAGTTGCACGGTTCAGATGTGGTGGAAGAGGTCTTAGCAGCATACCCAGAGGCCCTTCTCATCATTCACACAAGTGATGCTGAAAAAATAACAGCGGAACCAAACAACCCTTACGCCCAAAAAGGCCTCCCGGTGGTGGGCAAGTTCGCCATCAAAGACATCGCGGATCTGATGAGAACCAGAGGCTTTGTGACAAGAACTTAAGCTCGTTCCTCTTCGTTGTAGACATGTTCCGCTTCGCTCTTAAAGTACTCATGGAGTTCATCGGAATTGAAGAAGCGAGCCACTTCTTTAGTGGCATTTTCAACGGTGTCAGAAGTGTGAATCACGTTGCAAGAAACGCTCATCGCAAAATCTCCACGAATGGTTCCTGCATCGGCTGCACGACCCTTGGTCACTCCCGTGATGAGACGAACCGCTTCGACGCATTCCAGCCCTTCCCAGCACATGGCAAGCACGGGTGAACTCTTCATGAAGTTGGAAACTCCAGGGAAGAAAGGCTTGTCCGCAATATGCGCGTAGTGTTCACGAAGCACCGCTTCATCAAGACGCATCATTTTACATCCGACCATTTTGAGGCCTTTTTTCTCGAAACGAGAAACGATTTCTCCCACGAGTCCACGCTGAACTCCGTCTGGTTTGATGAGTACGAGGGTGCGTTCCATAGCCATAAAATTGAAAGTTAAGTCGTGGGTAAAGTGCACGAAAGCAAAACACTTGTCAAAAAAGTGAGCATTGACAAAAAATAGTGTTTAAATTTTAATATACTTTAAGTAACACCAAAATGGAGGCGGAAAGTAAAAACATCTTTCAAGAAGACCCTCAAATATCTCAAGTCTACTTGAGTGGTCTATTGAGTAGACATTTTGAAGAATACGATCCAGAGGACAGGGCAACCCATCCTTCTTTTCACGAAAATGTGGAGGCCCTGACAATGGATCAGATCTCCAGTCTCTTCCAAATATTGGAAGACCACATAAGCATTCTCGACCGCCAAACGACAGCCCAAAGGAAACAAATCGATTGGGATAAAACCTGGGGCGTAAAAGAAGCAAAAATATATTCAGAATATCAGAAGCTCAGAAGTGACTTGGAACGTCTTTGGCACTTAAAAATAGACCTTCAAAAACTCATCGACACCCGCATGACAAGATTCCTCGTTCATTCTGCAAAAAATCTAAACTTCGGTGCAGAGGATCTCATTCTGTTGAGTCGGCTCTTCGGAAACGATGTCGTGGCCATTTTAGGTGCAGGGTGGTGGGAAGGAAAAGAATCTGGAGAAGCTTAGGCCAAGTGTTGTAAAGTACAATCAGCCAACCAAAAATGCTCAACGAAAAATCACAGTATACCATCTACGGAACAGGGGAAGAGCCCTTAGAGGTGAACGCGACAATCGGCCTGTCCTTGGCCTTTGCGCTGGGAACCGTCATTGCTTTCGCCAGACAAGAACTCGGGCCGAATGCTCTTTTCGCCTCCCACGAACACCACACACACCAGACCGAGCAGGAAGCAATAAACTAGGAGCAGGCCTCCTAAAGCAACGCCTCAAATCGCGCTTTGTCTTCGTAAGGTCCGATCACCGCAAGATGCACGGCATCTTTTTTGAGCAAGTCGCTGGCCACACGTTTCACATCCGCAATGGTCACCGCGTCGATGGAAGCTGCAATTTCTTCGTAAGAAAGCAAATGATCGTACAGCAATTCGTTGCGAGCGTGCATTTGAGCCACATGCTCCGAGTCTTCCAAAGAAAGCGTGAGTTTGCCTTTCAAAAACTCCTTGCCTTTTTTAAGTTCCGCTTCGCTGACTTCTTCTTTGGCGATGAAATCGTATTGAACCAAAATTTCTTTGATCGCGTCGTCCACACGAGTCACATCCACTCCGGCACGCGTATAAAAAGTCCCCGTGTCCAAATAGTCTTCGGTGCTCGAAGAAATATAGTACGCCAGACCCTTGGCCTCACGCACCGCCAAGAACATCCGAGAACTCATGTTCCCTCCTAAAATGGAAGAAAGCACTTTGAGCGCATAGTGGTCTTTGTGGTTTTCGGGGTACCCTTTCACTCCCACCACAATGTGAGTTTGCTCGGTTTTTTTCGTACCCAATTTGACTCGTTCACAGGTCGGCAAGTTCTCGACAAAGGCCGGAAAGTCGCGAGTCGGTTCTTTCTTTTCCATTGGGAAGTACTTCGTCACCAGCTCAACAACCTGGGCATGGTCCACGGCTCCAGCCAAACAGACCAACATATTACCGGTCGTGTAGAGGGATTCTTTGTAAGCCACAAAATCGTCGCGCTGCAAAATCTTGATCACATCCTTGGGCCCGCCTTCGTCCCAACCGAGCGGCTGATCCCCAAACAAAGCGCGTTCAAAATCCCAAGCCACTTGGTACATGGGCGTGTCTTGATACATGTTGATCTCTTCCAAAATCACTCCGCGTTCTTTTTCAATTTCAACGGCATCGAACTTGGCATTGAGCAGCATGTCCGAAAGCACATCGAGAGCCAACTCCTTGTGGTGAGCCGCCACCTTCACATAATAACCGGCGTATTCTTTGGAAGTGAAAGCATTGAAGTCCCCTCCAATCCCATCGATCGCCTCTGAAACTTCTTTCGCGGACTTGTACTTGTTCGCTCCTTTAAAAAACATGTGTTCCAAAAAGTGCGAAACCCCATTGATGCGTTTGTCTTCGTAACGAGAACCCGCCTTGGTCAGCACGAGAGCCGTCACGGATTGGGTCCCCGGCAAAGATTCCGTCACAATGCGAAGCCCGTTGGGTAAAGTTGTTTTTTGATACATAGTGTTTTAGGATGATGCCTCGGGATGGTAACAAAAAGCGCCATCCAGCGTCCACTCCAATATGCGCCTTCCCACTCGAATCAACCGGTTCACTCCTATTTTCTTGGCCATCTACGCCTTGGCAGGTGTGGTCATTTTGCGACTCTTTTACTTGCAAGTGATCTCTCACGGCTACTATCAGCACATCGCCGAATTGGAACAGTACGGCTACACCACCTATCCCGCTCGACGCGGAGAAATTTTAGTGCAGGACTACCACTCCGGACAAAGCTTTGCCCTCGCCACCAACACGACGCTGAGCATGATCTACGCAGACCCCAGCATCATCGCCAAAAGCACCACTCCGGAATTTGTCGCAGAAACCCTCGCCCCCCTCCTCTTCGATTTGGAGCAAGAAAAAGAATTGGATCAAATCCGCTACGACGACGAACTGGAAGTGATCAACGCCATGACCAGCGAAGAGCTCAAAAACGAAGCCCTCTCCAAGCTCAAACTCAAAACGGATGAGGAATTGTTCACCGATTACCAAGACAAACTCGAAGCAATTTTAGCCAAACGCACCCGCGACGTGATTTTATACGCCGAAGACTTGGACTTAGAAACCGTGGCCAAAGTTCAAGAAGCAGACATTCAAGGCAGTGAACTGAGTGAAAACGCCAACCTCTACCTTTACCCCGAAGAAATCACCGACACCGAAGGCGTCGCCCAAAAATTGGCGGATATTTTTGGCGGAGACATCGATGAAATCGAAAGCAAGCTGGCGGGGAAAAATCAGTACGTGGAACTCAAACACAAATTGGACCCCAGCGTTTCCGAACAAATTGAAAAAATTCTAGAAGACGATAGGGCCCTCGCAGACAGCGAGGATAGAGACCCTTACTTTTTAGGCATCCGGCTCAAAGACGAATACTTCCGTTTCTATCCCGAACAAGAAATGTCCGCCCAAGTCCTGGGTTACGTGAACTCCACCGGTGAAGGTGTCTACGGCGTGGAAGGAACCTTCGATGAACTTCTCAAAGGCGAAAATGGAATTTTCACCTCTCAAGTGGACGCCTACGGAAATCAAATCACGGTGGGAGAATCGGTGATCAAAGAAGCCGTGAATGGAGCCGACGTCACACTCACGCTCGATCGTGCCATCCAAAGCGAAGTGGAAACCCTGCTCGCTCAAGGAGTAAAGGACTACAACCCCGACAGCGGACAAGCGATTGTGATCAACCCAAAAACCGGTGCCATCTTGGCCTGGGCTCAGTACCCGACTTTCAATCCCAATTCCTACGGAGAAGTGTTCAACAAAGTGGAGTTCGAAGTCCCCGAAGATCGCAAAGACAAAGTGGTGGTGAAAGGCACCGAAGAAGACCCGATTTACTGGTATTACATCACCGAAAACCCAGACCTGCGAATCCAAATTTTCCCCAGCGAAGAAGAGGGAAAGTGGTACTCTTACGAAAACTTTTGGGGACCCGAAGTTTACAAAAACAAAATGCTCCAAGAGTATTACGAGCCGGGCTCCGTCTTCAAACCTTTAGTCATGGCGGCCGCCATCAACTCCGGCGAGGTCACGCCCAACAGCACCTTCAACGACAGCGGCCCCATTGGAGTGGATTTCAACGTGCTTTCCAAAGTCTATGACTACTACATCGAAACCTTCAACAAACAGTACCACGGCATAGAAACCATGACTCAAGTCTTGGAACATTCCTGCAACACCGGCATGACCTACATCTCACAAAAACTAGGCCCAGCTTTATTCTATTCCTATCTAAAAAGCTACGGGTTCCTAGAAAGAACGGGCATCGGTCTCAACGACGAAGCTCTGGGAGATTTGGAGTACTACGAAAACTGGACCGAATCCGAGATGGCCACCAAAGCCTTCGGACAAGGAATCACCATCACTCCCCTGCAACTGGCTCAGGCCTACACCGCCATCGCCAACAACGGAACCATGATGAAACCCTATTTGGTTGAGAAAATCACCTATCCCGACGGCACCGTGGACGAAACCGAACCCACAGTCGTTCGCCAAGTTCTAACCGAAGACACCGCCGACAAAGTGATCGCCATGATGACGGATGTTGTGGAATCCTACGCCAGCATCTCGATTCCAGGCCACTACTTTGGAGGAAAATCCGGCACAGCTCAAACCTACGGCAATAGCGGAGAAGCCTTGGGTGGCACAGGGACCACTATCGCAACCTTCATTGGGATAGGTCCCATCGAAGACCCAGAATATCTCGTGATTGTTAAAATGGACCGCCCTCGCACCTCTCAGTGGGCGGAACCCACCTCGGGCCAAGTGCTGAAACAGATCATGGCCTTCTTATTCGACTACTATTCAGTCCCTCCAGACAAGAAGTAAGCCACAAACTTGCCATTGGTCGAGCAAACCCTTATGCTGAGCCCGCATCATTTTTTAACCAAACACCATGATCAAAAAGTACCTCCTAGCATTGAGCCTCAGCCTCATGCTCGCTCCCTCTGCTTTCGCAGATGAACTTGTAAGCACCGATGAACTCACTGTGACTGAAACAGAAGTGGTTCCTGTCGAAGACTCTGCTACGCTTTGCGGCTGCGGAGGCGGCGGATATTGGGGTGGCGTCTACATCAACGTGAGCACCACCGTTTCTGCTGAAGTAGACACGGTCAGCCTCTACGGAAGTTACTACATCGACAACGCAGACTCCAAAACAGATGCGCTCGACGAATTGACTGAAGTCTACAAAGACATCCAGTCCCAACTTTCTAAATACGGAACGGTACACCGCACAGGAATGTCCACCTACACAGACTGGGAATACACCAACATGTACGACGGATCCCTGTCCATCAAAGTGACTCTCTTCGACAGCATGCAAACCGAAGGAGTAGAAAATATTCTGTACAAGAACAGCTTCGATGCTTGGCGCGAAGTGACCGTTGTGAGCCAAACCGATGCAGAAAAAGAAGCGGTTCCTACCCTCAAGGGCTTGATCGCTGACAAGAAGGAAGTGTACGAAGAACTTCTCGGCAACGAACTCGGCTCCATTTCCAATGTGAACGTTTACAGCTGGTCCGATGCTTACACCTTTGACGCAAAGACCAACACCGTGGACATGATGGTCTACGCAGATGTGACCTACAACACCGCTCAGTACTAGTTTTGACCGAAACACAAAAAAGAGGCATCCGCGGATGCCTCTTTTTTTGAAACCACTTGAACGATTTACTTCGCCACTCCCGTGTAGCCGTTGAGCGTGACCGACTTACCGCTCAAAGTCACCTTTAAGTAGCCTGTGCCAGAGACCAAACTCACCTTCGTAGCGGTGTTGGTTTTGCCAACAAAAGCTTGATAGCGATACACAGACCAATCGGCATAACGAACACCAATTTCACCATTCTTGAGACCCCAGTATCCAATGATCTTTTTACTGGAGGAGCTGTTCACATCCAAAGTGCTGAAGTAAGGATGATATCCATTCAAAGCGACCGTGTTGTGCTCATCGACTACCCCGTCTCCATCGTTGTCCACTCCGTCGTTGGAAACTTCCACTCCTGCATTAGAGATGGTGTCGTACTTATCTGTATGAATCGCAGAGTAACCAGAAGGAGCAGTCGCACTACAGAACTGTGTAGCGGTTGCCGTTGAAGATCCATTGCCATCCAAATCCGCATCCACATAGTAGTTCTGGAGAGAGCTCACTTTGGGGTCACTATCGTTACAATCCAAAGAGGCCAGCACCCCATCTCCATCCGCATCGGGATCCACAGGAACCGGCGTGGGTTCTGGAGTTGGCGCAGGAGCCACCCATCCATAAATAGGAAAGTTGTCGTAGTCGTAAACTTTACCCGTACTGTCCTCAGCAATAAACATATCCGCATCCCCGTCTCCGTTGCCGTCCGCACCCAAAGCCAAGCCTTCTTGATCCGTGCCAACAACAGAGTAGGTCATTTTAACTTCTCCATTCATGTCGATGATCGCCATCACATTGCTGTAGAGCGCATAAAGGTAACCGTCACGGTAGTGCAAACCCGACAAGTCGGTGTAACCACTACCCGAAAGCCCTGCAAAGTCCTTCACTTTGACCGCAGTCGTTCCACTGAGGTCGAGAACATAAATTTTCCCGTTGTACTGGTACCCCGCGTAAAAATACCCATCCGCATACGTCAACCCTTCCATTCCAAGTCCATTGAGTTCAGGCATAAGACCACTGACATCCCAGATTTGAGCCACAGTACGAGTAGAAAGGTCGTACTTAAGAATCCTAGCTCCTACCGTCGCACTTCCTTCATCCGCAAGGTAAACAAAGTTCGAAGCAGGGTCCACCACCGTGACGTCTTCCAAATCTCCACCCACTTGGTACAAGGTCACACTCGATCCATCGGTATTCATTGTGAGCAACTGACCTTCATCCCCGACCAACAAAAGTTTATTGAGACCGCTGTGCCAAGCCAAGCCACTGGGCTCTAGCCCAGGGTACGCAGTCTGAGCTCCGGCACTGATGTCCACCGTGGAAGTGGTGGGCCAAGCAGTCAAAGTCAGCGCCGCAAAAGCCGTCGCAGAAATACTAGAAAAGAGCAGAACGGCAAACAGAACTTTGGAGAGAATCTTCATAAGCGTAGGGTTAAGGCTTCTCCAGTATAAAGCACGATCAGTTCCTCACCAAGTCCAAAGCGTACTCCGGCCACCAAGAACCCGCGCTGGGCCCACCGTTGCAAGTACCGTCGGATTCCCCCGGTGGTTTCACCCAAAGATAGGCATCCACCAGCTCTTCACCGGTCTCCACGGTCGGAGCCTGTCCCAAACTCCTACCAGAAGGGTTGCACCATTCCTCGTTTGAGCCGTTCCCATTTCGACTGGTGTCGACAATGAAGTGCTTTTCCCCAATCAAGGCAGAAAGTTCTTCGCCATATTCAATATTTTCTTCGGTTGTATAAAAGTTGGACACGTTGAGCGCAAAGCCATCCGCTTCTTCCACATTCGCATCCGTCAAACGGTCCGCCATGGTGCTTGCCGAATTCCAGTTGGGATGGCCCGCATCCAAGTAAACCGAAATGCCCGACTGGGATTTAAGAATCGTCACTGCTTCTGCAATGAGCTCCGTGCTACTCTCGTACAAACAATCCAAAGCCAAGGCGTCCGGCTCCACAATCACCCACGCTTCACGGCTCCCCACTCCATCAGCAAAGGCTTGAACCCACTCCACGTAAGCGGCTTCGTCGCTGCTTCCGCCCGCCGAGTAACTGCCACAGTCTCGTCCAGGAATGTTATAAATCACCATCACGGGCAAATCCCCGGCCTCCGTCACGGTGTCCACATAGTCGTCGACGGCACTTTCGATGTCCTCGGTCCAGTCCCCAAACCACTTTGCCGTGGGCTGCTCCGCAATTTGAAGCAGATCTTGCGCCTCTTCCGTGTCTCCCCACTCTTCAATTTGATCATAAGCGTTGGAAGAAGGATCCACATACAAAGAGGCTTCAACCGAAGGCTCAGAAGGATCCGAGCTCAAGCTCACAAGCAAACGGTACAAAATCGTAGCTGTGTCTCCACGAGTGATTTCATTGGAAGGATAGAAGTAAGACTCTTCGTCCAAAACCCCCAAAAACATCGCGGTGTACAAATAGGTGGAATACCAAACGTCAGTGGGCACATCCACGTAGAGTGTTTCTTCATCAGCATCCAAAAGCTCGACCTCTTCAGCATAGACTTTAAAAACCATCGCTAAAGCCTCGGCCCGATTGATGAAGTCACCCGGACGAAAATTTCCATCACCGTAACCTTCAATCCAACCCTCATCTTTTGCAACACACACATACTTTGCGTACCACTCGTCCGTCACATCCGTAAAACAATTCTTTTCATCACTGGAAACGTGCCCCTCTCGGCTCTCCACCAAAATCTTCAAAAGTTCTGCACGATTGATGGAATGACTGGGTCGATACGTCTCATCATCATAGCCTTCAACAATCCCCTCATCATACAAATACTCGATCGCTTCTTCATCGTCCACTAGAGTCAAATCCGTGAACGCAAAAACAGAAGGAACATCGAAGCAAAACAAGGCCAGGATCAGGAACAAGGTGAGCAGCTTCATGGATTCATTTCGGCCAAGTCTGCATAAGCATCCACACAGGCTTGATCCTCCGAACTGACCCAACCGTAAACAGTCTCAACTCCTAAAGCAAAAGAGGCTCGGCTAGGAGAGCCTGCCCAATTGTAAACCGTCAACTCCCCTTGAGTGGTGAGCTCGTAATCCCAACCTTCAGCAGGCTTGGTGAAATCACCCGTGAGATCGATATAACACAGACCATCCGCTTTCCTTTCAAGCCCATCGTAGCCGTTGTCGAGCCACACGTTTCCGTCGTAGGTCAGCGTTGCTGTGTGGTAAGGAACCGTCATGATCACAGGTTCAACCACTTCTGCCACAGGATCGTTCATCACGGGGTCTTCAACTGGAGTAGAAGAACAGGCAGCGAAAAACAAAGTCAGCAGACCTAAGGAAGTGAGAGCTTTCATGGGCATGGGGTTAAGGCTCAAGAGCCATCCTATCAAAAAATCACATCAACGCCACTCACATTTTTAAAACTTCCTCTGTTCTTTTGCCCGTGTTAAAATCGCCTCGTTTGATATCCCAGCCATCATGAAAAAAACACTCCTCGCGCTCTTGTTTCTTGGTCTGATTGGAACAGGCACTTTTTACATTTACGATCATTCATCTGATGATGAAGGAGATCAGACGATCCAAAATGAGGACTCCACCTCTACAAGCACAGAGACAGCGACAGAAGCAACAACGATAGATCTGGACGAGCACAGCTGCAACACTCAACAAATATTCACGCCTCCAAAGGATGAAGGAGACCTCACGGGAATCAGTCTCTACGTCGCCACAAGCGAAGATGGCGTGACCTTTGGGGACCCTGAGCTCTTTTTGGAAGGCGGAGGAGTTCCCAGCGTCACTGCTGGTTCAGATGGAACTCTCGTGGCCGTATTCAATTGGTTCACCGATTACGATGAGAATCCAGAGTGTTACAACAAAGTCGCCATCAAAACGTCCAAGGACAATGGTAAGACTTGGGAGGGTCCCTATGGACTTTACGTCGAAGACTTCCCTGAAGATTATCAACTCCCTTTCGACCCCACAATAACCACAACAGAAGACGGACAATATCGTCTGTTCTTCACCACCCACGTGCTAGGCATGGAAGAACCTTTTGTCTACGGTTCAGCAATCTCGGAAGACGGCCTGCACTACACCTATGAAGGCGTCGCATTCAACAGTGACGAACACGATGTTGTGGACGGCTCTGAAGTTCGTACAGATGCCGGTTGGTTCATGATCGCTCCTATGGCCAAACAGAATGGGGCTGCACTGCAAGCCTACTCCGACGACGGGGCACACTTCGAAGAGATGGAAAATGACCGAGACCAGAGCATCTACTGGGTGGGGAACATGGTCAATGTGGAGGGAGAAATTCGCTTTTATGGAAGCTGCGGTCAAAAAGTAAGCAATGGCCAGGGTAAACTATGCTACAGCAGCACCACCGATGGATCTCATTGGGAAGAGGCCATAAAAGTAAATCTGCCAAACGGGGACCCCGGCATCACCTACACTTCAGAAGGTGTCTTTGTGGCCATCTATGCCGAACCTCAAGACATGCCCATGCCCGAAGACTCCACTTCAGATAAACGCTGAGAAGATAACTCCACTATGATTTGGCAGGCCCAGAAGGAATCGAACCCTCGCTAACGGTTTTGGAGACCGCTGTACTACCACTATACGATAGGCCTAGTGCGGGAGGATTGTAGCCAAAAGAGCCCTGGAAGGCAAACCTTCAACTTAAAGCCACCCCTTAGATCCAAGCCAAAGAGTAACACAAAGAGTCCCAACCGAAACAAAGATGAGCAGAAAACAGCCCAAGGCCACGCCATGAACAAAGTCAGGCAAACCAGCCACCACGATCACTCGTTCGACTGTGGGCTCTGGATTTTCAAGTAGATAGCCGTAGAGTTTAAACCCAACGATGCAAAGCACCACAAACAAAATCCCATAGTTCAAAACCTGTGACCGAAAAAGAATAAGGGTCAGTCCACTCGCCAGAACCACCAGAGGCGAAAAGAATCCGATCCAAAAATACTTCTTCATTGTCGACGTTTTTTAGGAAGCCGACGCAGCATCCACTTCAAGTAATATTTGAACGCGTCCCAAACATGAATGCGGAGCGTGCGCTTTCTAAAAACATCCAGAATCCCACCCGAAGAAAGTCGCCCTTCATTGTGCGCCGCTTCCGTGTCCCCCACAAAGTGCACCTCAAACCCCTTGTTCCACGCAATACGGCACAGGTCCACATCAGACATAAAAAGAAAGTAGCGCTCATCGTTGGGTCCAACCTTGTCCCAACATTTGCGAGTAAAGACTTGAAAAGCTCCGGTGAGCCAATCCACAGGTTCTGAGACTTGAGAATTTTTGTCCCACATCAAATAACGACGCATGCGTCGGAGCATCAATCGACGCAAAAAAGTTCGCTTCACAAAAAGATCAAATGGCCTCGGGAAGACTCGGTAGTTGTCTTGGACCTTTCCATTCGGATAACGAAGCCTGGGCGCCACAATGCCCACTTTTGGGTGCGCCTCCAAGTATTCAATCAACACTTTAAACGTGCCCTTTTGGACCACGATGTCCGGATTCAAAATACACAGCAGCTTGCCTTTCGCGACGCTCAGTCCAAAGTTATTTCCTTGAGGGTAACCGCGATTTTCAATCTCAAAAAAACGCAGTTCAAACTTCAAATTTCGCTCCACAGGAATCATGCCGTTCGAACCGGGAGTGCCGTTGTTGATCACAAGTACCTCTGTTTTTGCGGGCAACCATGCTTTTTTTAAAGCCTCCAAATTCTTCGTCACTTCTTTGGGACTGCCGTGGTGCAAAACAACAATAGAAAGATCGGTGATCACCATTTAAGAGAAATAGGACAAAAGTTTTTTAGGACTAACTCGCTTAGAACTACCCTCGACCCGCACAAAAAGCAAGGTTTTGAGCCCGGCAAAGAAAACGCGCGGAGAACGAAATAAAACAAAAATACCCTTCATCATTTCGTAAAGCAGCACGCTCAAGGCCACGCTAAAACCGTAACGAAAGGTGAAGTTGTTTTTGAGCAGCAAAAAATGGTTCTTGTAAGAGTTGAGCCGTGCATAATCCTTCTTCAGTCTGTCCGCCGCCGCGAGGCCTTTAAGGGTTTGGCCTTTTTCTCCTGCACGATTGGCAACGGTTCGTGCATGCCAAGCCCAGACTTCAGGAAAGATCGTAATGTCCTCCCCCAACCAACGCAGACGGTAGGCTAAATCGATGTCTTCTTTGTACATCCAAAATCGCTCATCAAAAAGCAAGTGCGCCTTGCCTTGAAGCTTTGGAATCACCGCCGTTCGAATCAAAAAAACGGCCCCCGAAATTCCGAAAAAATGCGCCAAGTTTTTATCGTACTGCCCTGTGTCTTCTTCCCCTTGGCCTCGATCAAAAAAATGATGATTTTTCTTGCCCACGATTCCAAAGCTATCGATTTGCTTCGTCAGCTCGTGCTTTGCCACATTCCAGTAATACAACTTTCCGGCCACCATGGTCAGATCCTTCTGCTCTTCCATTCGCTTCATGAAACGCGCGACCGTGGGCACATGCAACAAAACATCGCTGGTCACCACCAAATACAAATCGTGGCCGGGGGCGCGCTCTAAAATCGCATTGTACGAACGCCCGTACCCAATGTTGCCGTCGGGGTGACGAAAGTAATCAAATTCCGGATAATTTTTTGCGATGAACTTTTTAACCCCCTCGTTCCAAGCCGTGTCCAAAACCACCACCGTCGCCCCCATCTTTTTTCGCAAAACTTCCACCGCTGGCAGACTCTCCTTCAGATAAGGAAGGTCATTGTAAGTGTTGAGACCAATGAGAACTTTGGACATCAGGGCTTGTGACAAAATAAATTCCTTTAGATTGCATTCAGTGCGCGCCATATAGGGCTGCTACGACTGAGCAAAATCTCGAGGAGTACTAGAAGTACTTTGAGAGGTTTTGTGATGGAGTAGTGGTTCTAGACGGTGATGCAATGAATGTAAGACAGGGAATTTATTTTGTCACAAGCCCTTAGTCAGCAAGCATAAGATATCCGGAGAACGTGCTGGAATACGCTTCGGTGTGGCTTTGAGCAATCGCCCCACTGAACCCATCCAAGAAGTCTTCAAAATCCATAGCGGTGTCGCTGACTTCCAAGTCCAGCTGTTCACGCAGTGCACGAAGATCTCCGGCAAAGTTGGCGAGTTCGCCCGCATCCAAAAGGATCAAGCCTTGATCCGCATCGTCCAACTTGTCCTTGAGCTTGGAATACAACACGGAATCTGCAATGGTTTCAGGATTTTCTTGTTCCCAAGCCGTTGCAGTCGTGAGCAAAACGCGTCCATCCAAAACTCCATAGATGAGTTGCATTTCACTGCCCGTCACCAACGAAGGCAGAGGGGAATCCTGAGTGCGAGGCAACTCCGTCAAATCGATAGAAACTTTCGTGAAATCGGTGCCTTGAATTTGAACCGTATCTTTAGAAACCGCCCCGGGCAAAGCCTCTTCAAAAACCGTCATGAGACCTGAAATTTGCCCGTCCAACTTATTGAGCAACTCTTGAGCATGCTCCTCATCCGAGCTGCTGTCCACGTACAAAGTGATGCCAGGGAAAAGTCCGGAGTCGTTTGTATTCAAAGCCAAAACATAGCCTCTGTCGAACCAGCTCATGAAGTCTTCGTCAAAATCCATTCCAAAATAGTTTCTAAACCCTTCACGGATCGCATCCAAAGAACTGGTGTCGTCACCCAATTTGTCGGCCTGCTCCAGCGTTTGCTGCAAACCATAAGATTCAAAGTAAGCCATCAAACCTTCGGCGGGAACTTCTTTGTACAAGTAAGGATCTTCCTTGGGCACAACATCAAAGGAGAGCCCGGCATCCTTGGCTTTTTCTTTATTTGCCAGCATGTTCACATCAAAGCTCAGACCTTCTGCTTCGGCACGAACCACAATGCTCTGTCTCGAAATCGCAGAAGGAATGTTGGCGATGGAAAGGCCCGTAGAAAGGTTGAGGGTGTCATTGTAAAGTTCAGGGAACAAAAAGCCGTAGAACACAAAGTCCTGCCCAATCTCACCCATGGCTTCCTGATAATTTTCAGCGTTCCACAAACTGTCACCTTCATCTTGATCGAGCATGCTCACCACATTTTCAGGAGTGTCAGAAACAAGAAGCAAATCCTCATGAACCGTGGCGTAAAAAGTGGCCTCGGCATTCACGTACACATCCCGTCCACTGAGCACCTTCTTTTCAAAACTTCCTGCTTCAGAAAGGGTATCAAAAACAGAGACCATCTGATCGGGATCGCCCAAAGTCGTCACGCTAAAAACCTCCGCACCCTCCTCTTTTGGACGGGCTCCGTAGACCCAGCGGAACTGCTCACCAAAAGCCGGCATCAAATCTTTCTCATAATCCAAACCCGCATCCGCAAATTGCGCATTGAAACTCTCCGCAACCGTTCGGGTCAAACGTCCCGCATCACCCAATTTTTCTTCCAAAGTTTGGACAGCGGCAAACTGTTCGTCGTTGTTCAAAGAGTAAGAAAGTACCATCCCCACGTCAGCAGGCATGAAGTTTTCTGGAATCAATCCTTGTCCGCTCACGTGAGCTCCCAAGTCGGCCTCTCCACCAAAACAAGCAGTCAAGAAGACACTAGACGTCACCGTTGCAAAAAGCAGAAAACGAGCGCTGCGAAGAAAAGACATAGGGAGAGATTAAGTTCGTGGCTTAAACTAGCACGAAAAAATGGCAGCGTGAAGAGTCGAATCGCTAGCCAATTCCGGATGAAAAGAAATCCCCCACACCGCACCTTGTTTCACCACCACCGGCACGCCTTGGTGTTCGCCTAAAACCTCCACACCCTGTCCGACCCTCACAATCTTAGGGGCTCGAATAAAATGGCCTCGTACCTTGCCCAATCCCTGCACCTCCACTTCAGCCACAAAACTGTCCAGCTGACGTCCATACGCATTGCGCTCAACCTCCACATCCAACAGTCCATACCGCGCCAAGAGGATGAGTCCGGCACAGGTTCCAAACATCACAAAACTCGAATCGTGAGCTCGCTCCAAAAGCCACTCTTTAAGCTCGTACTTTTGCATGAACTGATCCATCACCGTGCTTTCCCCGCCGGGAATAATAAGGCCCGTCAGCCCTTCCGTGTCCGCCAAAGAACGGACTTCCTTAAATGGCAAACCCAAACCCGCAAGCACTGCTTCGTGCTCGGCATAACCGCCTTGAATTGCGAGGATTCCAATCATAATCCACGCTCTTGCATGCGAGTTCCTAGAGTCCCGATTTCAAGCCCCGCCATCGCGTCTCCCAATCCCGCAGAAAGTTCCGCAAGCTTAAGAGGATCTTTGAAGTGAATCACCGCTTGAACGATGGCGTGCGCCATCTTCGCAGGATCGCTGGACTTAAAAATGCCACTGCCCACAAACACACCATCACAACCGAGCTGCATACAGAGTGCCGCGTCCGCCGGAGTCGCAATCCCACCCGCTGCAAAATTCACGACCGGCAATCGTCCCAGCCGTCGCGTCTCTTCCAAAAGTTCCACCGGCACACGGTATTCCTGCGCCAAAAACTCCATCTCTTCTTTGTTCAAATCTTTCAAAGCCAAAATCCCTTCGTTCATAGTCTTCACATGTCGCACCGCTTCTACAATATTTCCGGTTCCCGCCTCGCCCTTGGTTCGAATCATCGAAGCGCCTTCATGGATGCGACGAAGCGCCTCTCCAAGGTCACGAGCTCCACACACAAAGGGCGCCTTGAATCCCGTTTTCTCCACATGTTTAAAAGGATCCGCAGGAGTGAGCACCTCACTTTCGTCAATAAAGTCGATCTCCAAAGCCTCCAAAATTTGCGCCTCTACAAAATGCCCAATGCGCACTTTCGCCATCACCGGGATCGTGACCGCCGCAAGAATCTCAAGAATCATTAGAGGATCACTCATCCGAGCCACCCCCCCATCCCGACGAATGTCCGAAGGCACCCGTTCCAAAGCCATCACTGAACAAGCTCCGGCCGCCTCCGCGATCTTAGCTTGTTCGGCCGTGGTGACGTCCATAATCACTCCACCCTTGAGCATTTGAGCGAGACTGCGACCCGTTGTGTTCATGAAATCCAGTGAGAAAGCCCCCATAAACTAAAGTAAAGAATGGGCTGATGCAACAGATAAACGGCTAGGGAATGCCGTCCCAGCCATCTGCTGCCGGGCACTTTTGCAAAAATCGCCAAGGCCGTTTCTTTGCGCTGCGCATAGAGTTTTGAAGCCAGCCACAGTCCACAAAGTGGCACCGCCATCCACGGAAAAATCGGGAAGTAGTCCAGTGAAGAAAAGTGCTCAGGAGGCAAGCCAAAAGGCAAAGTCCAACTGGAACTCAGCTCCACGGCAGGCAATACAAAAGAAACTCCATAAAATCCAGCCGCAGCCAGCAAAGCCCAGAGCTCCCGGCCTTTAAACAAAGCCAGCAAAGGCACACTCACGCCAATCAAGTGCAGGACCCCAAAACGCACGTAATCGTGAGGGAAAACCAAATAAGTTCCCGCGGTCACCAAAAGCCCACACCCAAAAATTTTAAGACCGCGAACGGACTGAGCCTTAAATCCACGACTCGAAAGAAAAACAGAAACCCCCACGAGTCCCAAAAATAAGAATTGCCCCAGACGCATGAACAAAACGAGAGGCCAACCGTGCGTATCAAAAGCCCAGTAATGCAACATATTTCCATCCACACCAAAATGAAAAACAATCATGCACAGCACCGCCAAGCCACGAAGCGCATCAATTTCAATTAGACGTTTCACGAGCAAGTGTTATACAATACCGCCCGAAAGCTTATCCCCTATCTAACTTTCATACCATGCAAAACACCAAGCGCAGCTTACTCGTACTGGGTGCACTCTTCCTTGTACTCACCGGATGCAGTTCCGTCACCAACACCCTAGAAAACTGGGGATCTTCCGGAGACGACGACACCACCTGGGACGACACCAGCATGGAACAAAGTGCAACTGACACTCTGAATCGTTACACGGACCTCATCAACGCCGCTCAAGATCAAGTGAGCTACCTGGACGACAGTGTTCAATACGCCGAATACGACCTCAACAACTACGACGAAGCCTACGGTGTTTCCTTCACATGCAGCTTCGATCTCTACGATCGTGATGCTCTCTACACCGACACCATGAACCCTGTTGGATTGGAAGACACAGAAGCAGAAGAGCTCAAAGCTCAAGCCACCATCGTCTTCACCGAGATTGATCAACTCGACACGCTCTGCAAAGATCTGCACAAGTACGTGGCTGCTCAAGAATACAAAACCGATCTTGAAAAAGGAAAAGGTCTCGTAGCCAGCATCTACACCGCCATCGACGCTTACTACGCGGCTCACGACGTAATTTTAGATAAGACAGACACCCTCTACGACAAATACAACACCTGGACCGTCGACCCTAGCGATCCAATCAGCGTGTCCATCGACAACATGAACAAGGACCTCGACCAAGCTGAACTCATTCTGGACTTGGTGGAAGACGCTTACGTGAACGAGAACTACACTCGTGGTGCAGAACTCCAAGGCCTCTACGACGTACTCAGCACTCAAGTGGCAAGCCACAGCGGAAGCAACATGCCTGCCGTGGATTCCTACTACACCTACAACCTTGAGACTTTCTACGACGACCTAGAACTCAACTTCTTGCCCAACGCAATGGTTGCTCAAAAGGCCATCACCGCCAGCAATGCGGACGACCTCTACGTTGCCTACTCCAACGTCCTCGATTACTACAACTTCATGATCGACGACTACAACTACTTCTTGGACGCAACCGGCTACTAAGATCTAAATTCATCACCAAAAAAGAGCCTCAGAAACGGGGCTCTTTTTAAACCTAGACAAGTCCCTACTTCGTCCCAAAATACACCTCCTGCAGTCGTGGATCTTTAACCACTTCTTCTGGCTTGCCCTCCATGTAGACTCGGCCTTCCACAAAAACCACCACTCGGTCCACCAATTCAAACAAAAATTTAAGATCGTGCTCCACAATCAAAAGGCTGCGCCCCTCCCCGCGTGCCAACTCTTTTAAAGACCGCATCAGCACCTTCTTCATGGCCGGAGCCACCCCCGCCGTAGGTTCATCGATGAGGAAGAGTTTCCCGCCACAAATCTCCAAACGCAAAAGCTCCAGTAAACGCAGCTGTCCTCCCGACAAAACCCCGGCGTAGGAATGTTTGTGATCCTGCAAATTCACCGTCTCTAAAAGGCGCTGCACTTCAGTGTCCGCTTTCTTACGCCACTTAGAACTGAACTGCCACCACCACGGATAAGACTTCACTCGCTCCAAAGCAATGAGCAAGTTTTCTTCCACCGTCATCTCACGGAACACTCCCGGCGTTTGAAAACTCCGCGTCATTCCCAGACTCGCCCGTTTTTCGGGCGCCAAGTTTGTCACATCTTCCCCGGCAAAGAGAACACTGCCCGCCGTGGGCTTCACATAACCCGACAGCGCGTTCAAAAACGTGGTCTTGCCACATCCATTTTGGCCGATGAGTCCGACGATCTCTCCTTCCCGAATAGAAAGGTTGATGCCCTGCAAGACAGGACTTTGACCAAGCTGTACAAAAAGATCTTCAACGGTGAGCATTAAAAAGTGCGGTTAGAAAATACGCTGCGCTTTTGCAAGGCAAAGAGCAGAACGATGAGTAAAGTTGAATAAAGAATAGAACGCAGAGATCCCATCACAGAAGCAGGAAGATCCAAAAAGCGAAGCAATTCCGGCACACCAACAATGAAGAGCGCCGCCATCACCACGTGAGACACCTTAGGTTCTCTCACTAAAATGGCAACCGAAATCACACGCAAAAAGTCGAGCAAGCCTCCCGAACTAGAAGGATCGACGTATTGGTAAAACCAAGCGAAGGGCATCGCAGCAAGGGCTAAAAAGGCACAACAAAGTACAATAGTCCATGCGCTGAGTTTATTCACGTCGACCCCAAGCCCTTGCAGAATAACAGGAGCCTCCCTCATGGCACGCCAACGCCGACTGAGAGAGGTATTCAAAGCCACCCACTCCACCGCCAAACAAAACAAAAAGAGTCCGAAACAAAAGAGCACGAGCCCTGTTAGAGATTCCAAACCTTCCGGCCGACTCACCCCCGAAATGCCCAAGACGCCGTTCGTCAGAGAAGACCAAGACCGAACCAAAGCCAAAGCCGCAAAAATACCGGCCACTCCCAAAACAGCAAAGGAGTCGCGAGACAAGCGTCGATCCAAGGCGGCCAAACCCAAGGCAAACACGAACGCGTTGAAGAGGCCAAATAAAAAGGCAAGCCAAGGATTGAGGCCCGCCTGCTGGCTCAAGGCCAACGTATACATCGAAACCGTATAAACAACGGGAAACATAAAGAGGTACTTGCCCGCCAAAGAGGTCAAGACGTGCATCGCTGCCCCTGCAATAGTGACCTGAAAAAACAGAAATAAAACGGAAAGAAAGTAGCCCATACTGTTTAAGAAGTTCGCGTACGAACGGTTAAGAGCCCTTGAGGCTTCAGCAAAAGCAGTCCAGCGGCCAAAATAAAGACTAAGACCTCACGCCACGTTTGAGAAATGTTCAAGTCTCCCCAAGGTGCAGCGACGATAAAACTAGGGACCAAAACCAAAAGCAAGGCCGCCAAAACAACCCCACGAATATCCTTTCCACCTCCCACCAAAAAAGCAAGGAACCCCGAAACAATCATGGAATGAGCGTACGTCGGCGTGATGGCCTCGTTCATTCCGGTAAAAATACCCATGAGACCAGCAACCAGCAGCGCCACAAAAAAAGCACCGGCTTGCAAACGACGTTCACTCACACCCAATTGCGCACTGACCCCCGAATGCTGTTTGAGCGCTCGCAGCGAACGCCCCAGAGGTGTTTTTAAAAAAACAAGGGCACTCAAAATGGCCAAAACAAAAGTCACGACCAGCGTCCGTACAGCAGTGACAGGCAAGACCAGTTCACCCACGTGCACAGTGGGCAAAACCCCTTCGACAAGCGAGTGCCCCTGGGCTCCATAGATCATGGAGTAAAGTTCTTGAACAATGAACCAGAGACCGACTCCTACAAGCAGTCCCATGAGATCGAGTCCCTTGGCAATGAAAGGACGAAGCAAACTCAAGTTGATCACCGTGAGGAGCAAAAGCCCCAAGAAGGCGGTAAAAAAGGCTCCCAAAGCTCCATCAAAAATTTGCAGCCCGGCATAGTACCCATAACCACCCACAAGAAAAGCGGCCGCAAGACCCAAGTTGAGGACGCGCGAAACGTTGTGAATGAGCAGGAAGCACGCCGCGAGCAAACAAACCTGCATGGCTTCGATCAAACTGTTGAGACCAATTTGAAGAAAGTAGGAAGCCATAAAGACTTGAGTTTTACTGTTGCACCCAGACGCCGCCTTTCACTGCATAAACTGCGGTACCGATTCCTTGCACAAAGGTTCCTTGACCAAAAGTCAGTTCTCCCAGATAACCAGTAAAGCTGCTTTCACGAATATCGGCCAAAACCATCTCAGGATCACTACCCTCATTCAGGATGCCCTTAGTCAAGACCGTAAGAGCATCGTAGGTAGAAGCCGTGTAGAAAGATCCAAGGTCTTCAACGGTCCCGTTGGCAGCCGTTACAGCCTCCATCATGGCAGTGAACTCCGTGGAAGTCACTTTAGGCGTATCCACCACAAGCATGTCGACAAAAACCTCGGGAGCCAAGTCGTAGTAAGCTTCATTCATAAAATCAAAGATGGCAACTTTAGCCACTTCCCAGTCTGAAAGTTCAGCGAGTTGTTTCACCAAGGTTTCAGTGGTGACTCCAGGGTTCGTATTGAAGAAAACCGCCTCAGCTCCGCTGGCTTTGACTTTCTGAAGCGCATTGCGGAAGTCGGTTGCCCCCTTTTCAACACTCTCGTCCGCAACCAACTCTACAGAAGGATAAGCTTTGAGCGCTTCCAACACCGTGTCGTGCAAGCCGACGTTGTAATCATTTTGTTCTCCCAAAATTGCGACTTTAGAGTACCTCGAAAGTTGTGCCGCAATGCCTTCTCCCACTCCAGAGTCGCTGTAAGAAAGCGATAAGAAGTTAGGGCTCAAGCCGTCCAATTCTGGGTTGGAAGACAAAGCAGAAACCGCAACAACGCCTTTCTCCTCAAGCAAAGGGGCAATGGCCAAAGATTCAGAGGAACAAGCACCTCCAATGATGAATTGAACGCCATCAACGTCCACCAATTTCTGCAAAGCAGTGGCAGCCGCAGCTCCACACTGTCCATCTTCGTAAACCAGTTCAAATTGATAAGGAGAATCCACTTGAGCAGTGTTGATTTGCCCAACAGCATAGTCCAAAATGTGCTGCATCTCTTGTCCGTAAGCCGCCGCATCACCGGTCATGGGAGCGATCACACCAATCTTAACGGTTTCTTGACCGGAAGTTTGAACACCAGAACAAGCAGACATCAATAAAACACTAGCCAAAAGAGTAGGAATAAGTTTTTTCATACGGAAAAGTAAATGACGGCAAAAGCTTAGCAAGCCTAGCCTGAAGAGGCAACCATTTGAACTCAGAAAACTGTGTCAAAATGGCTCAACAGGGGCTTAAACCGCCAACATCTTCTCCACCGTGTTCCAATTTCGGGTGGTCACACGTTTGCCGAATTCTTTTTCGATGATCCCCATCGCATCCACCGTGCCACGCTCTCCCGACACCACTAAAACACTGAACAAAGCTCCTTCCGCCAACGTGAGAATCCTAAAATCACAGTCGGGATCTTTGTAGGGAATTTTCAGCTTACCCTTCGCACCCTCCGACAAGAAAGTCACATACAGCCGGGTTTCCTTCGTCACCGGAATATCCTTGAACACATGCAGATCTTTGAGCCTACGCAGTTCTTCCACCCTGCGAACCAAAACTGAAATGGGAAAGCCGAACTGTTTCTCCAAAATCGCTTCCAAAAAGGTCTCCAATTTTTCAGGGCTCGTCTCCTCCGCCTCCAAAAGCACATTCCCACTGGCCAAAAAGGTCTTCACCTTTTTATAGCCTTTCTTCTCTAAACAGTCCTTGAGTTCGGCCATCTTCACAAGGTTGTGCCCGCCCACATTGATCCCCCGAAGAAAAACAGCGTACTGAGTCATGAACGGAAAGTGATTTCAACTACTCCGCATAATACTCATCATAGGTCCGGAAGTCACTTCGGCACGAGTGATGTTGTTTTCGGGGCGGAAGTCTTACAAAGACGAACACGGTTCCATTTAGAATGGCTTTCATGTAAAATGAAAGTGGTACAATCCAACACATGACACCTCAAATTCAAGCCATCACTATCCAAATTTTACCTGTTCTTAGAAAAGCAGGAATTAAAAGATCCTCCATTTTTGGATCTTTCGCACGAGGTGAAGAGACGAAGGAAAGCGACTTGGACCTTTTGGTAGAACTCCCTCAAGGCTCTACTTTATTAGACTTATCTGGATTAAAAATTAATCTAGAAGAATCCTTGAACCGCAAAGTCGATGTGATCACCTACGATTACATCCATCCTCGCCTACAGGCAAATATCGAAAAAGATAAAATCGATATTTTATGAGCCACGATTCCCAAGTCTATATCGACCATATTCTAGAGAGTATTTCTGCAATCGAAACATACGTGGAAGGAATGGATGAGGCGGCTTTTCTGAAAGCTCAAAAAGAACAGGATGCCGTAATGAAACGAATTGAGAATATCGGTGAAGCGGTAAAGAAATTGCCCGCAGAATTCAAAGAAAAACACCCCGAAGTACCTTGGAGAGAAATAGCAGGGATGAGGGATGTACTCATTCACTTCTACTTCGGAGTGAATATCAAATTAGTCTGGGAAACAGTAAGAAGTTCGATACCCATGCTAAAAGAGCACCTAAGCAAATTGCAGTAAGATGTAAAAACTGGAGCCACGATCGGGAATCGAACCCGAGACCTCATCCTTACCATGGATGCGCTCTACCGACTGAGCTACCGCGGCACACGTTAGCGGGGACATATAAACAAAAAACGGCTCAGAAGGCCAGAGGATTTTTAGGATGCGTGCGCCTAGAACTCAAGCTCCTACAAATTCCAACCGAGCTCGCATGGTTCCCAGTTCCTGTACCAAAGGCGCTACATCCTGCACTCTCCACTGAGAGTCCGCACCTACCTCACGCGACAAGTGATCTCCCCAATCGTTGACAGACAAAGGAGCTCGAACAAAAGGAGTTTCAACAACGTGAAGGGTTCTTCCAGCTCCCCCGAAGACCCGTAAAACGTCATTGAAACCAGCCGTGGCTCCAATCACATGAGAACCCCTAAAAGTAGAAGGGGCCGAAGTATCCATCCCTATAGTAGTCTGAGGCATACGATTCTCTACAGGAAGAGCAAAACCCGTATCAGACAGAAGACCAACTTGAGCCCTAGGAAGGGCAAGCGACCCAGAACTGGAAGAGATATTGAGGTCATGCGAACGAACATTGCCCTGAATCCCGAGTCGAGTGGGAAGAGTTGCTCCAACTGTTTTTTGTTTACGGCTATGACCGTTGTCTACAAGGTGTAGCACATTCAAATCTCCACTGAGAACCAAAGGCAAAGTAGCAGCTGCATCTCCACTCAAAAAATCCACCATCTCTCTTTCTTTACCCAAGCTTCCCCTCAAATGATCAAAAATAGCTTTCTGGATGCGCCTTCGTTCAGCAAATAAACGTTTAACGTTTGCAACCTGGCTCTCAACAAAAGCCGGACTTCCTCTCAAACGCGCATCCATCCCCTGCAGCTCCAAACCAACAGCAGCACGCATAGAAGCGTCCCAGGTCTTCTCAAAGGCTTCATTAGGCTTGAGTTTAGGCATGAGGAACTGTTTAAGCAAAAAACAAAGACTCAATCTTAGCAAGCAACGGACTGCAACGCAAATTCGCCGGAAATTGAAAAGGACAACTTTGCCGTTTGTCCGGGCGGAATTTTTCTGAGGGACACTCAGTGATCTCCCGAGAGAGACCAAGTACCGCCGTGGTGGATCTTGCGAACATCGTTGACCTTATCGACAGATACTCTAGTTGAGCTGGTCTAGAATGTCAACACTAGACAATGACTAAAATGGCAGTTTTCATCCAAAAAGTGGCTGTCGAGACAAGTGTCCACACAATCGAGAAGCCAAACCACCGTTGACCCAAATATAAATCGATCACCATAAAGGCAATAAAGTAGGCCGTGCTCTTGTCCAGCATCTCCAAATAACGCCCTTTATAACGTTGCGGAACCAAAAGAGTCAGGAACTTGGACCCATCCAAAGGCGGAAAAGGCAACATGTTGAACAAAAACAAAACCAAAGAAAGGTCGAGCACCGATCCGGCAAAAGCCCACAGATGCCCCGCAGGCAAGTAGGTGTAGGGGATGGCGGCTAAAAAAGCGAGGATCAAATTGGCGGCAGGCCCGGCTAAAGCCGTGAGCGCTTCATCGCGAAAAGGTTTTTCAAAATTGCGTGGATTCACGGGCACTGGCTTCCCCCACCCAATGCCTGCAAAAAACATCATGAGCGTGCCCATCAAGTCCAAATGACGAATCGGATTCAAACTCAGTCTTCCGGCACGTTCCGCCGTCGGATCCCCCAAGCGCGTCGCCACCCACGCATGACTCGCCTCATGCACCGTGAGAATCAAAACCAGGGCCAAAAGATAATTGGGCGAAAGAAACATGTGGCCATTGTAGCAATCCTTGGAGTGCACACGCCTCTTTAAGCTATTTACTAAAAAGAAAATTCATTTATAGTTATGGACTAAACTTTATCCAATGAACAGAGAGCCTCGGGATTACAAACACGAATACACAGGGACAACAGGTAGCCTCATCCACACGCTACGCGAACGAATGGACAGCGAGGACCCAGAGCAACTAGCAGACTGCTTAGCGAAATCCGTCGGATTTGACTACATCGCCCTGATCGCTCTCGTTGAAAGTTGCACAGACTGGAGGGAGCTGATGATCACAACTTCAATCTGCTACCACGTTCTGCAACTGAGTTTTGAGCAAAAAGATTTGGTTCTCATGCAACAGACGAGAGATGGGAATATAGCCCGACTGAAAAGCCATCTAAAAACTCTTTTGCGTCTTGAGAAATTCCAGCCTAATAGCTTAAGGCGGCTATGCAGAGAGAGAGGAGTCTGGTTTCCAGAGTTATACAGCAACGACTTAATTCAAAGCACTTTAACGGACTCAGGGTCTTTCGGAGATCTTTATCTAAAATTTCCAATAGGGACTCACCAAGAACTAGAAGATTTCTTGCTCGAAACAGAAGGCAACGTCCCACTAAAACGCACACCTCATTCTCCAGTTAAGCCGCCCAGGGATTCCGATTTTGAGAGAAGAGGCGGCAAACTACCCATCCGAGTTGTAGAAATTCATGACGAAGAAGACTTAGCGCCACGACTAGCTGAATGGCGAGAAAAAGCTAAAACCTTAATCCTCGATGCTCACGGCGGTGGATTTGAGATGGTCGTTTCAAACAAAACAGGTCAACCAGCACAAGAGTTGAGCAAAAGAAATTTGGGAGAAAAGCCTTACGACCACCTATTTGCAACGCTGGCGAGAACCGGATCAAAGATTGTTTTATTCTCTTGTCACCTAGGTTGCAGGGGTGGACTAGGGGAAGACATTGCTCTTCACACGAGAACCTCTGTAGCCGCATCCTCCGATGTCGTCAACGGCCTCAGCATAGACATGGACGTCCCTTGGAAGCACTTCGTTCAATTCTGGACCTCAACCCGAAACGCACAAAATGTAGCCGCTCACACTCGCATCATTCGCCCTTAGCCTGTAAGGGCAAATTTTCCGCTTGCCAAACCAGAACTTCTCACTTAAGATAACCCGGCATTTGACACTTATTTATGTCCAAAGTTTGCCAACTCACCGGCGCTCGCCCTAGCAGTGGAAATAAAGTTTCCCACTCCAATCGCAAGAGCAAACGTCGTTTTCTTCCTAACTTGATCAAGAAGACCGTTTTGGATGAAAGTTCAGGCGCAATGGTTTCTGTAAAGATGACCGCTCGCGCTGCACGAACTCTCGCAAAGAATCCAAAAAAGTTCCGCGATCAGATCAAATTGCTCGCAAAAAAACGCTTGAAGAAGAGTATTAAATAAAGTAAAATCAAACCGCTTTCAGAATAAGCACCCAAAAATAGCTCCTTCAAAGACGGGGCTTTTTTTGGGCCTCGATGCCGACTATAGTGACACGTATGGACATCGCTTCGCTAAAATATCCAAAGAAAAGTCATCGCAAACAAATCCTGCTCCCAGAGGAAAGTGTAGCTTTAGCCGAATTCATGGGAATAGAATTAGGAGATGGAGGCATCAACAATCCTTGGCAAGTAGTCATCACCCTGAATGCTCAAGCTGACTTCGACTACTCATCCGTTGTAAATAACCTCGTGAAGAGTTTATTTAATCTCGAAGCACATAGTTTTAAGCGTGGGAAGAATACACTAGTCCTAAGTTTTTCGAGCACGGAACTGGTTGATTTTCTTGTTAGCAAAGGTGCACCCAGGGGAAATAAACTTAGAAAAGGTGCAGAAGTGGATATATGGGAATTTGGAGTACGAGAAAGCATTTGTAAGAGGTTTGATGGATACTGACGGATGCCTTTACATCCACCGCCATAAACAAAACGGCAAAACATACCAAAATATCGGCCTGTGTTTCACCAGTTATTCAAAGAAACTAACAAAATCGGTTGCCGGAATAATGAACAAATTGGGCATCAAGCCTCACATCATGAAAGACTCTACGAGAATCTACTTGTACAGCCAAAAAGCTGTGGTAGAGTACCTAAGCATTTTTGGCTCTTCAAACGCCAGAATACGCAATAAGTACCTAGACTGGAGGGGTGTCCGAGTGGCCGATGGAGCACGCTTGGAAAGCGTGTAAACTCGAAAGGGTTTCGGGAGTTCGAATCTCCCCCCCTCCGCCACTCTCAAAACAGGATGGAATCCTAGTTTTGAGTCTTGAAAGTTGATATTATGAACAAAAACCTACCATGAACACTGCCGGGACAAAACGCAACACGCAACACAAACATACAATTGATGAGCTGAAGAAGTTCAGCTTCAGAGGGAAAAATCCAAAGGAGAAGGATTTGTCGAGAAAAATAGATGAAATTGTCTATCTCGGAAAGTAATCCCTACCCCACCCTCACCTCTTTTGCGATCGCAATGGCGCGCTCTTTCACGATGTCCACATCAGTGCCCAAGGCATCGTAAGCCAAAGCCACTCCCATGCGACGATGCACACGAGTAACAGGCTTTCCGAAAATCCTCACGTCGGACTGAGGATGGTTCATTGCCGTCTCCAAACCAAGATACTGCGGTTCCACACCCTCGTTGGTGGCGAGAATCACCGCACTGGCGCCGGTTCTTTCGAGTTTGATTTCCGCAATCGGCAACCCGAGCACCGCGCGCGCATGCAGTTCAAATTCCGAAAAGTTCTGACTTCCCGACAAGGTCACCATGCCCGTGTCGTGGGGACGCGGAGACAATTCCGAGAAATAAACTCCATCGTCCGCCAAAAAGAACTCCACTCCCCAAATCCCACAGCCCGTGAGCGAGACCGTGACAACCGCCGCCATACGCTGCGCTTCTTGAATGTCCGCTTCTTTCACCACCGCAGGTTGCCAGCTTTCTTGATAATCTCCACGTTCTTGTCGATGCCCAATGGGTGGACAAAACAAAGTCGCTCCATTTTTTTGCGTGACCGTGAGCAGAGTGATCTCGGAATTGAAACGCACAAAAGCCTCCACGATCACTTCCACGGTGTCTCCACGTCCTTTGGTTTGCGCCACTTCCCAGGCTTTTTCGATCTCGGCTTCAGTCTTGATCACCGATTGCCCCTTCCCCGAAGAAGACATGAGAGGCTTAACCACACAAGGCAATCCCAAATCCTGCACTGCGGCTTTGAGTTCCTCCAAAGTCTTAGCGTAGGTGTACTTGGCCGTCTTGAGCCCCAGTTCTTTTGCCGCAAGATCGCGGATCGCCTTTCGGTTCATCGTGTAGTTCACCGCTCTCGCACTGGGCACAACTTGAATCCCTTGTTTTTCGTAGTCGTAGAGTCGCTCGGTACGAATCGCCTCAATTTCAGGGACAATGATGTCCGGCTTATGCTTAGCCACCACTCGATCCAAAGCGTCTCCATCCAACATCGGAATCACTTCTCGTTCGCTCGTGACCTGCATCGCAGGCGCATTGTCGTAAGAGTCCACCGCCACCACATGATGACCCAATCGTTTCACGGCAATCACAAATTCCTTCCCAAGTTCTCCGGAACCAAGCAGCAAAATTTTCTTAGCCATAAGCAGTTATTTAAAATGGCAAACACAAAAAAGATAATGAGAAACACCCAAAGAAGCTAGAGATTTTTCAAAAGCAAACAAGGGTGTAGAGTGAGGCAAATCCACTTAGCCAACCCCATGCTTAAAAAATCCCTGCTCCTCGCCTTGACTTCCAGCCTACTCTTGGTCGCGTGCCAATCGGACCCCGAAGTCACCCAAGAACCCGCCACTTCAGACCCGACTGTCGAAACAAGCCAAGAAGACACACAAACTTCTGCCGAAATAGAATGGAAGACCTACATCAGCTCAATCTATGGATTTTCTTTTGAATACCCCGAG
>CALRCE010000009.1:0-25828 GCA_943354505.1 Candidatus Peribacteria bacterium
TCTCTCAAGAAAAGGAGTGGAGTCCCAAAGTCACTCAAGCTCTGAGCCTCACCCTCCTCACCGCCACCCTGATCGGCATCAAAGGCTACCTGAGCACCGATCACACGCGTTTCTTCGGATTTTTTTACGATCCACTCATCAAGGCAGACGCCTGGCCCAACGCCTACGCCGACTTCTTTTTGATGAGCTTTCCCTTCTTTACACTCCATTTCTGGAAGAAAGGCAAAAATCGCCTCCTGAGCACCCTGTTCACCGCCCTGATCTTGGCCGGCTTTGTCCTCACCGCTTCTCGTGGAGCTTTTCTCGCCCTGATTCCTGCACTCGCCTTTTTTGCCGCTGCAAGCGTTTTTCACTCGCCCCATTTCCCATCTTTCAAAACAACAAAGAGCTTCCTTCTCACTCTTTTGATTCTCGCTCTACTCACTGGAGGTTTCGTGAAAGGAATCACCACGCTCAAAAACCAAGACTACGCCGCCGTGGATCTCGGGGCCCGCCTCACTTTCTCGGAAGCGGAAGGAGGCAACTCGTTCAGTGAAAGGCTCCAGTTTTTTGAAGGAGCCCTCCAAATGATCCAAGAAGAGCCTTTCTTTGGCGCCGGCCCTTCCAGTTTCAAATGGGCTTACCAGCCCTATCAGCAAGGCTTCCTCGCCCTTTCGGATCACCCTCACAACCTGTGGCTCAAGTTCGCCGCCGAACGCGGCCTATCCACCGCCCTCTGTTTGCTGGCCTTCCTCGCCTTTTTGTTCGTCAAAACGAACCCCTTCCGCAAAGACGTGGATCGGCCTCTCACCCTCGCCGCCTGGACAGGCCTCCTTGCCCTGCTTGCGCACTCCATGATCGATTACAACCTGAATTTTGTGACCAATGCCCTCACCTTTTGGTTCATCCTCGGACTGCTCGCCAGCCAAATGCCAAAACAAAAGACACGACTCGCTCCCGCCTCTCTCCTCATCATAGGGCTCCTTGTGGCTGCTGCTGGCCTCAAACTCACGGTCGACGAACTCACCTTCAACCGCCTCTCCAGCGTGGAGCAAGTGCAAGCCTTCCGTCCCCTGCTCCCCAGCTACGAGTGGTACGAAAAAATAGGCTCCACCGAAGATCCAGAGCTAAAAACCACGTACATCCAGAAACAGCTAGACGCCAACCCCATGGATGCCGATGCCTGGTCTATGTTGGGCCAAGAAAAGGAAAAAGAAGGAGATTGGAACGGAGCACAAGAAGCCTATCAAACCGCCACGGAAGTCAGTCCTAAAAACACCTTCGCCCACTACTTAAAACTGGCCAAGGTTCTCGTGCTGCAAAACGAACCCGTCGCGCTGCAAGTGCTTGCCGAGCGCGTCACCCCCCTCTTTGAGGAGTACCAGAAACTCTACAACGTCAACCTGCACTTCACTCAGTCCAGCAGTGAAATGCAGAACATGGAAGAACTAAAAGCAATTTTGCTCATTCCCTGAGATTCACAACAAAAAGAGCCTCCAGCGATGGGGGCTCTTTCTAAATCTTGAAGGGACTACTTCACGGCTTCCACAATCTTGTTGAAGACTGCAGGCTCGTGAATGGCCATCTCCGAAAGGACTTTGCGGTCCAAGGCGATCATCTTTTTAGAAAGACGATACATGAGTTGGCTGTAAGAGATGCCTTGAGCTCGGCAAGCAGCATTCACGCGAGTGATCCACAGACGTCGGAAGTCGCGTTTTTTGCGACGACGGTGTGCATACGCATGCATGCCCGCTTTCATGACTCGTCTCTTCGCGATGGAATAGAGACGACCAGAGAGCCCTCGGTATCCTTTTGCAGCCTTCAAAATCTTGTTGTGACGACGACGTTGATTCGTCCCACGTTTGACGCGTGCCATAAGGGTCGGGGTTAGGTTCGCCAGCCGAAGCCGGACGGTGGTGGACCTGAAGGCGGGGCAATGCCAAGGTCCGACCGGAAATAAATGAAGTCAGTGCTGATCAGCTCAGCAGGGCTCTCAGTTCCAAAGCAGAGCCTTGAAACGCTTCTCGTCCGCTTTGCTCACGACAGATTGGCTTCCACCAAAGTTCTTTTGGCGGGAAGCTTTCTGGTTCAAACGGTGCTTGTGAGCCGCCTTTTCCATACGGATCTTTCCAGTTCCAGTAACGGTGGTGCGCTTTTTAGCTCCGGAATGAGTGCGTTGTTTTCCAACTTTAGCTTTGCCTGGCATTGTGAGATGGGTTATTTAAGTTGTGAGAGAATCATGACGAGGGAGTTTCCTTGTCGCTTGGCATCTTGATCCACCTTAGCGAAATCTTTGAGTTGCTCCTTCACGTAATTCATTTTCTCATAACCGAGTTCAATATGTGTAACCTCTCTTCCGCGAAAAATCAAGCTGAATTTGAGAGAATTACCGTCTTTTAAGAATTCTTTGCACTTTGAAAGCTTCACATCGATGTCGTGTTTGTCGGTACGAATCGAGAGGCGAATCCCTTTGATCTCCCCTCCTTTTTGGTGGGCCTTATGCTTCTGCTCAACCTTGCGTTGACGGTACAAATGCTTTCCAAAGTCCATGATGCGGCACACCGGTGGGAACACCGTGGGGGACACTTCCACCAGGTCGAGCCCCATTTCTTTGGCCAGAGCCAAAGCTTTGGAGGTGCCCATGACTCCTCCTGGGAGCCCATTTTCTTCATCTGGGATCAAACGCACGGTTTGAGATCGGATTTCTTCGTTTCTGCGGAGTTGTTTAACGATAGAGGTGAATTAGGAACGGGGGAATTTTAACAGATTGAGAACAGAAGTCAAACTTCTCTGTTGACTACACGTGGAAGTCTTTGGACACATCCTTCACAGAAAAACTGGGCAAAACACCCTTTTCAAGCATGTTCCAGGCTCCCTCCACCGCTTCACAACGCTCACGAGTGTCATCCTCCTCATCAACATCGTAGGTCGAGCATTCAAATGGAAAACGGAGAAAAGAGTAATAAAAAAAGTACTGGTCGGAGTGGCCCAAGTATGCGATGTCCGAAAATTCTGGCTCCGCGTCTGTGACATAAACGGAAAATAATACGTCCTCGTGGACTGCACCGCCCAAAGTGAACTCCGCCACCAGCGGCGGACCCCAATACGATCGTTCCGTGGTGACAGGCTCCAAAGTCCACCCTTCTGGAAAGTTACTAAAAGCAAATCCGTACTCTTCATTGCTGTAGTCCCCAGAGTAAATATAAGACGAGTCAGTGAGCTCACGGTAAACAAGGGCTCCCACGACAAGAGCAGCTCCCAAGCAAGCAATGAGCAAAGAACGGACGATTGAGGGAAAGGAAGAAGGCATGTTTGGACTCTTAAGAGGCAGTCAAAACATAACTCAAAGATTGAAAAGAAACCAAAGGAAGAGTATGACTACGTCACAATCTTTAAACATGTCCATCCTCCGACGCACAACTCGAACCTGCACCATCGGCACCGACCCAGCTCGCCAAGTCCTTGTGGGCTCTGAGCATCCCGTGGCGATTCAAACCATGTGCATGGGCAAAACCGAAGACGTCGAAGGCACCATCGCCGAAATCCAAACAGTGGAAGACCTCGGCTGCGACATCATTCGTCTGGCCATGCCGAGCTTCGACGCGGCTAAAGCCATCCCGCTCATCAAAGCAAAAACCAAATTGCCCATCGTCGCGGACATTCACTTCGACCCTCGCCTCGCCATCGCTGCACTCGACTACGGCGCCGACAAAATCCGCATCAACCCCGGGAATTTTTTCGACAAATCCTACCTTGAAAAAGTCATCACCCTCGCAAAGCAAAAAAAGGCCGCGATCCGCATCGGCGTGAACGCCGGCTCCCTCGAAAAAGACCTCTGGGAAAAGCACGGCGCCCCCACCGCTGAAGCGCTCGCCGAATCCGCCCTGCGCTGGGTGAACTTTGTCGAATACCTCGGTTTCCAAAACTTCGTCGTGTCCATCAAAAGCGAACGCGTCCCTGTGATGGTCGAAGCCTACCAACGCTTCGCCGCGGCCGGCAACGACGTGCCTCTGCACCTCGGCGTTACCCACGCCGGCCTGCTGATTCCTGGCACCGTTAAAAATGCCCTCGGCATCGGCACCCTGCTCATGCAAGGCATCGGCGACACCATCCGTGCCTCCATCACCGACGACATCGTCAAAGAAGTCGAAGTATGTAAAAGCATCCTCAAATCCCTCGGCCTCTACAGCAAAGAACCCGACATCATCGCTTGCCCCACCTGCGGCCGCATCGAAGTGGATTTGCCCAAGATGGTGCACGAAGTCGAAGAAGCGACCCGCCATCTCAAAAAGCCCGTGCGCATCGCCGTGATGGGCTGCGTCGTGAACTCGGTCGGCGAAGCCAAAGAATCCGAATTCGCCATCGCATCCGGCAAGCACGCCGGCGCCCTCTACTACAAAGGCGAACTCTACAAAGCGAACGTGCCCGAAGCAGAGCTGGTGCCAGAACTTTTGAAACTAATTGAAGAAAAAGCATGAAAACCCTCGCCCTTTTCGGCTCCACCGGCTCCATCGGTAAACAAACGCTGGAAGTGCTCCGCGCCTTCCCCGGTGAATTTGAAGTGGTGGGCCTGACCGCACTCAAAAATACCGACCTTCTCACCGAACAGGCAAAATCTTTGCCCGGGCAAAGTCTGCACCCGCAGGGCACTTCGCACGTGCAGACTTTCCTCGCCCCCACGTCCGCCCAAACTGCCGCCCTCGTTGCTCAAGCCGACTTTATCATCAATGCCGTGCCCGGTTTTGACGGGCTCGCCGTTTCGCTCGCCGCCGTGCGAGCGGGAAAAATCCTCCTCTCCGCCAACAAAGAATCGCTGGCCATCGCGGGTAAATTTCTCCGCGAACTCGCGGCAAAAACCGGCGCGCAAATCCGTCCACTCGATTCCGAGGCTTCTGCCATCTGGCAACTCCTCACGGAGCACGAGCAAATTTCCTCCGTCACTCTCACCTGCTCCGGCGGTCCTTTTCGCGGCTTCACGCGCGAGCAACTTGCAAACGTGACCGTCGAGCAAGCCCTCGCTCATCCGACCTGGAAGATGGGACCAAAAGTTTCCATCGACTCCGCCACACTCATCAACAAAGTGCTCGAAGTCTACGAAGTCCACAACCTTTTCGACATCCCTCTCCACGACATTCACGTCACGATTCATCCGCAAAGCATGGTCCACAGCATGGTCCACACCAAAACCGGCGCCACCAAAATGCACATCACTCAAAACGACATGCGCCTCTTCATTTCGTACGCGCTCCACTACCCCGAGCAACCCGAATGCCCTTGGCCCATCGAACGCGCCCGCCGCAGTGAAATGGATTTCACTCAGCCCGACCCCGAAACCTTCCGCAGCCTTCACTGGCTCAAGCTCCACGGCGGCAATCCCAACTTCCCCATCATTTTGAACGCCATGAACGATCTGGCCGTGGCGCGCTTTCTGCGCGGTGAACTGAGCTTCCTTGGCATTTACGATTTCATCGAAGAAGGGCTCGAACGCTACCTCTGGCGAAAGCCACCCGCCACGCTCGACGAGCTGCTTGTGCTGCACGATGAAATCACCGAAGCCTTTTCTAAAATCCTGCAGCCATGAACATTGTGATCTTACTCGCTGCCGGTTCCAGCACTCGCGCTGGGCAAAACAAATTATGGGCGGATGTTCTAGGTCAGCCACTGTGGACACTCGCCTACCAAACCTTAGTCACGCATCCCGAAATTGGCCACGTTATTTTAGTCGTGCCAAAAGGTGAGGAATTTAAATTCCTCCCTTTCATCGAGGCAAAGAAAACTGAAATCATAACGGGAGCGGACACTCGCATGGAGTCCTTCAAGCGTGGATTAAAATCCTTCAGGCCGCTCACCGCAAACGACCTCATCCTCGATCACAACGCCGCCAACCCCCTCGTCACGGCCCAAGAAATTTCCGCAGTCATTGAATCCGCCAAGACGATCGGTGCCGCCGCCGTGGCCCATCCCGTGGTGGACACCGTCGCTGAGGTCACGCCCTCCGAAAACTCGAAAAGCTCTAATTGTTACATTGTAACAATTAGAGAAAGAACGAATTTGCGCCTCATGCAAACCCCCCAAGCCGTGCGCGGCGACATCCTTGCAAAGGTCGACCTTCAAGAAGCCACAGACCTTTCATCGGCTTTACTCGCCCACACGCACGTATCCATTCTCCCCGCCCATCCGCTCAACAAAAAAATCACTTTTGCCGCAGACCTCGACGCGCTTCGCAACCACACTTATCTTGGCGAAGACTCCCACCGCTTTTCAAACCAAGGCCAACTCACCCTCGGTGGTCTCACGATATCCAACTGCCCCGCCATGGAGGCCAACTCCGACGGAGACGTGATTCTGCACGCCATTGGACGAGCCTTGGCTCAAGCGTGCGGGGAAAACTTCTCCGAGCTCGCCGACCCACTCTCGCTGTCTGGAGACCAAGACAGCCGTGACTATATAGAGCCCCTGCTCGAAAAGTGCACAGTGCAAAATGTCTCCATTTCCATCGAAGGCGCTCGTCCTCGCATCGACCCGCTCATTGCAGATTTAAAAAGCTCCCTAGGGAGGATTTTACAGATTAGAACAAATCAAATCTCCATCTCCGCCCACACCGGCGAAGACCTCACCCCGTTCGGAAAAGGGGAAGGTCTGCGTTGCCTCGCCCTCGTAAAAGCGCTCAAACAATGACCACTCTCACTTGCCCCGCCAAAATCAACCTCTACCTCGCGATTCTTGAAAAAGATGAAACGGGCTACCACAAATTGGACACGATTTTCGCACGCCTCCCCGAAGTCACTCAAAAACCAGATCTGCTCCACGTGGAACCTGCAGATCACTTCGAGTTTCACTGCGAATCCTTGCCCGGGCAAGACAATTTGGTTGTCAAAGCAGTTCGACTGCTTGAATCCCACGCGGGCCGCACCTTCCACTACAAAATCACTGTCGAAAAACACATTCCTCTTCAAAGTGGCCTGGGAGGCGGATCCAGCGATGCGGCCAGCCTGCTCCTTTTTCTAAACCAAGCCGAAAACCTCGGACTCACCCAAGAAACGCTCATGGAACTGGGCGCCCAGATCGGCAAAGATGTGCCTTTCTTCATTTCCGGTTTTCAAGTCGCACGAGGAACACGCTACGGGGATCAAATCACACCCTTGCCCACTTTGCCACAAGCCCTCCACATCGAAATCGAAGAACCCTTCACGCCCACGTCCACGGCAGAAGCTTTTAGCAACTGGGACAAAAGCCTCCACGAAAAAGCACCTTCCATCGAGCCAATGCTTGCCGCGCTCCATGCGCAAAACCCATCGGCCATTTTAGCCGCGCTCCACAATGACTTCGAGCCCATTCAAATCATTTCAGACTCGCCACGGCAGGTCCGGATCTTAGCCGGTTCAGGTGGTGCTCACGCTGTTTTCTGTGCCGCTGATAGCTGAACAAAAGCAGTAGCAAAACCAAGATCGACAGCCCACTAGTCAGAGGGAGATTGAGCTCCAAACCATAAAGCAAATTGTCGATAAAAACCACGCCGAGGGCTACAAAAGTGAGACCAAAGGTCAGCGCCCAATAACGACGGGTTTCTTCAAAGTGAGGGAAGGTTTTATTCCCCATCGATCGCAACCAAAGCAGCAAACCCATGAGGCCCAAAATTCCGGTGTAAACCAAGACATGAATCCAAAAGCGTTTGTACGCAAAGTCCGCATCTCGCAGGTACTCTATCGCAAAAGGATGCCACAAAAGGTAGGCGCCCGTGACCAAGGATAAAAGGACAAAGCTCGCTGTCTTTTGGCGGAAAGCACGTTGGACCCGAATGACACCCGAAATACGTTCCAAGCGGTCGAACAGAGCGATCAACTGTTCGTGGTCTTCCACTAAAATTTCAATTTGATCTCGACTGATATACTCAGGGCTGGCAGGGCTGCCATCCGGTAGAAAAGCCGTTTCCCGACGAACATCATAGCCATTCCCTTTGATGGAAATGATGGGCAACTTCAACTCATAAAAAGGCTGAATCACTTCCTTCAAAAGGCCCACACGGTCATAAGCCTCCACAACGATTTTAATACGGTACTTGTAGTCATCTTCGCCAAAATTGTAACGACGTCGCAAAGCATGCAAGGCTTGACCCAATCGCGTGAAGAACCCCACCGCAAGTTCCGGGAACAAAACTTTATAGACCTCCGAAGAAGACAAGTCACCTTCTCCAATCGCCGCCAAAACTTCGTCAAAATGTTCCATTCCAAACTTCTTGAGCGAGCGTTCTTGAAGCTCCCAATCCAAAGTACGCACCAAGCCTTGGTTCTGGTGGTCCAGCTCTTGTTGGAGGAGCTCAGTGCCCAGCTCAATTCGTGTGCCCATCGACTGCTCTTTGAAGTAGGCACGGATTTTATCCTTGGCCTTAGACGTTTTGACATGCTCCAGCCAGCCACGCTCTGGACCTTTTTGAGACCGCGCTTCAAAAGTGATCTGCACGTGGTCCCCACTTTGCAGCATCCCGAGCAAAGAGTAACTCTTGTTGTTCACGAGGGGTTTGAGCACATGCTCATTCACCGGAATGTCTTTGGCATAAACAAAATCAAGTACACAAGCGCCTTCGGGCAGATCCACAATTTCTCCGTTCGAGGAAAAGACAAAAATTCGATTCTGTAAAACATCTTCTTGCAAGGTTCGAATGAATCCTTCGGGATTTTTGTAGCTCTTGAGCCGTGCGAGATTCTGAGAAAGCGAACTGCCTTTAAAATTTTTATAAAGAAAATGAGCGGCGGCTCCCAACTCACATTCGTAATGCATGGTCTCGGAACGCACTTGAACTTCCATGAGTTTCCCCTCCAGGCCCACCACCGTGGTGTGCAAAGATTGATAGCCGTTGGCTTTTGGGAAGGCGATGTAGTCTTTGAATCGTTTCGGTTTCGGCTTGAAAAGTTCGTGCACCACGCCCAAAGACAAATAACAGTCTTCGGCGCTCTGTGTGATGACACGAATGGCAAAATAGTCGTAAATGTCTCCAAGCAACTTATGGTGCTTCACCATCTTTTGATAGATGGAGTAGTAATGTTTGGGCCGCCCTTCAATGCGAACCGAAATTCTCTTCCGTTTAAAATCCTTTTTCAAAACGGCAATCGTATCGCGAATAAAGACAGCCCGTTTTTTTTCATGCTCCATCACAAAACTTTCGATGCGCGAGTACTCTTCCGGCTGCAAAACTTTGAAGCACAAATCCTCCAGTTCGCGGCGAACTTGAAAGATGCCGTACAAGTTTGCAAGGGGCGCAAACACTTCCAACGTTTCTTTGGCGATGCGCTGTTGTTTATCCGGACGCAAATAACGCAAAGTGCGCATATTGTGAAGGCGGTCCGCCAGCTTAATGATCGCCACACGCACGTCCTTTGCCGTTTCTAGAAACATGCGCCTGAGGCTGTCCACTTGTCGCTCATTCATGGAGTGCTGGTAGTGGAGTTTCGACAGTTTCGTCACCGCAAAAACCAGCCGGCTCACTCCCTTCCCAAAGCGGCGTTCCACATCTTTGAGGGTGTACTGCGTGTCTTCCGGCACGTCGTGGAGCAGAGCCGCCACCACCGTGTCTTCGTCGGCTTTCAAGCCGGCCAAAATAGTTGCCACCGCCAAAGGGTGACAAATATAACTTTCCCCCGAAGCGCGAAACTGGCCCGAGTGCGCCTCACTGGCAAATTGATAAGCACGCTCAAGCCTATCCAAACGGATCTTCTTAGGGCTTTTCTTCAGTTCTTTGAGGAGTTCGTCATAGAGACGACTTTCGGGCGAATGAACCATGGGAGCATTCTAGCACTAGGCCGAAACGAAGTGGAACGTCAATTCATACGCTGTCTGCCTTCTAAGGCTCGGATGAGAGTCGCGTCATCCGTATACTCCAAGTGTCCACCAGAAGGGATGCCCCGCGCAATGCGGCTCACATGCAAAGCGCTGAAACTCGCCAGTTGTCTTTGAACATACAGCCCCGTCGTGTCTCCTTCCAGGTCAGGATTTAAAGCCAAAATCATTTCTCGCGTTTCACAAGCCGAATCACTCAAGCGTGCAAAAAGTTCGGCCAGCCGAATCTGCTCAGGTCCAATGCCATCCAAAGGCGAAAGCCTTCCCTGCAGCACGTGGTAAAGGCCTTTGTACTCACCTGTTTTTTCAATGGCGATCAAATCCAAAGTGCTTTCGATTACGCAGAGCAAAGAGCGGTCGCGCCCCGGGTCCGCACAAATTTTACAAGGATTGGAGGTGGTGAGCGAAAAACACTGTCCACACTCTTGAACACCATTTTTGATGTCCAAAACCGCCTCCCCCAAGCCACTGATTTTAAGGTCAGGACTCTTGAGCAAGTGAAAGGCCAAGCGCTGCGCACTTTTAGGTCCAATGCCAGGCAGTCGTGCAAGCTCATCAATCAGCTTCGTCACCGAATCAGGAAGAAAATCCATGAAAAGAAAAGGGGAAATCACATGCATTTTAAAGATTCGCTGGAATTTAGCAAAGCCAAGTCTTAAATTAGATCCACACCTAATCCTCGCTTCAATGAAAAAGTCCCCCTCCGCTCTACTCGCCGTTTTCGTCACCATTCTTCTGATTGGAGTGCCTCTGGCCTTCCTTTTGAACAATGAAAAGTTGATCAGCCGCGATCTCTCTTACGAAAACAGTCGCCTCACCGCCGAGCTCGCCGCCGCCGAAGAAGCCCGCAGTTCCCAAGAAGGCGAAATGCTCTTCTACGATCTCAACGGTTTGGACGTCACCGCCACCAGCAAAGAAGTGGCCTTCACCGACCTATACACCGTGGAAGGGTTAAAGAACCTCGCCGCCGATTGCAGCGACACCGTCGAAGAAGGCTATTTCGAAAATCTCCTCACCACCTTTGCCGACGTGAAAGGAATGGAATACACCTTCACCTCCAATCAAACACCCAGCGACAAGTACACCGTCACGGCCTTCCCCAACGCAGCCAACTACAAAGACTTCGCCACCCTCATGTTCGCCAGTGCTTGTGGTGGTGGCTACGATGAAACGCCTCCTTTAGCCTGCGCCGACATCGAAGCAAAACTCCAAGTGGAATTCAACTAGCACGCACTTCAGTGCGAACTAAATAAAAGGTCGCTACTCCCGAATCAATCGTAAAAACTCCTCCCTCGTGGAGGAGTTTTGTTTGAACAAGCCTTTGAGCGCAGAAGTGGTCACGACGCTGGATTGCTTTTCCACGCCCCGCGCCATCATGCAGAGGTGCTTGGCCTCCACCACCACGGCAACGCCTTTCGGATCGAGCAGCTCTTTGAGCGCATCGGCAATCTGAGTCGTCATGCGTTCTTGGTTTTGGAGCCGTCTCGAAAAGATCTCCACCAAGCGTGGCATTTTAGAAAGTCCAATGATTTTATCTTTTGGAATGTAGGCAATGTGCGCCTTTCCAAAAAACGAAAGCATATGGTGCTCACAGGTTGAGTAAAATTCAATGTCTTTCACCAAAATCATCTCGTCATAGCCTTCGTTGTCGAACACCGTCAGCAAATCCTCTGGTTTTTGTCCATAGCCTCTGAACAAGTGCTCCCAGGCTTCATCGGCACGTTGAGGCGTGTCCTTAAGCCCTTCCCTTTCTGCATCTTCCGGAAGGGTTTGGATCAACGATTTGAAAAGTGCTTTTCTATCCACGTCTGGAATTATAAAGGGCTAAGTCGCTTGAGCCTATCAAAAAATGATCGTCAGCCGGCGGAAAAGTAAAGTCGCGCCCCACTTGAAGAGGGAAAACACGGATGTCTAAAGCCGGACACTCCGGCAAACGAGAAAGTTTCAAGTCCACGCCATCCCCAAACCAGCCGGATAAATCCATGTTCAAAACGGGTACAGAACCCAGCCCAATCTTAAGGGATCGACCTCCTTCTGGGATAGGCCAAACCGTATAAACTGGTCGCGTGCCCCGGTGGTCTCCCAGTACCACTCTGGCCCCAAAATCCCCATTAGAAGGATGATCTTCCATGACCACACGGGGAGCCTCCTGCGAAACTTGGAGGTGACCCCGAATCCACCCAAACACACCCGCTCCTTCCAGACAAACGTACCAACGGCTGGGATGAGCTGCACCGTTATGATCAGAAGCCTCTTGTAAACGGGGGCGTTGAGCTAGTACAAGTCGGTCCAAGTAATTTTTTGGCGCCCTCTCAATCAAACGACCCATAGGAAGAGCCGGAGTACTCGGATCCAACCTCAAAACGAGGGGAATTTCACCGGCAGATGGGTCTTCGTAAGAGAGTCGCATAAAGAAAAGGGGCTCATTCTAAACAACAAATATAGATGGCGGCAAGCATTTTGCGCTCAAATTTCGACAAACAAGCTGTGTGCAATTTGTTTGACACTTTTGTCAGACAAAAATAAAATAAAGCCAACCCCAAATTCATGAACCTCACTGTCACCAACCGCGAACTGCTGCGCAACTACAAAGTTTTGAAGAACAAACTTTTGCAAAACAAAGTTCAGGTCATTGAAGTGGAACTCGATGAAGACCATCTTTTAGAGATCAGGCTCAAGCGAAAGAAACGACCTAAAACGCCATTTGAAGTGGCGTGCGAGATGATCAGAGAAAAACCATTTAAACACCTCAGAAGGCCAGAGGCTGACCTTTTTGATTATTTATGATTCAAGAATACATCCTCGACAGCAACATTCTGATTTACCTTTCGAAAGGGGATCAAAAAATAGAGAAAAAACTGAGCAACTTGCGCAGGGAATACTTTTTTGTCAGCACTGTCTCGGTGGTCGGAGTGCTCATCGGTGAAAAAGACAAAGCGGAGTCTGAAAGGTTGAAGCAGATGGTGCGTCAGTTCGTCCCCCTGGACCTACGAAGTGAAATTGCAGAAAAGGCAGTTGCCCTTGCCCACAAAAGCAAAAAGAAGCTCAAGTTCAAGGATCTCCTCATCGCGGCAACCGCGCTGGTCGAAGGACTCACGCTGGTCACCGCCGATAAGGATTTCAAAAGCATTCCGAATTTAAAGCTCAAACTACTCTCGCTTTAAGCTCGCAGCCACTGCCTCTCGCACACGCGCCGTGCGAGCCCAGCCCGCCGCGTACAACTCCTCCATGGTAGAGTCGGCATTCTGGTCCAACTGTTGAAGCAAAGCCTCTGTGATTCCTCCGGGGGTCGCAATTCTTTTCACAGTCGTCGCAGGGTTTTTATCCATCAACCCTTGGTAAAGAATTTTTTGCAGCACCGTGTCAGGGATTCCGAGCTTCGTTTGAACAAAGAGAAAATAGTTCTGCAGCCAAGCCACCGCACCTTCACGATTGTTGAGCAGTTGCCACGCGATCACTCCAGGCAAACAGCCCACAAAAATCGTGTGAGCATCCACCACTTCTTCGTCGGTGACTTCAATCAAAGGGTTTTGACTCAGGGCGGTCAAAAGTCTGTGGACACGATCATCGGGTTGAGCCAAGACCTGTTCAAATTCAATGTCGGTCATGGCACGCACCACCGCATGATCCAAACTTTCTTCCAGCGCCGACTGAGGCGTAGCAGCAGTGAAAGCCAAAACGCCTCCTTTCAAATGGCCGCGTATTTCACGAACCACCTCAGCGAGTTGGAGAGGGCGAACGCCAAGCACAAGCAAATCCGACCGAGCAGCGAGGTCTGCATTTTTACCACGCCCTTCTGAGGCGGAAAGGTCAGCTTCAAAGCCCGTCTCGGCAAGGCGTTTTGCAAAAGCATGTCCGAGATGGCCATTCCCGATCAGGCCAATTTTCAATTCTTCTTGATGACTCATAAATCAATTTTAAAGGAAATAAAAAACGCACACGAAGGAATGTCCCCTCACGGGGCAGCTTTTTATTCCATGGCTTTAAAAGAAAAATAAACATAAAAAAACCCGAGTTTTGTCTCGGGGTGTGGCTTCAAACAGGAAACGCAAAGACCCACGAGACTAGGCTCGGGGGCTGGGGTTAACGAGTTGGAAGTGTAAATAATTCATAGGGGTTCTGCGCCCAAAGGGGCTAAAAAAACTCGCATCGCTGCGAGCCCTCTAAAAAAACAATTGTAAATTCATTATACCCTCCCCTTTCGCCAAAAGGCAAATGAAAAAACATGTCTTGAATAAAAATGTTAATCTTCTATACTTGAGTTCTTGACTTTAAAGAACGCATGCACTTCCTCAAGCTCGCCGAAGAACTTCCCGTTTTCTTCACAACGGCCGACATTCAAAGCATCCTCAAAATCCAAGCGGACTCTGCACGCGTTCTTGCGGCTCGCTACACCAAGAACGGAATCTTCATTCGCATCAAACGCGATCTTTACCTTTTTGAAAAAAAATTTCAGCACCTCACCAAAGAAGAATCCTACGAACTGAGCCAGCGCCTTCAGCCCAAATCCTACGTGTCTTTTTCCACCGTGCTTGCCGCCCAGCACATCCTCGCACCTTCCGTAGCCAAGCATCCGTGGATCGAAGCGATGAACCCGCTCCGTTCCTGGGAAAAGAAAGCGGGCCACCTCACCTGGCACTACTACAAGCTTCCGCGCAAACTCTTCTTCGGCTTCATTGAACACGGTCATGCCCTCATCGCCACACCCGAAAAAGCCTTACTCGACACGCTCTACCTTCACTCCCTCGGCCGCTACTACTTGGATCTCCGCAAACTCAACATCGAAGCATTGAACCAAGAACAGCTCTTTCTGTGGGTGCGAAAATACCCCAAAAAAACACGCCTCTTTTTAGAACAACTCTACACACGTTCGCTGAGTCGCCTTAAAAAATAGGACTACTCCAGCTCAATCGTCCCGAGGAAGTTTTCAAAAACGCCGGAACTCAGCTCGGCATCTCCCGTCAAAAGAGGGAGCTCATTCTGCACCTTGTAAGCGCCCTTGCTGCTATAAAGTAAAACAAGATCCTGCGCTGGAGAGTCACAACTGAAAGCGTGCCCGGTCGCACCACCCACCGCCACCTCACCTTGGTCTTGGCAGTTTTCTTGAGCGGAAAAATTCTTGACTTGGATATCGAAAATTTCTTCAGGGCTAGCGGGAACGGTGTCGCCCAGCCCACAGCCCAAGTCTTCTGCAGGACATTTCATAAGGGTAAAACTAGTGATGCTGAAGTAGACATCCCCACTGCCTTCACCGACTCTTTCAGAGATCCAACTTGTGCTGGAAGAATCCGTATCTCCTCCACCTGCATACGTCAGGGCTTCTGGGATAGAGAAGGAAAGGCCTTCCCCGCCTTCAATGGAATAAGGCACCGTCCAAAGAGAGGCATCCAAGAAGCTTGAAACCTTTTCTTTCGTTGCAGTCATCGGATCCGTAGTGGTGGTGGTTGGTGCAGACGAACATCCACTGAGTAAAAAAGCAGCAAGCATAAGGGCGGACAAGTGTTTCGTGAACATAGAATTGAGTTAGTTTATTCCAAATAATGATCCCAGGCTTCAATGGGTAAATCGTCGATGCCGTAGCGTTCCAGCGCTTCCACCATGAGTTTGGCGACTTTTACGTCGGTCGTGAGCGGGATGTTGTTGTCGATGGTCAGACGGCGAATGGTGTAGCCCAAAGTCAGTTCTTCATGCGAGGCACTACGAGGCACATTGATCACCCAATCCACCTTATCTTTACGAATCACTTCGGCAAAGTTGGGGCTGAGGCCCGTGTCCATTTTGTGCACCACCGTGACAGGGATTTCATTCTCGTCAAAAACCTTGGCCGTTCCCGGCGTGGCAAACAATTTGAATCCGCGTTCTACAAGCTTGCGGGCCGCAGGCAAGAAGTCCGCCTTGCCTTCGATGCTGCCGATGGACACCAAAATATTTTCTTTGGGGATCTCAAATCCAGTCGAAAGCATAGCCTTCAAAAAGGCCTCGTGCAGATCGTCTCCAAAACACGCCACTTCTCCGGTGGACGCCATTTCTACACCGAGTACAGGGTCTGCACCCTTCAGACGAGAGAAAGAGAACTGAGGCGCTTTCACACCCACGTAGTCGAGGTCTAGCGTTTTGTATTCGCGTTTCTTGGCGATGCCGAGCATCGCTTCGGTAGCGATTTCGATGAAGTTGTAGCCCGTCACTTTGGAGCTGAACGGGAAGCTACGACTGCTGCGCAAATTGCATTCGATGACTTTGATGTCGTTGTTCACGGCGAGGAATTGAATATTGAAAGGGCCGGAAATCTTGAGTGCTTTGGCGATTTTTTTTGCCACCAAACGCACACGCTTGATGGTTTCCAAATACAATTTTTGTGGAGGCAAAACGATGGTCGCGTCTCCGCTGTGCACGCCGGCATTTTCCACATGTTCTCCAATTGCGTAGATCAGCATTTCGCCGTCTTGTGCCACACCATCGATTTCAATTTCTTTCGCACCCAGCTCGAACTTCGTGATCACCACGGGCGCGTCGATGGAAATGCGAGCCGCCTTGTCCAAGTAACCGCGCAAACTTTCTTCATTTTGAGCCACGGCCATCGCCGCGCCCGAAAGCACATACGAAGGACGAACCAGAACCGGGTAGCCCACTTCATCCGCGAATGTGAACGCATCTTCGATTTTCGCAAAGTCCTTCCACTTGGGTTGGTCCACTTCGATGCTGTCCAAAAGCTGGGAGAATTTATGACGATTTTCGGCCTGATCGATGCTTTTGGCAGAGGTTCCAAAAATATTCACTTTCGCCGCTTCCAACTTGTTCACCAAGTTGTTCGGGATTTGCCCACCGGTGGACACCACCACCCCTTCGGGATCTTCGAGTTCGTAAATGTCCAGCACGCGTTCCAAGGACAGCTCGTCAAAATAAAGTCGGTCGCACATGTCGTAGTCGGTGGACACCGTTTCAGGATTGTAGTTGATCATCACGGCATCGTAGCCATTTTTCTGAAACGTCTTCACCGCGTTCACGGAGCACCAATCGAACTCCACCGAAGATCCGATGCAATACGCGCCACTGCCCAGCACCACGGCCTTCTTTTTTTTGCTGGTAAAGCCGACATCGTGTTTGTCGCCATGATAAGTCATGTACAAATAATTCGTCTTCGCAGGATACTCTGCGGCGAGCGTGTCGATTTGCTTCACGGAAGGCAGCACCTTGAGTTTCTTGCGCAGCTTGCGCACTTCCATTTCTTCACAATCGCACGCGAGCCCAATTTGCTTATCCGAAAAGCCCAGCTTCTTTGCACTGCGCAGCAAGTCTTCGTCGAGTTCTCCCTTCGTGCTGGAAAGTTTTGCATCCATTTCCACGATGCGCTTCAACTTTCCGAGGAACCAAGGATCCACGCCCGAAAGTTTGTAAATTTCTTGAATGTCCCACCCTTGGCGCAAAGCCTCCGCGATCGCCAAAATACGTTTGGGAGTGGGCTTTGAAATCGCCGTCTTTAAGTTTTCGGTGTCGATATTGAGGCGTTCATTTCCAGTCAGTCCAATCATTCCAATTTGGAGCATGCGTAGTCCCTTTTGAATCACTTCTTCAAAACTGCGGCCGAGTGCCATGATTTCTCCCACCGACTTCATCTCGCTCGAAATATGATGCGAAACTTTTCGGAATTTATCGAGATCCCAGCGTGGAATTTTCAAAGCCACATAGTCCAGCGCCGGTTCAAAACACGCGGTGGTCACGCCGGTGATGGCGTTGCGAAGTTCAGGCAAGCTGTAACCGAGCGCCAATTTTGCCGCCACGTAAGCCAGCGGATACCCGGTCGCTTTCGATGCAAGTGCCGACGAACGAGACAGACGCGCATTCACTTCGATCACACGATATTCCTCGGACTGAGGATCCAGCGCGTATTGAATGTTGCACTCCCCCACGATGCCGAGATGACGAATCACTTTGAGAGCCAATTCGCGCAGCATGTGGTATTCGCTGTTGCTCAGCGTTTGCGAAGGTGCAATCACGATGCTTTCGCCGGTGTGAATTCCCAGCGGATCAAAGTTCTCCATGTTGCACACGGTGATGCAGTTGTCCTTGCAGTCGCGCACCACTTCGTATTCCACCTCTTTCCATCCTTTCAAACTTTCCTCCACCAACACTTGAGGAGAAAAAGCAAAGGCGGTGTTCACCAATTCTTCGAGTTCTTTTTCATTGTTTGCAAAACCACTGCCTTTTCCACCCAGCGCAAAAGCGGCGCGCACGAGGAGTGGGAACCCAATTTTGTCACCGGCTTTCATGGCGGCAGCGGCATTGGTGCACGCAATTGAGCGAGGTACTTTTACATCGATTTTCTGCAGTTCGTTGTTGAAGATCTCACGGTCTTCCGTTTTTTCGATGGAACTCACGGGAGTTCCGAGCACTTTCACGTCATACTTGTCCAAAATCCCCAGATTTTTCAAAGCCACTCCACAGTTGAGCGCGGTTTGCCCGCCAAAACTCAGCAGCAAACCATCGGGTTTTTCTTTCGCGATCACCTTTTCGACAAACACCGGCGTGATCGGCAAAAAATACACTCGATCCGCAAGCCCCTTGCTGGTCTGATTCGTCGCAATATTCGGATTGATCAAAACCACCTCAATCCCTTCTTCTTTCAAGGCCTTGATCGCCTGAGATCCGCTGTAGTCAAACTCCCCCGCCTCCCCAATCTTGAGAGCCCCCGATCCGAGGATCAGAACTTTTTTGGGCAAACGAAGCTTGGAAGTTGCTGGGGCCAAGTTTGAATTGTGGTGAAATTCTAGGGAAATTCTTTCCTAGAGAATTTAACGACCTCTAGCCCTTTGCGCAAGGGATTGTTAGCATAGGGAAGCTTAATCCCCCGCCATGAAAAAAATCCTATTTTGGTCTGCACTTTCGACTGTGCTGCTCACCGCCTGCACAAATTCCTCCGATATTGAAGCTCAAACCGGCACCGATCCTGTAGAGCCTGCGCCCGTGATCGAAGACCAAACCTTAGAAACCGTTTCTGAGGGAGACTTCAGCTTCATTCATCGCTTAGAACAGGGCGACTACTTTGTGGATGTGCTCTACAAAGACGAAAAAGTCGGCGAATTTTTCCAAGACCTACCCGAAGGCGGATTGGAAGCGAATCAAGCCCCCGGCTACCGAGCCTTCGTGCTGGAAACCACTTCCACCTACGCCTACCTCGCCCTCGAACCCACCGGCCTCTCCGGTTACCTTCCCTTTCTGGGGCCCTGGGAAGTGGCTCGCGTGAACCTGGCAGTGCCCGACTTCAAAATCCTCACTGTCAACGGTTTGGTGGAAGACATTGCGAGCGACGATAGCAAAGTGGCCAGCTCCATGGAGTTCACCACCGGAATCTCGGTTATGAACGTGACTCAGGCCCTCTACCCGAATGGATCCAACGTCACGAACTTTCCAGCTCCCGACGAATTCAACCACGCCGGCGGTGCCCGCTTTTCAGACGACGGCACCCAACTCGCCTACGTCGCCTTGAGTGGACCTGAAAACGAAACTTCCGCCATCTACGTGGTGGATCTCGCCACAAGCACCCAAACCGAACTCGTTCGTCAAAGCGGCCAACTCAAAATCACCGGCTGGGACGGAGACATGCCGACTTACGAGTGAGAAGCTAAACTCTATACTGCAGCGCTTCCGCCACATGCCCATACTCAATCGTGTCGCTGCCTTCGTAGTCCGCCACGGTACGCGCGACGCTGAGCACTTTGTGAAGCGCTCGCCCCGAAAGTTTGAAGTGATGAGTCGAACGGCGCAACAAGTCTTCTGTTTTCAGGTCCAGTTTTTGCCTCCCTAGTCCTTCCACAGCCAAGCCGCGCCGAGCTTTACGCTCTCTCGCCAGTCGCACTTTCTCGGTCCAGTTTTCTTGACCCGCCTCAGAAACCTTGAAGTCATCGTATTCCAGGCGCGGAACGTCCACACGAATATCGAGCCGATCCAAAATGGGCCCCGAGATTTTCTTGGAGTAACGCACCTTCTCCGCCGCACTGCATTTACAAGCTTTTTCAGGATCGCTGGCGTAACCACAAGGACAAGGATTTTGCGTGGCGAGCAACTGAAACTGGCAAGGGAAACGGCAACTGTTTTTCCCGTAACGCAGAACCAATTCATGCCCTTCCAAAGGCCCACGCAATCCCTCCAAAACCTCTCGTGAAAACTCCGGGAACTCATCCATGAGCAAAACGCCTCGGTGAGCCAAACTCAACTCACCAGGATTCAGCGCAGCACCTCCGCCAAAAACTGTGAAGGGCGTGGAACGCGGATGAATACTGCGAAAAGGCCTCGGCATGTGCGGCGAAACGCGGGTCTTCCCGGCCACCGAATGAATGGCTAAAACCTCCAACAGTTCTTCGGACGAAAGCGGCGGCAACAGCCGTGCAAAAGCTTCCGCAAGCAAAGTTTTTCCACTCCCCGGAGGGCCGGAAAGTAAAATATGATGTTGGCCTGAAGCGGCAATGGCCAACGCCCGTTTCGCCGCCGCTTGCCCACGGATGTTCGAAAAATCCACACCCTCGTTTTGCGCAAAAACCTGTGCTTCAAAATCGTGCCCCGGCTCTTTTGGAAGCTCGCCCGTTTTTAAATGATGAACCACTTCAGCAAAGCTTCTGAAATAAGAAAAGCTGAGGCCATTCACCAACTGCGCTTCTGCCCAATTTTCGCGAGGCAACAGGACTCGTCTCACCCCGTTTTTTCGTGCAAACAGCAAAGCGGGCAAAAGTCCTTTCACCGCCCGCAGTTCCCCACTGAGGCCCAGCTCGCCCATCGCCCACGTGCTTTCCTCGAAGGGGGCCAACTCCTTACCCGCCATTAAAAACCCAAGCGCCATCGGCAAGTCAAAATGACTACCTGTTTTGTGCAACTCCGCCGGAGCCAAATTCACAATTTTTCGAGTGAGCGGAAAATGAAATCCACTGCTCACCAAGGCACTTCGCACCCGATCTTTCGCTTCCTGCACACTGGTCCCCGCCATTCCGATGATCGAGAACACTGGCATACCCGGGCTCACCTCCACTTCAATGTCCACGGGGAACACTTCAAGGCCTTTGAGCGTGTAAGAATGCAGTCGAATCGCCATAAATTAAGGGATGAGCCCCTATTCTCTTCCAGCAGCAAAAAAATGCAGCACGCTCTCTCAGCAATTCTCGTGAAATCGACGTTGTTGGAGCGTCAACAACACCCCCCTAAAACTCTAAAAACTCCAGCACCGGTTGGCCGTCGACCAGCTCCACGCCTACAAATAAAAACCGAGCTTCTCGAAAATCGTTCTGCCTTCGTTTCCACTCCAGAGCCGTGCGTCGCAGCCGGTGCAATTTAAGCTCGGTCATCGCCTCAAGTGGGCTCCCAAATTCTCGATTGCGCCGCCCCTTCACCTCCACAAAAAAGAGTTCACCCTCCGTGGACTCCGCAATCAGATCCACCTCTCCACCTCTGAACCGCACCCGTCGCGCCAAAACCAGCCACCCTTTCACGCACTCCAAATGCTGTGCCACCTGCTTTTCACACCAAAGTCCGAAGGAGAAACGATTCATGCACACATTCTCCTCTCCAAGTCACCAAAATCAAAAAAGCTGCAATTTGGACACTGTCCAAATTAGAACGCCCAGTTTTTCCGTTGATCGGCCCCTTGATACTGACCCGTTTCATCAAAATATCGAACCCGCTCCGTAGCGCTTAGGCTAGAGAGATGCGTGCCAACTCCCGCCCAAGAAGCACCTCCACTAGGGTTGGGATCTTTTTGAAACGTGCGAATGACTCGTCCACTGAGCCAATCCCAAGGAACAACACGGGTCGCATCATTCTGAAGCGGGGGCTCCACTTTATTGGGATCTTTTTTGAGTCGAAGTTCAGGCGAATCCACCCCGTCGGCATCTCCATCCGCATTTTCTTCCATTCCACTCATAGCCTGAAAAATGAATATAAGAGGATTTTTTACCTTAGAAATGAGAAGATGGGCAAACCCAAGGCCTTGACTGATAGAGGTTTTTGTTTTAAAGTTCGTAACTCAGTTTTACCCTGACCATGAATTTGGACGGATTCCCAGCTCTCAAGCGACACGGCTCAGCTCCAACTGCTTTTTTCGACGGAGTTTTAACCGCAGAGCAAGTGGAACAACTGACTCTGAGCGGAACTGCTCGAGAGTGGGCAAGAGAGGGGCTGCTCACCACAGCGTGGGTTCCTGAAAGCTGTCATGGAACGCAAAATCTCGATTCGAGACAGCAGCGGGCTTCCATGCTCCTGCACACCCATCCCACGGCCTTAGGTCTTCGTCCCGGGAGTGGAAGAAGCAGCCCAACAGGCGTAGTTCTGGATCCAGAACTTTCAAAAAGAGCTCAAACCGCAGGACTTTCAGAACTACTAAGAGCCACCCAAAATCCAGCCTTGAGCAGAGAAGTGGAAAAGCTCTTGGAGCAAGCACCACACCGAGTCACTCCCGAAGAACGAGTGATGGAACTGACAGCACTAGGTCTCACTTACCCAGACGTACGAGCCTATCAAGACGCCTTAGCGGAGGAAGCTGGGTCTGGCTTGCTTAGAGTCAACGTGATCTCACGAGAAATTGCAGGCTTGGTGAGAGTGGTCTTCCTGCCAGAAGGCATCGCTCATCTACGCTTGGTTCCAAACGCAGAAGCTTTTAATGAAGAGAGTCAATTGGAAGTGCTCCACTTCGATCCTTTCATAGCTTGAAGCTTGAACTCGCCCTTGGGATGTGCAAAACTAGGAACCCGCTTTACGCGCAACCGATATGCCCGATCTCAAAGTTCCTCCACACAGCGTCGAAGCCGAAAAGTCCGTGCTTGGCTCCGTGATGGTGGAAAAAAACGCACTCCTCAAAATCGCAGACCTCATCCAACCTGAGGATTTTTACTATGAAACTCACGCCACCATCTACACAGGCATCCTCGAACTGTTTGCCAAGCGTTCCCCCATCGACATTCTCACCGTCAAAACCTGGCTCAAAGACAACGACAAACTCGATGAAGTCGGCGGACAAAGCTACCTCGAAGAGATGTGCAACGAAGTGCTCACCGCCTCCCACGTCTACCAGTACGCGATGATCGTGAAAGCCAAATCCACTTTGCGCAAACTCATCACGGCCGGCGGGCAAATCACCGCTCTCGGTTACAAAGAAGAAGAGGAAGTGGACGAACTCGTGGACAAGGCCGAACAAGAACTGTTCAAAGTTTCGCAGACCTTCATGCGCAATCGTTTCGTGCCCATCAAAGACATTCTCGCCGGCACCTACGAAAAAATCTCAGATCTCCACGACCCTGAAGCGGCTGCCAAATACAAGGGGCTCGCCACGGGCTTCGGCTCTCTCGATCACATCCTCACCGGTCTTCAGCCTTCCGACCTCATCATTCTCGCCGCCCGTCCTTCCATGGGTAAAACCGCCTTCGCCCTCAACATGGGACTCAACGTGGCCTTGCGTGGCAAAAGCGTGGGTGTGATTTCTCTGGAAATGTCCAAAGAACAACTCGTGGAACGTCTCTTCGTTTCCATGCTCGGCGTGGATTCTTGGAAGATGAAAAATGGTCAACTCACTCAAGACGACTTCATGCGCATGGGGCAAGTGATGGATCAACTCAACAACTGCAAAATCTACATCGACGATTCCGCCGGAGTCGCCACCTCTGAACTCCGTGCCAAAGCTCGCCGTCTGCAAATGGAGCACGGCCTCGACCTCCTCATCGTCGACTACCTTCAGCTCATGTCCATGGGCAAGGGCACGCTTTCGATCACCAACCGTGTGCAAGAAATTTCCGAAATTTCCCGCTCGCTGAAGCAGCTCGCGCGCGAACTTCATGTTCCCATCATGGCGCTTTCTCAGCTCTCTCGTGCTGTCGAAGCGCGCCCCGTCAAAATCCCTCAGCTCTCCGACCTTCGCGAATCGGGAGCCATCGAGCAAGATGCCGACGTGGTGATGATGATGTACCGCGAGGACTATTACGAAGAAGACACCGAGCGCCAGGGCATCACCGACATCTACGTGCGCAAACATCGCCACGGAATGGTGGGCCGCGCCGAACTCATGTTCCGAAAAGAACAGATGAAATTCTACGACATCGATCGCGGCCACAGTGGCGCGGCCTTCAATAATGAAGACTAACCCACATTCAATGAAAAAATCCATCCTCCTCGCCCCCCTCGTTTTATTGGTAGGGGCAGGTTTTTGGTGGACTTCCACGGACGAAACCACCACCTCAGAAGAAGGTCTGGAGTGGGTCAAAACCATCGCTGTGACTCCCGACGAGAAATATTCTCTCGGCGCGTTCTGCCGAGTCAACCACCGTCCGGAGCAAGGCGACTTTTTTGTGAGCTTCGGAGGCGTTTCCCCTCACGTTCCGGACACTCAAGACGAATCCTTCCGTGCTGGCGGCAAAGAAGGAGGAAATGCGTACTACTACAAAGTCTACAATGCCGATTTTGAATACGAAGGGGGAAACGGCCCACTCGTTGAAGGCGGTGGAGACATCGCAGCCGTGTTTGCCGAAGACTATTACTTCTTCCTCACCGGCGGGCCTCAAGGTTTGCGCCTTCGCAAAATAGACCCCAGCACGTGGCAAGAAATCGCCAGCGTGGACATTGCCGTGGACTGGGCCCATGAAGCCACCAACGATCAAATGCTCGCCTACGCCAACGGCCAATTGGTGGTCAGCGCCCTCTACAACTCCGAAGCCAGCGAAGGCATCACCGACCAAAAGAATACCGATCCCACAAAGGGTTACGGCACCCACAACCGAATCTTCACTACCGACCTTGAACAGGTCGACTACTTCATCTTGGACGACACGCCTCACATCAACGGCTCTTCGCTCGTCTTTGTCGACGGTGTTTACCACTACATCACCTCCACCGCCTTTTTTGGAGACGTCATCGTGATGCAATACGATGAAGAGTGGAACTACCTCGGTGTCAAAACCCTGGAACCGCACGGGCAATGGTCTCAAGGCGCAGTCTACGATCCAAGCACAGAACGTTTCTACGTCAGCTACCTGGATCTTGGGGAAACCCATGGCGGGAATCCCAGCCCCGACAGCCGACCCAACGTCGTTCTAGGCGTCTTTGATAAGGAGTGGCAACTCATTGAGAACGTTCAGGTGACCGACTTTAGCAAGGATGACTTCCTCCAAGCCGGACGGCCCTCCGTCATTCTTGAAGATGGAAAGGCCTACGTTTCTTACGACGTCGAAACCTTCGACCCGGTCACCCGAGAGGAAGGCTTCGATTGGAGTTGCGAGGTGAGCGAGTTCGATTTGTAACCCGTTAAGTCCAGCTCTCGCCAAATCCAAACACGCTGGTTATAATGCACGCACCTGTTCAAATCCAGTATGACAAGCAATGAAACCCAAGACCGCCTCCGCAAAGCGGAAGAACTCCGTGCTCTAGGCATCAACCCCTACCCCTCTCGCTTTGAGGCGAGCCACTCTGTACAAGAGGCCATCGTCGCCGGAGAAAAAAAACTGCCCAGTGTGGAAGAGCTCCTCGACCAAAAACTCAAGAGCAGTCTCACCATTCGCGGCCGTCTCATGACCCTGCGTGAACACGGACGTCTCGCTTTCGCCAACCTCAAAGACGCGACCGGCACGATTCAAATTTGCTTCATGGAACAAGTGCTGGGCAAAGAAAACTACAAACTCCTTCGTAAAGTGGACATGGGCGATTTCATCGGAGCCAGCGGTGAACTCTTCACGACCAAACACGGTCAGCTGACGCTGCTCATCAAAGACTGGACCTTCCTCGGAAAAACTCTGCGCCCGCTCCCCGAAAAATGGCACGGACTTCAAGACCAAGAAGCCAAATACCGTCAACGCTACCTCGACCTCGTGATGAGCGACGAGACCATGGATCGCTTCCTTTTCCGCAGCCGTTTTATTGAAGAGACACGTCAGTTCCTCAATGCCCATCGCTTTCTGGAAGTAGAAACTCCCGTGCTAGCGGCGGTCGCCTCCGGCGGCCCCGCACGCCCCATCCTGCCCCCCCCCCACCCCCGCGCCCACCCTGTGGACCG
>CALRCE010000009.1:25838-40250 GCA_943354505.1 Candidatus Peribacteria bacterium
CGCCACCGCTCGCCCCTTCCTCACGCACCACAACGCCCTCGACCTCGATGTGCACCTTCGCATCGCACCCGAACTCTATTTGAAACGCCTCATCGCCGGCGGCATGGAACGCGTCTACGAATTCGCAAAATGCTTCCGCAACGAAGGCATGGATCCCTCGCACCTCCAGGAATTCACCATGCTCGAGTACTACGGCGCCTACTGGAACTACGAAGACAACATGAATTTCACCGAAGCTCTGCTCACCACCGTGATTCAAAAATGCTTCGGCACGCTCAAAATCAAAGTGCATTCCCGCGACGGGAAAGACACCGAAGTGGACTTCAAAGCGCCTTGGCCTCGCCTGAGTTTCGGCGATCTCATCAAACGGGACTCCGGCATCGACATCTACGCCGTGGACGAAGACGCGGATAAACTGCGCACCGAAATTCGCGCCAAAAAAATCGTGATCGAAGACGCCGACTCCATGGGCTACGGAAACCTCTGCGACTACCTCTACAAAAAAGTCAGCCGACCCAAACTCATCAATCCCTGCTTCGTGATCAATCACCCCGCCAGTACCAAACCTTTGGCTCGCCGCAGCGACGCAAATCCCATGGTCTGTGAAACCTTCCAACTGCTCGTGAACACGTGGGAAGTGGTCAACGCCTACTCCGAACTCGTCGACCCTGTGGATCAACGCGAACGTTTCATCGAACAAGCCAAAGCCGCCGCCGGCGGAGACCTCGACGCAATGGATATGGACATCGACTACCTCACCGCAATGGAACACGGCATGCCCCCCATCTCCGGTTTTGGAATGGGCATCGACCGCATCGTCACCCTGCTCACGGGCCAAGACAACCTCCGCGACGTCGTGCTCTTCCCCATCATGCGCCCTCTCGACGAAGACCTCAAAGCCGCCAAAAAAATCAACGACAAAGCGCGCGAAGCTGCCAAAAAATCGGGCGCCGGCACCCGAGACATTTCCAAATTTTTGGAAGAACCTCTCACCACCCTTCTCTATTGGGAAGACTTTGAATGTACGAAGTTCAAATCCACCGTCGAAGAGCTCACCGAAAAAGACGGACGCACCGTACTGACGCTCAAAGAAACCGCATTCTATCCTCAAGGCGGAGGCCAACCCTACGATCAAGGTAGCCTCACATCCAAGTCCGGCACCTTCGCTGTCGAAGAAGTTCGTTTCATGGATCGCAAAGTCCAGCACATCGGCGCCTTCAAAAAGGGCAGTTTCAAAGTCGGCGAAAAAGTGGAAGGACAAATCGACGAAGAACGCCGTCTTCACCTCGCTCGTATTCACTCGGCCGGCCACATTGTGGACATGGCCATGAAAGAACTGGAGCTCGGTTGGGTTCAAGGCAAAGGCTACCATTTCCCTGAAGGCCCTTACGACGAATACGAAGGAAGTCTCGAAGGCCACGACAAAGAACAGCTCAAAGCCGCCTTTGAAAAAAAGGCCAACGAACTACTTAAAAAAGTGCCTCCCGTGGAGGTCAAACTCCTGACCAAAAAAGAAATGGAAAAGGTCTGCGACCAAGTGCCCGAATACCTCTCCGACAAAAAGAAAGGCCGCGTCGTAATGTACGCCGACTACGGCATGGCCTGCGGCGGAACTCCCGTTCGCGACAGCAAAAAAATCGGCCACATCACCATCCGCAAAATCAAATCAGAAGGTGGACGAATTCGCGTGGGCTATGATGTAGAGGCTTAAATACGGCCGTTCGCAGCTTTATGAATCAAACTAGAGATGAAGGTTTGATAAGGGATGCCTTCCATTGCAGCTTTTTTCTTAACATCTTTAAGGTCTTTCATCGTAAGACGGATGTTGATCCGCTCCGATTTTGTCATATTCTCTGCCGCCAATTTTTGTATTTTGCTAATCCTAGATTTATTTGAAGTCCATCTACCTTTTTCTATGGATTCAATGAGAGCTTTTTCTTCCTTGTCAAAGTATTTCATAAAGAATTTTTTAAGTAGTGTTTAGTCATTTTTCGACTGGGAAATATAGTTTTTAAGAAAATTTTATCTTTATCTTCGACGTAGGGCACCAAATAAATGTAGGAATCAATGTCGAGCACGTAAACCTTTTGATGAGGACGTTTTGGATTGCAGATGTCGTCTATGAGATGTCCATCTTCTGAGAGATAAAAGAGAATCTCGTCGAACCCAATTCCACGGTTCTGCTTAAGCCATACATCTTTTTCTTCGGACCAATCGATGATTTTCAATGTGTGCTGATTAGGCATACGTATTCTCCACCAACTGAAAACAAAAATCAAGCGTCCAAGGTTCTCAGCTTCACAAGAACCCCCACGCCGCTTATATTGAAGCCAATTCAAAGACTTCTTCATGGATCGCAACTACGGCATCAGCGGTTATCAGCCCAGCAAACGGCCCAGCCAGCCCGATCCTTTAAACGAAGAGGAAGAGTCGATGGTGAAGCCTCGGGTTCACGCCAAAGACCTTTTTGATCGTGCCAAAAGAAAGACCAGCTCCACCCGCTCCGCTCGAACGCCAGGGGCCAAGTGGCCGCTCCATAAAAAAATCCTCTTTGTACTCGCCGCTCTTTTTGCCGCGTGCCTCTTTGTCGTTTGGTTCTTCCTCGGAGAATTCCGCTTTCTGCTCTGGCGCTCGCCCTCTCTCACGGGCTTCCCTTTCGGCACGCGCACCTACCTCGTGCTTTTTCAGAACAACTACGAACTGCGTCCCACCGGCGGTTTCATTTCCAACTACGCCGAACTCACCTTCAGCCACGGTGTCTACACCGGCATCACTTTTCACGATGTGTACGCCGAAATCGACGAGCACGACTACGTGGAACCTCCCCTGGTGATGTCCACGCTACTAGACAACGGCGACTACGCCGGCGAAACCTTCCGCGACGCCAACTTCGATCCCGACTTTCGCGTGAGCAAAGACGAACTCATCACCTTTTACCAGCTCACCCATCCCGAGGCTCAAGTGGATGGAGTCCTTGCCGTGGACTTTCACTTTTTGGAACAGTGGGTGGGACTCTACGACTCCGTAACCGTCGAAGGCACCACCTTCACCCAGCAAAATCTTTTTGAAACGCTCTCCTCTTTGGTCTCAGACATCGATCATCACGACGAAGAAGCTCTCGATACCCGCAAAGACATCGCCGGACCTCTCGTTCAAACCCTGCTCACCAAAACCCTCATTCTTCCGTGGCGCACTTTGGCTTTCCGCGATCTGCTCGCCGAAGCCTTTCGGGAAAAGCACGCCCTCGCGGCCTTCAGCCGCTCGGGCCTCGCCAGCTCCTTCCGTCTCCGCAACTGGGATGGAGCCCTTCCTCAATCCGACATGGGCGACTTTCTCGTCGTCAACGAAGGCAACTACGGGGGCATGAAGAGCGACCGTTACCTCACTCGCGACGTTCAATACGAACTCGAAGTCACCGATCAAAAGGACGTGCTGGGCAATCCCATCGTCAAAGCCACAGTACAAATCACCCTCTCCCACGAAGGCGGAAACAACCCGCCCCTCAGCGGAACCTACACCGGTTACTTGCGCACCCTCATTCCCCTCGGAGCTAAAATCCTCGAGGGCTCCGACATCACCGAAGAACGCAGCGACAGCACGGTCTTGGGCGAACTCGTCACCCTGCAACCCGGCGAATCGGTGACCTACACCTACAGTTACGAACTGCCCGAATACGTGTGGAACGACGGCATGTACTATCTCCACTTGCACAAACAGCCCGGCACCGATCAGGATCATTACCGTGTGCTCGTCAAAGTGCCTGCCGGCATGAGCCTCGACGCCCCCAACTTTGACGTGCGTGAAAGCGTCGCCTTCCTCGACGTGAATCTCCTCACCGACCTCAACCTCAATTTCGCCGTCCTCGAAGACGCGAACCCGCCTCGCATTGTGTCCAACGAACTGACGGCCCTCAACCAAATCACTCTCCTCTTCAACGAAAATCTGGACTCTTTGTACGCCGCGGACCCCAGCAATTACCGCGTCACCGATCTCAACGAAGCCAGCGAGACCACGGACGAAGTCACGGTGCTGGGTGCCACCGTCCAAGGCAACGTGGTGCTGCTCACGACCACCGGCATGACCACCCAAGACGAAGAATTCTACGAGGTGGTCCTCGAAAACCTCAGCGACACCCACGGCAACGTGCAAACCCCCAACCCCCGCAGTGTGACCGTCGTGCAACGCGATTTGCCTGTCGAACCCGAGGAAGAGGAACCCACCGCCGACCTTCCTCCGGGGTGATTTTTCGTTAAAGTTCTAATTGTTACATTGTAACAATTGCAGCTTTTTCATTTTTTCCGCTCAACAAGGCTAACTCAAAAGCGCAGCATCACTAAACTGAAACGGCTTTCCTAAGCCAAAAATCAAAGCAAAAAGTCTGCACGTGCAGACTTCAAACTCTTTTCAAGTGCCTTCCAAACCGATACACTCCAATCAATGAACAAAATCGCGATCCTCGATTTCGGCAGCCAATACACGCATCTTCTGGCAACACGCATTCGTCGCCTCGGAGTGTACAGCGAAATCCTCCACCCTGCCGATGCCACCGCTGATCAACTCAAAGACTACGCCGGTATCATCCTTTCCGGTGGACCCGCCTCGGTCTATGAAGAAGGCGCCCCCACCGTAGATCCTGCTATTTTTACCCTCGAAAAACCCATCCTTGGCGTTTGTTACGGCCACCAACTCCTCACCCACCTCCTCGGCGGAAAAGTGGAACCCGGCAAAGGCGTGGGTGCCGAATTCGGAAAAGCGACCATCACCATTCAAAAAAACGAAGCCATTTTCGCCAATTTCGCAGCCCAAGAACAAACCCAAGTCTGGATGAGCCACGGCGATCGCGTCACCGCTCTACCCGACGGTTTCGAAGTCCTCGCCACCAGCGCAGACGACGGCTACTCGGCAGTGGGAGACCTCAAACGCAACTTCTTCGGCGTGCAATTCCACGGCGAAGTCGTGCATACGGTCAAAGGGAACGAAATCCTTTCCAACTTCATCAATCTCACCGGCGCACCTCGCGACTGGAACCTCGGCAGCTTCGTGGATCAATCCCTCGAACAAATTCGCACGCAAGTCGGTGATCGCAACGTCTTCATGCTCATCAGTGGCGGAGTGGACAGCACGGTCGCTTACGTGCTCCTCGTCAAAGCCCTCGGCACCGAACGTGTCTACGGCCTCTTTGTGGACACCGGCTTCATGCGCGCCGGCGAACGCGAACAAGTCGAAAGCGCCCTGCGTCTCGAAGGCATCACCAACTTGCACGTCGTCGACGCCAGTAAAGAATTTTTCTCCGCCCTCGCCGGTGCCGCCGAACCTGAAAAAAAACGTGAAATCATCGGACGCGTCTTCCTCGAAGTCCAAGCCCGCGTCAGCAAAGAACTCGCCCTCGACCCGCAGCACTGGATGCTCGGCCAAGGCACCATCTACCCCGACACTATCGAATCCGGCGGCACCAAAAACTCCGCAAAAATCAAAACCCATCACAACCGCGTCCCCGAAATTGAAGCCCTCATCAAAGAAGGCCGCGTGATCGAACCTCTCAAAGATTTGTACAAAGACGAAGTCCGCGAAGTCGGCGAAAAACTTGGTCTACCGGTCTCGCTTGTCTGGCGTCATCCCTTCCCCGGCCCAGGACTCGCCGTGCGCATCCTCTGCGCCACCGAAGCGGACTTCGCACCGAACCACGAAGCGCTCGAACAAGAAATCAATGAATTCCTCGGACAAAAACAAGCGGAAGGGAAACTCGTGAACACGCTCACCGCGAAAACCTTGCCCATCAAATCCGTGGGCGTGCAGGGCGACTTCCGCACCTACCGCCACCCCGTCGTCCTCAGCGGCAATGCCACTTGGGATGAACTCGAGCAGCTCGCGCCCGCTCTCACCAACCGTTTCCACGACCTCAACCGTGTGCTCTATTCCTTTGCACCCGCTCAAGTGGAAAGCCTCAGCCTCACTCCTGGCACGCTCACTCAAGATCGCACTGAGCGCCTCCAAATCGCCGACAAACTCGCCATGCTCTGGCTCAAAGAAATCGCCGAAGACCGCAGCGTGTGGCAAATGCCCACCGTGCTTTTACCTGTCGCTGTGAACGAGAAAACTTTGCCCGGGCAGACTTCCACCAAAGAGTCCCTCGTCCTTCGTCCGATAGTATCCGAAGAAGCCATGACCGCTCATTTCGCGCAGCTCCCCATGCTCAAACTCCACGATCTCACCCTGCGCCTCCTCGAAGATAGCAGCCTGTCGGCTGTTTTCTACGACATCACCAACAAACCTCCCGCTACGATTGAGTGGGAGTGACCTACTTCCTCTTCATCGCCTCTTTGAGCACCGGTTCCCATTCCTCGTAGGCCGTGCTCACCCCGAGCTTGATCTCGCCCTGAGAAGTGTGGAAGAGGATCACTTTCTTATTGAAGGCGTGCACCGTGTGTTCAAATGTAGAAACATTCCTGAGAGGAAGGTCTAAAATCAATTTTCCAAGCCATCTTCGAGTGAGGGCATCGAGCAAAACACCCAAAAGTCCGAACAAAGAAGCCAGGAAGGGGTTTTGAGTCACGAACAACAAGCGCTGATTGGTGAGGTAAGTCTGTCCAATGCGGTTTTTGAGGCCACCCTGAATCCACACGCCAAACTCATTGCGCAGCACCGTTTCGCCAACCTGAAGTTCAAAAGGAAGTTTTTTTGCCATAGGTAGAAAAATTAAGGGAACGATTGAGATTATAGTCAAATTCCTGTATAATAACAGGATAAATTCATCTTTATGGACTTTCAAGAAGCCATCCAAAAAATCGAAGAGCGCGGCGACTTCAATCGTTACGCTGAAGTGAAACCTGTTTTCGAGGAACAACTCCGCACCCTCAAAGCCACCGACTACACCGAGCGCGGCCTCAGCTATTATTATCTGCTTGTAAGCTATTTGAAGGCCCAATTGGTGCACGAAACCGAAGAATCCATGAACTTCTACGAAGAGATGGACGAGTGCTTTAAAAAGCAAGAAAAAGAGTACCTCTCCCACGCCAAAAAATTCACCAAGGCCGAAGTCCAAGACTATTACAAGTTGATGGAACGTTGCTACAATTCCTTGGAGTTTTTGTACGAACGACATTCCTTTAAACTCCGCCGCATCGCTGCTTATGAACGCAAGATGATGTTCCGCAAGAACGCATTTTGGCTGAACAGAAACATCGGGCAATTTCTCGAGTACAAGTTTTTAGAACTCAGCTCCGCCTACGGAACCAGTTTGGTCCGTTGGGCGCTCACCACCGTGTTCTTAGCCTTTGTCGCATCCTTTGCGTACATGTTCATCGACAAAACCGTGGCTTCCGATCTCCGCATGATTCCTCACGACGCCCACTGGTTCGACTACTTCTACTTTTCGACCATCATCATGACCACCGCAGGCCTCGGAGACATCTACCCTCTCACGCTCATCGGTAAAATGCTCACCGCCGGCGAAGCCCTCTTCGGCTTCCTCATGCTCGGTATCTTCATCGGCATGCTGCAAAAGCGGATCAACTAAAAAAAGGAGCGACCACTCCGTCACCCCTTTTTGTGTCGATTGAACCCTCAGCGAAGCACTAGCTCTGAAGCAAAAGCCAAAGCAAAGGTTGCAGCGCCAAAAGTCCAAACAGCAAACCAATGTATATGTTTTTGTTCAAACGTTCCGATTTGAGTTCGTGTTCCATCACGTTCAAAGTTTCTTCTTGGCGTTTCACTTTGCCTTGGATGATTTCGTCTTGTTGTTTCAAAACCTCTTCCTTGGCATGGTAGTCGAGCAAAGGCACGGAGTGCTTGAGTTGCATCTCCATTTGTCCAAGGCGATAGTTCGCAGCCTCCAATTTGTTGTGGTATTCACGAACCTCGCGTCGAGAAAGGTCGTAGAGTTCCTCGAACACTTGTTCACGAACTCCCTTTGTTGCTACGGCCTTAGCAGCGGGAGCCACGGTGGCCACAGGGTTCTCTTCAATCGCTCCGGTCTCAGCATCAAAAATGGTTGAATTTTGTCGTGCTGCCACGCTGTCGATATGACGGTGAGCGCGTCCTTCCACTTCGGGGGAAGCCCCATGCATGTTTTGGAATTGACTGACTTTGAGGTTGTTCACTTCCTCTTCAGAAAGCAAAATCGCGCCACCCTTTTTGCGGGCGGCAAGCTTCTTGGAGCGGATGTAACGGTCCAAGGTTCGAGTGGACACTGCAAGCAGGTCCGCTGCGTCTTGGCGGGACAGAGTAAACTTAGGGGAAAGGAGTGTCATAGGCGTGGCGTAAATTTGTCTAAAACCAATCTAACATTGGCTGTCTACTTTGACTACATTAAAGCAACAAAATCAGCACAATAAACACTTGCAAGGATAAAAAATTGATGACCTAACGTCGCTCGTTTATACTGCACATATGTTTAAGGCTACGCAAAAAACCCTCCGATCTTTGATCCTCTTTTTCGTGGTGTTTTTCACGGGTTTTTTCTCAGCAGTGATTTGGTTTTGGTTTGGGATCCACCTCGAAAAAGAACACACGACGCGCCTCGCATTCTGGCTCCCTCACGATTTCAGCACCGGAGCCCAAAATCCATCCACGCTCCTCGCGCAATTCCAAGACCTTCCCGTCACCGACCTCTATTTTCACGTGGGCCCCATTCAGCCCGACGGCAGCCTCGCCAGCGATCTCCACTTTCAAGCGAGCACTTTCACAACCCTTCCTTCCACCGACTACGCCTGGCTCGGCCAAATTCGCAGCACAATCGACTTAGACAGCCCCACCGTTCGCGCCAAAATAGTGGACAGCGCCACGTGGCTCATCGACCAGGGTTTCGAGGGCATCCACCTCGACATCGAACCGGTCCGCGAAGACGACACGGCTTTTCTCACCTTGCTTCAAGAGCTTAAAACAGCTCTCCCCACCACACCTCTCTCTGTGGCGATGGACGAGTGGCAGCCCGACCAACTCACCCAGTGGGTCGCAAACTATTTTGACGTGGCCATCGAAAGCTACTGGTCCACCGAGCAAGTCCAAAGCGTCCTCCCCTTCATTGATCAGCTCGTGGTCATGACCTACGACACCGGCTTCAAAGATCCCGACCTCTACAGTTGGTGGGTGGAGCAGCAGACCGTGGCCTTGTCCAATCGCGTCGGCTCCGACGTGGAACTCTTCATCGGCATTCCATGTTATGATGAAGGAGCCCATTTCGATCCCAAAGCCGAGAACCTAAACTCGGCGCTGCTGGGCTACGAACGCGGAGTCGAAAACCTCAGAACTCAAACCGAGGCTGTGACCGGACTCGCCGTCTACCCCTACTGGAAAATGGACACGGCCGAGTGGACAAGCCTAAAAGACACCTTCCAAACTCAAGAATCTCAATCATGAAACTCATTCTTCTCAACAAAACGGACAAAAAAATCCCCAAAAAATTATTCACGGACTTGCTCAAAGTTTTGCCAAAAGTCGAACCCAAAGTCTCTCAAACCGAAGTGGAGCTCCTGCTCACGAACAACGCCGAAATCCACGAACTCAACCGTGTCTACCGTGGCAAAGACCGCCCCACCGACGTACTGTCCTTTGGACTCGAAGACAACACGAACCTCGGCCAACTCGTCATCTCCGTGGAGCGCACCCAAGAGCAAGCCAAAGAAGTCGGGAACACCTTTGAAGAAGAACTTCGTTTCCTTTTTTCCCACGGGCTCTTCCATCTGCTCGGTTACGACCATGAAGTGCCAGAAGACGAAGTCGTGATGCTCAAGAAAGTTTATCAACTGCTCGGACGCAAATGAAATTCCTCCGCAAATGTCTATGGTTTCTCATGCTGGCCTTTCTGGCCTACAGCTACCTCTTGCCCGCGGTCATCGAACAAAAGCGAAAAGAGTGGGAGGAAAATGGAATGGCCTCAGTCCTTGAGACGCTTGACTCCAACCAAGATCAGCAAGAATAGCGCCACGCCACTCACGATGAAGCGCAAGTAGTCGTCCATTAGAGCCCAGTAGCGCATCGTTCCAATCAAGATTGAAAGCACTCCTCCGTAGAGCAAACCATTGGCCACGGCCATCGGGAGCGTGGTCACCAAGAGCCCACCCAGCAAAGTTGCCACACCAAGAATCGTCAACACCACAAAAGCGTTGCGGTTGTAAGGCTGCATGGCCGTGTTGTACTCGTTGCTGCACTTTGTGTACAAGTCGCAATACCCAACGACCTCTTTCACCGGACCCTGGTTCCAAATTCCATCCGCCGCCTCACACGTTTCAGCCGTGTCATAAAGCCCGTTCATTTTTTCAGTGGAACAATAATTCTCGTAGCGTGGTGCAGGATAGAACGTGTCCAGACCCACGTTAAAAAACACGTTGATCACAATGAGGATCGCCAGCGAAAGGGCGAGCTTCTTCCATTTGTTGAGAGTGTCAGACATGAGCGAGGGTTAGACCCACCAATTCTAAGGGAAATTCCTGAAATTTACTATCCTTTAAATGTGCGATAGAATGGATCTATAACTTCATCATGCAACTTAAGAAATTGAATAAGAAAATCGTTTTTGGGACGCTCTCAATGGCCTTGCTCTTGGCACTACCACCTGCCTATTTTCTGGCGAGCGTATTGCAGAGTTCAAACGATGTCTACATCACTGCCGTCGTTCCTGACAGCAATTCAGATGAAGGTACTTCCAGCTCTGGAGGCGGGGCGGGCGGAGGAAGACCTCCAAACTCCACTCAAGGCAGCCAAGGAGGGGGCATGGTGGCCACTGATTCTGATGAGACGGCAGAGGATGGTTCCACCAGCACAGAACAAAGTTCGACAGGAGAAACAAACTCAGAAAGCAGCACGAGTCAAACAGGGACTGAAGTCACAACAAAGACCACTCCTGCTGCACCTGAGACCACGGTTCGTTTTGGGGGTTACGCCTTTCCAAATGCTCAAGTCACCTTCACTTTGAACGGGCAAACCAGCACTCTAGTTGCAGATGAAGAGGGTTATTTCGAAGGGAGTTCCAGCCACGTCCCAATGGGCGAAAACAATTTCAGTTTTCTAGCCGAGGATTACCTGGGAAATAAGACGAGTTTGGTGACTTACAGCTATACGGTTCAAAACGAGTCACCACTCTTCATCTCTTATGTTTTATTGCCACCGATCGTGTACATCGACGAAACGGGAGAGATTGAAGGGCTAGCCATCCCAGGATCTCAATTGCAAGTTTATGGAGTCAAAGGCGAAGATCAGACTTTAGAAACCATTAAAACCATCGATGTGGATGAGAATGGGAGTTTTAGTTTGGATTTTGACTTGAGTCAGCAATTCCTCTATGACCAAATTTATGTTTCCTGTGCGGTAGAGTCCACAGAATGTGGTTACAGCGGCATCATTCAAGTACAAACCCTTGGGACCGAAAGGCGATTTATTCTGGGAACAGGGGCAGACTTCACTCAAGATATTCAAGTGAACTTCATCGATTTTGCCTTCATGCGAGCAGCTTTTTTGAAGGGGAACACATCCTTGCTCTATGACTTGAACCAAGATGGAAAAGTAGACTTAGTGGATTTCAGTTTGCTCAACTATCAATGGACATTATGAAGAAAGAGCTCTTCATTTTAGTAATGATGCTAGGGCTGCTGGCCTCGTCAGCTTCAAACGTTTTAGCCATAAATAGCGAAAATTTTTCCCTCAAGGTTTATATGAGCACTCAAGGGGAAGATGTGAATGCTTTTGGGGGCACTTTGAACTACCCAAACAGTTGGGCTATAAGAGACATTAAAATAGAAGGTCCCAGCCTTCTGTATTGGGTGACTAAACCCACCTTAAAAGAGTTTGGGACCATGGATTTTTCGGCCATTGTCCCTGGCGGTGTGAGTGGTTTGAACATGGGGGGCAGCGATTTACTTTTGTTCACGGTAGAATTTTTAGGGGTGGCAGAGTCTCAGGATGAGGTGAGCTTCACAACTCAAAATTTCTACCTCAACCATCCCACCGCGCTAGTTGCTGCGGACGCTAGTTTCAATTATAAAATTTCCTATTCCAACTACTTCCAAGACGAAGTGTCAGCAGATTTACTCAAGGGCGTGAACACCGCTTTTGTGAAGGATCCTGTGACTCAAGCAGAAACTCTAGTGGTGGACTCTTATCGTGGAGATTTGGGGGAATATTTTTTTAGAGTTAAAGAAGGCGATTTTGGTCTTGGCGATTGGAAAGAAATCGATGGAATCTCCGCCCTAGCCTCTGTCAGCTCGACGGTTCAGTTGCAGGTCATCAGCCCTGACGGAGAAGAAACCAAAATCAATCTTAGGCGATCTTTGTTGGCGCAAAGTGTCATTCTCACAGGAGGAGGCCTTGGATCACTATTCTTGCTCTATCTGTTCTACTCAGCCTACCAACTCGCTACCCTTAGACCACAAGACATCAAGAAAGCTTCTAGGAGCCAAAGCCTTTCTTCCTGGCGATAAAATCGATCATGTTTTGACGTGAAAGGTAGAGCGCAAAAAAGAGGAAAATGAAGAAGAGTGTGACGAGTGATCCAAAGATCACTTCACTATAAAGTAAATAACTTTGCTCGCTACTCAATTTGAACTCACTGAGCCCTCCAACTTTTAAAGTCCAAGGTCTGCCCAATAGGTAAAAGGTTGTGATTTTATTGTAAGAAAGTTCACCATAAGGAATGTCATCCTCCAGCCTTTCAAAGATCAAGTTGCTGCTGTCTGGGCTAACTCCATCGTAAAGAGCAAAATTCACGCCCAAGTCAGAAGAACTGAAGAGGCCATTTATAAAATCCTCAGCCCGAAAAGGGCTGTAAGCATAACCAGTGAGAGCCACTCGACGCTCGTCCACAGTTTCAAGGGGCAGACCTTTCGCATAAATGGGGACGTACATCAAAAAGCCACGTTTATCAGGGTCGCCGAGGTCCTGGATCAGGTGTACAAGACCAGAAATGCTGACCACACCATTGTCGCGAGCCTGATCCATCGCCAATTGTCGAATGGGCTCAGAGAGCATGTCGTAGCCCATGACTAAAACATTACCTCCAACGAAAGGTTCTAAATACAGAACGGTGCTGTACACAGCTCTGTCTCCCTCTGGGAAAATGGTGTAGTTGGGGAATCCCTCCTCACGGATTTTTTGTACATGAGCGGCTTTTTCTTCTGGATTCACAAGAAGCACATAACCAAGGCCCAGAACTCCTGGATAATTGCCTTGAAGGTCAATTCGATCGGCATACGCTTTCCATTCCTCGCGGGTCACTTCCTCAGAAGAGGTAAAGAGCCCAGCGGCTCCAGTCAAAGTGTTGGAGTAGATTTCCGTTCTTTTTAAGATAGAATCTTCTAGCAATTGCACGCGATCATCGAAAGATCGGTTCACCTCCGAATAAAGCACGTTTCTCAACAAAAAGGTACTCACTAGATAGGTGCTCACAGGCAAAACCACAAAAGTACCCATGATGATCCAGCTCAAGCCCGTTCCACCCTTCTTTAAGTTTTTTTTGTGATGGAACGAAATCAAGAGGCTCACGAGGGCCAGCCCCAGCAGGCAAAGTGGAAGCACATAATAGTAGAAATAATGCTTCATTCTCCAAACCTCGGCCTCCTTCACATGCTGCTGAACACTATCATCCGAAAAAGTATTTGAAAAATGATTCCATGGGTCGAGTTTTTCTTGCGTGTTGATGTCGTAGTAATAGGCATAAGTATCGTCGTGATATTTGACTAAATAACCACTTGCGGGTTCGATCCAAAGTTCAAGATGGGGTTCAACCACAATGCCACGTTCCTCGGGGACGCCTGGCAGACCATCTAGGCTGTCCGTTTGGTCCACCCAAATGTCTTCGTAGTAACTTTCGTAATGATTGACAGGCAAGCCAAAGAGCGTCGTACTCTCCAGAAAGGTCATTTTTGCAGGAGCATCATAATTCACATGCCAATACGTAAAGCTTTCATTAGGGTCAAGACCACTTGGAGCAAATAAGTATCCCTCGCGGTCATGATCTCCAAAACCTGGAACTTGTGCCCAAGTGATGGAGTCGATGCCATAATTCCTTACGGTAGAGAAGATGGGTTGATCGTCCAAGGTGCTCACCGAAAAGGTATTCTCAACAGAATAAATCCCTGAAACACTGTCAGTGACTCTGTAGCTAAAGTTCGATTTTGAGTATTGCTCGCCGGCGAATTTTTGCAGAGATTCATCATAAAAATTATCCACGGAGGTAAGCTGCCCTTCATAAGTGAAATTTGCGGGCAGCTTCAAAAAAAATGGAGCAAGCCAAAATCTGAACAGTCCAGCAAAAATAACAAAAACCAATACGAAGGCAAAACAAGTTTTCTGTTTAGTATCGAGCATATTGGCGATAAACCCCCAAGATTTAAAGTGGCGTCCACCGCCCAACATACCCTTTTCCCCCCTACGAGTAAATGTTCTGGTGCACTCGAGAGGACTTGAACCTCCACCCGCGTG
>CALRCE010000010.1:0-4043 GCA_943354505.1 Candidatus Peribacteria bacterium
ATCGCTGCCATTGCCGTGACCTTAGAAAAAGCTTTAAACCCGGAATTCAAAGAATACGCAGCTCAGATTTTAAAGAACTCAAAAACGCTGGCAGAAACATTGATGGCAGGAGGAGCAAAACTGATCACCGACGGCACCGACAACCACATGATGGTCGTGGACACCACAGCAAGCTTTGGAATTGGCGGCACTGAAGCAGAAATCGCTCTCGACAAAGCCGGCATCACCACCAACAAACAAGTCATCCCCGATGATCCAAATCCACCCCTAAAACCCAGTGGAATCCGCCTCGGAACTCCTGCGGCCACCACTCGTGGATTCAAGGAGGCTGAGATGAAACAAATCGGAGAATGGATGCTGGAAGCTCTCAAACACAGCACCGACGACGCTCATCTCGCTGACATCAAAGCCAAGGTCATGGAGCTCTGCCTCAAATATCCTGTTCCGGGCGTCAGCTCCTAGATATTGATGGCACCCCTCCACCTTTGCCCATTACGAGCATCAACAGGAGCAAAGCGACTAGGCCCGAAGACATGACTTTGAAGAGCTTGAGATTTAGCGTCTGGTGCATCTTGGCCCAGAACTTCAGCAATATGGCTACTCAACATACTGGAACAGATGCGGACATCAGGATGTAAATCTAAAAAATCACGCATTTTTTCACCTAAACGACCTTGGACTCCAAACGGCATTTCAGCCCCTTTTGGGAAAGAGCCTTTTACACCTTGATAAAGTTCATCTTTGAAATGTCCAACTGTCATCAATTCTTTAGAAGCCATAAAAATCATTATTAAAGCCAGGACACTTTAGCCTAAAATAATATTTTGTCAACAACACGCAGACGGAAATGGCTTCCTTGAGGCAAAATTCAGTCTAAAAAGTTTGCACGTGCAAACTTTCCTGACATTTTGCTGACAAAAAGATTACCACTCCAAAGCTGAATCGACTGCTGTTGTGACGCCTTTTTGCTCCACCCCAACTTCTCGAGCATTTTTAGAACTGTATGAATCATTTCTAAAGACCTTCATCCCATAAACATTTTCCATTTCGTCTGCCTCTGCATCTCGTGGGCCTGCAGGCTCATTGGGGCGAGTTTCTTTAAACCACTCTCGTGCAGGAACATAGGCATAACCTCTTTTCGAAGCACTTTCCATAACAGCTTGATTTTCAGTCACAAAGAAAAGAATACAACCCTTACCTTCGGCACGAGCTTTCGTTAAGGCAGTTTTTTCACGTTCCTCTGAAATGACCTTCGCAAGGTCCTTACCACGACACGCCTCTGAAACCACCAGGGATTTGAGCTCAATATAAACGTCATTGGGATTCGACTCCACCGGTACAACACGAAGCCCACCAAAGCCAACCAGTTTGTCACCTTGAAAAACCACCACCGTCTCAGGCTGAGTCAGTTGCTCCTTCAGAAAGGCTCGCTTTTTAGGCATATATTCCGCACGGTATTCCTCTGTAAAAGTAGCATCTACGAAAACTTTAAGCAGTGCCTCAAAGTCCGCTTCATCGTAAGCCAGTTTTGGGCTGCCACGATCAATCATAAACTCTCCGAATTCTTTTCTTTCGAAATCCATATTTTATTTCCGTTTCATCACCACAATCGTGATGTCGTCGAGGTGTTCTTGTTTGTCGATGAACTGGAGCACGTCCGAAAAGACGGCATTTTTGATGCCTTCGGCGGTGAGCAAGTCGTCCCCAGCCTGTTGAACGATGCGACGCAAGCGTTGCATTCCATATTGTTCGTGACGCATGTCCTGAGCTTCTGGGAAGCCATCCGAATACAAAACGACCAAATCACCTTCTTCTAAAAGAATTTCTTGCACCGAAACCAAGTTGCTGAGGTCGTCCACCATGCCAAACGCAATGCCCGGGAGTTTAATTTCCACAACTTTTTTCTCTTTGGCAGAGTAGTGCAAGAGTGGTAAATGCCCTGCATTCAAATAGCTGAGCGTCTTCGTTTCTGGATTCCAACGCGTAAGCCCCATCGACATGAACATGTTCTCTGAAGATTTCTTTTGAATCACTTCGTTGAGTCGCACCGCCAAATTTTTAAGATCTGTTTCATTTTTCAAGGAGTAAATCAGTCCATTCGCAATGGAAGAAAGGATTCCGGCCGGCACTCCGTGTCCACTCACGTCTCCCAGATAAACGATGGTGTCACCCGAAGCCGTGGGAATAAAATCAAAAGCGTCCCCTCCAATTTCGGTAGCGGGATCCAAGCCCCCAGCCAAATCCAGAGTGGGCATCTCAACCCGAGATTTGGGGAGAAGATCCAACTGAATTTTTGCGGCGAGCTCCAATTCTTTGGTCACACGTTCTTTGTACAAACGAATTTCAAGCGCAGCGGACAAATCCTGAGCCATTTGGTTGAAGGTGCTGGCCAGAACTCCCACTTCATCTTTGGTTTTCACAATCACTCGAGTGGTGAAGTCCCCCGTAGCCAACTTGATGGCTCCTTCTTTAAGCGCCTTGAGCGGATTGGTCACGCTCACCGAGAGCATGTAAGACAAGAGCAAGGTGAGGATCATGCCCACCAAAGCGATCACTCCAATCTGGACTTTAGCGGCTGCCAAACGTTCATCCATGAGCGCATAACTCACCGAATATCGAAGGGCATATTCATTGGCGTAAGGCACCACAATGTCCACAATCCGATCTGCAGCGGTGGGCGCTGCCACGGCATTTTCATTGAAATTCACGTAGAAGACATTCTTAGCCTCGTCCACTTTCACATAAATCACACGACCGTCCTCAAGCAAGAGCGACATTTTGCTGGCTTGAATTCGCTCCACTTCTGTGGGATCCGAGACTGTTCTCAAACTGCCCAAGTAACGAGAGGTTTGTTCTTCGGAAGCGAGATACAAGACCACTCCCCCATAGGTTGAAATTTTTAAATCCGAAATCGCAGAATTCTGCCTCAGTAAGGCAGACGCTTCACGACTGAAAGCCAAATAATTTCCAGGTTTGAGGTACTGTTCGTAAGCTTCCACAAACTTGGCAGAAGTGAGTTCTGCAAAACTTTGAGAACCGTCGGCAATGTCTAAAGAAAGCTCCTGCGTTTTTGCGTCCACCAAAAACAAGCCTAAAACCGTGAACAGAATCAGAATCAAGGTTCCGAAGGCCAGGGTGAATTTCGCTTTGAGGGAATGAAGCATTCTTTACTCCTTTAAATCATCTCCTCATTTTACCACACTTTCGACAATTTCAGAAGCCCAAAGCTGACCGTCCAGACGCAAGCTCCAGTAAAGCCCCGGCTGAAATCCATAAAGCGTTTTAGATTCAAAGAGCGGAAGAATGCTTTTGTCGTCCAAAAGTCGATCTGAGATCTGGTTCAACAAAGCGCGCCTATCCTCCACCGAAAGTGAGGTGGAAGCTTCTTCAATGGTGGAATCCAAAGTGTAATCGGCGTAATCCAAACCATTGAACTGCCCGTAACTGTCGGTTTTGGAGTGCACCACGGCTTCATAAAAATCCGCGCTGTCGGCAAGATCGTACTTCCATCCAAAAAAGTAGAAGTCCGATTGAGAAGCTTGAATTTTAGCGTCCAAGTCCAAAGCGCTGATCTCATTCACGGTGACTTGAACATCAATGGCATCCAAATCCTTGGCAATGGCCTCTCCGAGAACCGCTAAACCTTGAGGCACATCCAAAGTCACAGAAATTTCCCCGGGAATGAGAGCTCTAAAACGCTGCGCCAAGTCTAGATTTTGATCCCGCGTGGGAGCATCCCCCTGGTAACCAAAAATCCCTGTCGGGGCGTATTGATTGGTGTTCTGCAAAAAGCCTCCCCCAAAAGACTCCGCGTAATCGGTGGAAAGAGCAAACCACACCGCTGTCCTCAGATTAGAATCCGCAAAAACGCCCTCACGACTCATCATCAGGTAGCTCACTTCTAAACTGGGAAAGTCCACCAGTTCGTACTCGGCCTCTTTGTAGTCTTGCACATACTGAGGCGGCACATTGGCGAGTACTTGGTAAGTTCCATCTAAAAAACCGGCGTTGCGTTCTTCCACATCAGGGACATAGGCCAGATT
>CALRCE010000010.1:4053-35223 GCA_943354505.1 Candidatus Peribacteria bacterium
GCAGGCCCCCAATACGAGTCGAAACGCTCCAAACCCAAGGTGTCGTCCGAAAAACTACTCACGCGATAAGGCCCCGTCCCCACCGGCAGATCAAAAGTTTCGTAAGCATCGGGAACGATAAAAACGTAGGTCAGTTTATTGAGCAGCAAAGGATCCGGTCGCGTGGTGGTGATTTCAATGCGGTAATCGCCTGTCACTTCCACATTTGAAATTGTGGAGAGCAAGGCCCCCAGCTCAGAACCGCCCTCTGTTTTTGCCATCTCTATGGAGTAAACCACATCCTCGGCGTCAAAAGTAGCTCCCGTGTGGAAGGTGATCCCCTGTCGCAATTGAAAATCCCAGGTGGTGTCATCGAGACGTCCCCAAGAAACCGCCAAGGCCGAGTCCATATTAAAAGTGCCATCAAAACGAACCAGGGGTTCATACAATTGGCTCAAATATTTGCGATTGGTGGCGTTGTAGGTAAAAGGGAAATAATTGGAAATAGGCTCCGCATACGCAATCGTGAGCGTATCAAAACTAGGTCCAGGTTCCGTGAAATCACTCAAAGGACTGCCGCAAGCGGGCAATAAAAAGGCGAGAAAAAGTACAAAAATGGAAAGTCGTTTCATGGCGTAACCCCAGTTTAGCCATCCTTCCGAAGCACCGCAAGAAAAGCTTCTTGAGGCACCTCGACACGGCCGAACATCTTCATGCGCTTTTTGCCTTTCTTTTGTTTGTCGAGCAGCTTGTTTTTACGAGAGACATCCCCGCCATACAAATAGCCCGTCACATCTTTGCGGTACGCCGCAATGGTTTCACGGGCAATGATTTTGGCTCCAATTGCGGCCTGAATAGGAATTTCAAATTGCCCTCGTGGGATGATCTCTTTCAGACGTTTGCACACCTTGATTCCATGATGAAAAGCCTCTTCCCGATGAATAATGATAGCCAAAGCATCCAAAGGCTCGTGGTGCACCAAAATGTCGAGGCGAACCAGATCTCCTTCGCGAAAGTCTAAAAATTCATAGCTCATGGAAGCATAACCGGAGGTCAAACTTTTGAGCTCGTCATAAAAGTCGATCACAATCGAGGCGAGCGGCACTTCATAATGCAAATTCACGCGATTTTCATCCAAAAAAGACACATTTTTAGAAAGACCACGGCGATCCGCCAGCATTTGCATGAGGGCTCCCATGTATTCCTTGGGCGTGAGCAATTCCACCTTGATCCACGGCTCTAAAATAGAGGCCACGTGCGCAGGCGGAGGCAATTCCGAAGGATTGGAAATCGTGAGCATCGTCCCATCGTTCTTAATGACTTGATAGGACACACTCGGCGCCGTCACAATCAGATCCAAATGGTACTCGCGCTCCAAACGTTCTTGCACAATATCCATGTGCAAAAGCCCCAAGAATCCGCAACGGAAACCCGAGCCCAAGGCTGAAGATTGTTCCGGCTCAAAGGTCAAAGACGAATCATTCAAACTGAGTTTTTCTAAGGCATCGCGCAGCAAAGGGAATTGATCGTTGTCGGTCGCAAAGACCCCGGCAAACACAAAGGGCGTCACTTTTTTGTAACCGGGCAAAGGCTCAGGACGGAGTTCATCTCGCAAATGCCAGGCCTTGGGTCGCCAAATCGTGTCCCCGACGCGCGCATCCACCACCGATTTCATACCCGTGACCACGTAACCCACTTCCCCGGCATTGAGTTGGGTCGTCGTCTCATATTTGGGCCTGAAACAACCCACTTCGATCACTTCCGTTTCGGCACGGGTGTTGAGCATCTTGATTCGATCTCCCCGTTTGAGAGAACCTTGCATCAGACGCACATAAGCCACGATGCCTTTGTAAGGATCGTAAACCGAGTCAAAAATCAGTCCACGCGTCTCATCTTCAGCACCAATGTCTTTCGGGGCCGGAACTCGATCGATCACACGCTCGAGCAGTTCTTTCACATTGGTTCCTTCTTTGGCCGAAATGCACAAAATGTCTTCTTTCGGAATACCCAGCGCATTTTCAATTTCCCGAGCACGTCCGGGGGCATCAGCCGCAGGCAAATCGATTTTATTAAGAACCGCAATGATCTCTAAATTGTGCTCCAGCGCCATGTAACAGTTCGCCAAAGTCTGAGCCTGAATCCCCTGCGTGGCGTCCACCACCAAAACCGCGCCTTCACAAGCCGCCAAAGAGCGGGAAACCTCGTAACTGAAATCCACATGACCCGGAGTGTCGATCAGGTTGAGCTGATAGGCTTCCCCTTTGTATGAATACTCCATGCGCACCGGCTGCAACTTGATCGTGATTCCACGTTCTTGCTCAAGCTCCATCGTGTCGAGCATCTGCCCGTGCTTCATTTCTCTCTGGGACAGGGTTCCCGTCACCTCCAAAAATCGATCCGCCAAGGTGGATTTGCCATGGTCAATGTGAGCGATGATGCAAAAGTTTCGGATGTTTTTCATGTGGCAGGAGTGTAGCAGATTAGGCTCCTTGAAAAAAGCCCCGTTTTCTGCTATAATAAACAGATTGACACGCACGAGAAGTGCGCCATAAAAAAATAGAAATGCAGTACAAAATTCCTCAAAACGTGCAGGTAGAAGACAAAATCGTAGGTCCACTGACCTTGCGCCAATTGATTTATGCCGGAATCGGTGGAGGCATCACTTACGTGCTCTACAACTATTTTGGAAGCCGTTATTACCTGGGAGTGTGGGTTGTCTTGCCACTCAGCAGCGCCATTCTTACTTTGATGAGTATTTTCTTCCATCCCAATGGAATCACGTTTGGAAAATGGTGCATGCTCACCGTGGAATATTTTCTCATGCCCAATAAACGCACCTTCGTAATGGGAGCCGGAGACACCTACGCACTGACCCTATTTGCTCAAAAAGAAAAAACCGTGCAAACTGGCCCTGTAGAAACCACGAAGGCGGAACGCGACCACGAGCGCCTCGAAAAAATCGGTGAAATCTCAAAACTGCTCGACTCGTACTCACATTCATGACAAGCACTCCAACTAAAGATTCGGTGAAAGGAAATAAAAAAGACAAGCGTCTGAGCACTCAGCTCTATTCAAAAATTTCCGAAATTCGTGACGATGCCGCCATCCTCAAAAATGGAGGGCTGCGCATGGTGCTCAAAACTTCCAGCATCAACCTAAACCTGAAGTCCGAGCAAGAACAAAACGCCGTGATTTACTCGTATCAAAACTTCCTCAATTCCCTCGAGTTCCCCATCCAAATTGTGATTCGCAGCAAAAAACTCGATCTAGAACAGTACATCGAGAAATTGAAGAAAATCGGAGTAAAACAAACAAATCCGCTCCTGCAAAAACAAACCTTTGAATACATCGAATACGTCAGCCGCCTGGTGGAGTACGCCGACATCATGGAAAAGCAGTTCTACGTGATCATCCCTCAAGACCCGATTGGCGAGGAACGTCGCAGCTTCATCAAGAGCTTCATCGAATCCATCTTCCCCGGAGATAATTTAGCAAAGATCAAACAACGTCACGCCCAATTCGCAGAGCTCAAAAAACGCATCACTCAACGCGTGAACACCGTCCGTGCCGGCCTCGAAAGCTGCGGCCTCCAAGTTCAGCCTCTCGGCACTCAGGAGCTGATCGAACTCTACTACGAGACCTACAACCCTCTCACTTCCCGCAGCCAACGCTTCGAACCCGAACAAGAGCTGGCCTTGGAACAAGACGAAGTGCCAGAAACTCCTATCAGCGTGGAGGCGCCGAAAGCCTAAACCGCTTTCAAATCCGAACCCAGCCTCTCTTCCGAAAAACGGCTGAAGCGAGTGGAACTCATTTTAATTGGATGTGTTTTTGAAATTTGATAAGCCAAAGCTAGAAGCTCATATAAAGGCAAATTCACTCCATTTTCAAAGCCAAAACGCAGTGGGAGTTTAGTACGAGCTTGACCGTCTCGCTCAAAATCTTTTTGTGCATCCAAAAAACTGAGGTTTAAAAAAGGTCGCCCATAACGCCTGAGCAAGGCTTCCATCACCCCACCTTGATTAGGCAGATCAATTTCAAAGTTGATTCCATCTTTCCTTTCCACCTGTTCAGCCAGCATTTCCAAGGGATTGATGGCCCCTCTCGCAATAAGATTGTCCACATCAATCACTTCTGGGAAAAGACTTTTTAGTAAACGGCGAATTTCTTCAGAATCGTAAGCGAGCAAGGTGGCAAGTTCATCCAAATGCCGTCCAGCTTTTTCCTTTCGAACAGCCACAGGATATCTCTTGAGGGCGTGTTCAATGAAGTGCCGAGTTGAAGGTTCAGCGGTGCAATGCATCCACCCCGTCTCAACATTAAGCTGGCCATCATCAAAAATAACTTCACACACACTTCCTTCTCTGAGCACATCGCCAGGGCCCAAAACTGTAGGGCTTCCATGGTAACCCTCACGCATACGAACCGCCTGAAAACCCTGAAGTATCCTCGGATGCAAAGTACCTGCAAGGTCCAAGGCTGTAGCCCCCCGAGGGAGATCCACCGCGTCCCCTCTGGGCGTCAAAACAGTCATCCTTCTATGCAGCAAGACCCGTTTCATCACCTCTCTCACCACCTCAGGAGGGGAATCTCGAGTCAGATCTATAAAACGCTCTAAACGGTCTTCAACTTCTGGAGGAAGCTTATCTTCAACCAAAGGGGTGTAAGCACTCGGAGCAGCAACAAGAGGTTTAAAGTTGCGTACGGAAGGAGAAAGACATCCTCGCTGAGCCAACCTCAGTTGCCTTTGCGATTGAACCCGAATCGCCACTCGTCCCCCAAGTTCAGGATTGTAAAGCAGTAAGGTGTCCTGCTTATAAGGATGCACACTCAGCAGATGTCCCTGGGTCAAAGAAGCAAGAAGGCCATCTCGCACCGAAGTCACAGCCTGAGGTTCGCGCGTCAAGACTTCCAGGGTGAACAAAGGGTCCCAGGGATCAATTTGAGCCGAAGGGTCAAAATCCGGCTCGGTAAGATGTTCAGGACGTAGGTACTCAGACTCAAAAGGATTCCATGGAGCAAAGGCCACAAAGGACACTCTAGGATCGTCTACTGTAGATTGAACACGCGCACGAAAAACCGCTCCCGATTCTTCACAACGTCTTTCGATGTGTTGATCCCTAAAAGTCTGGAATCGCTCAAGTACACGAGGATTTTGATCCACATCCACAAAACAAGCCTGCATCAGCTCCCTGTACAAATGACTGAACCCAAGGATTTCAACAAGAGGCGCCAAAATCTCATTGGTCTCTTTAACCTTCAAAGCAGCATTTTTAGCCTTCCTCGCCTTACGCATTCCCTCCAAAGTCCCTAGATTGTGAAGACGTTCACACGCACGAATCAACAAAACAAAAGGCCCCAAGTCTTTAACTTTTCCATAGAGAGCCCTTATATTTAAGATGTCTTGGTCACTCTTCCCCATGTCCATTCGTTTCATATTGGTCACACTTTCAACCAAACCGTGTACACGTTCCTGAAGATTATTTAAAAACTCTTCGGGTGTTCCGGTGAAGTCGGGGGGTAAGTCTGAAGGAAGGATCTGAGCACCATAAAGGTGAAGCGCTAAAAGCTTAGACCTGTCCGGTTTCGGAGCTGTTTTAGGTCCATGAAGTTCACTCAGATCTTCATAATCGTCGTGATGAAGAAGGGCTAAGATCAAGGAAATGTCTGTGATCCCCGTTAAAGAAATCGCATTCAAAACCGATCCAAAGAGATGAGAGCGCGGATAAGACGTTCCATCGTTGCGAGGAGTTTGTCCAAACTCTCCTGTCCCATGAAGGTGATCCACATGCCAAAGCTCGACAATCAAAACCCTCAGCTCCGCCCTAGAATAGGGGCGATTTCCCGATTCTTCATTCACTTGAGTCACATGTAAGACAAAGCGACGCATCCAATTGCGTAAGTCTTGATCAATAGACCCTTCTTCTGATTCTATACTTCCACATACCTCGTCAATAAAGGGGAAAAGACCTGCAGCCTGTTCTTCAAGATGCTTTCTGTCGTAACGTTCATCTTTTAGAACGTAACCTGGAGCTAGATCTTTAAAAGGATCGACTTCCCTATAAAACCCTTCAGTCCAAAAATCATTCACATAATCCTCATCTACACCGTCCTCTAATCCAAAAGCATCCATCTTGTTCAATTAAACAAGGCCAAGACAAAAATCTACACAAAAAAAGCGACTTAGTCCAGGCAACGTCCTACACTCCCACAACTCAGGTTGCAGTACTATCGGCGATGAGAAGCTTAACTACTGTGTTCGGAATGGGAACAGGTGTGACCTTCTCTCTAAAATTGCCTGGACCAAATCGCTTTTCAAAGTTTCTGGAAAACTCGAAGCGTTTTTATATAAAGATCGTTCTCTTCAGATCATAGCATTACTCTCTCGAATTGCCATAAAAGTCTGGAAGAAGACGTTAACAACATCAGTGATCTGTTAGTACCACTCGGCTGAACACATCGCTGTGCGTACACCTGTGGCCTATCAACCTCGTAGTCTACAAGGAGATTCATAGGGAAAATTTTCTTAGGACTTGCTTCCCGCTTAGATGCTTTCAGCGGTTATCAAGACCAAACATAGCTACCCTGCAATGCCGCGGACGCGACAACAGGTACACTAGAGGTTTGTTCATCCCGGTCCTCTCGTACTAGGGACAACTTCCTTCAATTTTCCTTCAGATATGGCGGATAGAGGCCAAACTGTCTCACGACGTTTTGAACCCAGCTCGCGTACCGCTTTAATTGGCGAACAGCCAAACCCTTGGGAGCTTCTCCACCCCCAGGATGCGACGAGCCGACATCGAGGTGCCGAACCTGGTCGTCGATGTGGACTCTTGGACCAGACTAGCCTGTTATCCCCGGCGTAACTTTTATCCGTTGAGCGATACCCCACCCACATGGTGGTACCGGATCATTTTCACCTACTTTCGTACCTGCTCGGCTTGTAGGCCTTGCAGTCAAGCTCACTTGTGCGAATACACGACTAGATCGGTTTCCATCCGACCTTAGTGAACCAATTGCGCGCCTCCGTTACTCTTTAGGAGGCAACCGCCCCAGTTAAACTACCCATCAAACACTGTTCCCCCAGTGGGGGTTAGATTCAAAGCAAAACAAGGGTGGTATCTCACTGGTGACTCCACCAAGGCTTGCGCCCTGGCTTCAACGTCTCCCACCTATGCTGCACAAGTAGTGCCCTGAATCAATGTCAGACTATAGTAAAGCTGCACGGGGTCTTTTCGTCCTGCCATATCTAATGGGCATTTTTACCCGTATTGTAATTTCACCGAGTCTGCGCTCGAGACAGTACTCCCATCATTACCCCATTCGTGCGGGTCGGAACTTACCCGACAAGGAATTTCGCTACCTTAGGACCGTTATAGTTACGGCCGCCGTTCACCAGGGCTTAGATTCGTAGCATACACCACTCCTCTTGACCTTCTGGCACTGGGCAGGGGTCAGCCAGTATACATCGTCTTACGACTTAGCACTGACTTGTGTTTTTGATAAACAGTTGCAGGAGTTCATTCGCTGCGACCTACACCAGATTGATATAATCTCACGGTGCAGGTAAGGCTTATCCCGAAGTTACGCCTGCTGTTTTGCCGAGTTCCTTAAGCGCAGTTATCTCGATCACCTTGGTATTCTCTACCTACCCACCAGCGTTGGTTTGCGGTACGGTAAGATGCAACTCTCGAAACGAGGATTTTCTCGTCCGCTAGATTCACCAGAATCAGCACCTTGCGGTGCCTTTACATCGTGCTTCGCGAACCTGTACGGATTTACCTATACAAGCATAAGCTAGACACTTATACGCAAATTCTTAATGCGCTCTGACTATCCTGCGGCGTCCCCCCGGATCTAGCGCCACTTTCATTCAAACAGTCGCTCAGCGCATCCCCGAAGGGACTTGCTTTGCAAAAGCTCTCAATCCAGTTTTGCTTGGACGATTTGCATCTTGTTCAGGAATATTAACCTGAATTCCATCAGTTTACGGCTTTCGCCTGGACCTTAGGACCGACTAACCCCAAGTCGATTAACGTGGCTTGGGAAACCTTGGGTTTTCGGTGGGAGCGTTTTTCACACTCCTGACGTTACTTATACCAACATTTGCACTTCTCAACGCTCCACCAGACTTTACAATCTGACTTCACAGCAGATGAGAACGCTCTTCTACCATATATATAAATATATATTCGCATCTTCGGTTAGAAACATGAGACCCGTTACATTTTCGGCGCAAGAACGCATAGACCAGTGAGCTGTTACGCACTCTTTAAAGGAATGGCTGCTTCTAAGCCAACCTCCTGGTTGTATACGCATCCTCACATCCTTTACCACTAAGTTTCTATTTGGGACCTTAGATGACGATCTGGGCTGTTACCCTCTCGACGATGGCACTTAGCTGTCACCGTCTGACTCCCGATCTGAAGTATGGGTATTCGGAGTTTATTTAGGTTTGGTAGACGGATTTTGCCCCCTAGCCTATATAGTGCTCTACCCCCCATACATATAATCGAGGCTAGCCCGAAAGCTATTTCGAAGAGAACCAGCTATCTCGGAGTTAGATAAGAATTTCAATCCTACCCACAGGTCATCCACTTGTCTTGCAATACAAGTTGGTTCGGACCTCCAATAGGTTTTACCCTATTTTCATCCTGCCCATGGGTAGCTCACCCCGTTTCGGGTCTAGTGCATGATACTTAGCGCCGGTTAAGACTCGCTTTCGCTACGCCTGCGGATTTAAACTTCCTTAAGCTTGCATCATACAGCTAACTCGTTGGTCCGTTCTACAAAAAGTAGGCCGTCACCCCGAAGGGCTCCGACTCATTTTGAGCAAAGAATTTCAGGTTCTATTTCACTCCCCTATCTGGGGTACTTTTCACCTTTCCCTCATGGTACTTGTTCGCTATCGATCTCAAAATTTATTTAGCCTTGGAAAGTGGTCTTCCCAGATTCAGGCCGGATTTCACGTGTCCGACCCTACTCAGGAACACTCTAGAGTTCTTACCTATTTTCGTCGACGGGGCTATCACCCTCTTTGGCCGCCCTTTCCAGGGTCGTTTGACTAATAGGGTAAGACATCATATTGAGGTCCTACAACCCCTTATCCCGAAGGATAAGGTTTGGGCTGATCCCGGTTCACTCGCCGCTACTACGGGAATCTTTATTAATTTCTTTTATCCAGGGTACTAAGATGTTTCAGTTCCCCTAGTTACCGCCTCTTTCGAGGCTACAGGACATAACTCCTGTAAGGTTTCCCCATTCGGAAATCTCCGGGTCAAAGCTTGCTTAGCAGCTCGCCGAAGCTTATCGCAGCTGGCCGCGTCCTTCATCGGAATTTTGAGTCAAGGCATCCATTCTTTGCTCTTTTTACAATGTTGTAACGTCATCTTCCATACCTTTTATGGCAATCTGAAAGACTAATAACTATTAATTTGAAAAGACTGACTTTATATAATTTGATCAGCTCCGAATTTTCAAGGAACAAAAAGAGTGTATGTTTCCATACACTCCAGAATTCCAAACCGTCATAAAGACTAGTGTTTGATGCTCTGGAGTTTATGGAGTCGAACCATTCAGTACTTTATTGAGTAAGAAGGTGCCTATCGAACTAGGCTGGGGCATTATAGGAAGGGTGCACCCTGTAGTCAAGAGATTTTTTTAATTCTTCCCTTCCTTGGCCAACATGGTGTCGGCTGTTGCTTGTTTGGCAGGTATGGAGGTGGAGTCAGACGCAGGTAAAACCCACACATCTCCACGACTATCCTGAAAATTATCCACCAAAGCAGGATGACAACCTTCAGTACCATGCATCACACGCCAATCACTGGCGTCGTAACCAGAACCATAAGTTGCAACACGCCACACATCCTTTCGTTCCTCCACGACACTCTTAGCATCCCCACAATGCCTTGCAGTTTCAGAAAATTCCTCGCGAAGTGCGGACAGCTTGGCAACCGGATCTTCACAAACTCTCGTAGAATCTGACGGGGTTTCACAATATTCACGCAAGCCAGAACCCAATCCCAACTCTCGAACATTGGGTCCACAACCATTCAAGAATAGAGGAACCAGTACAGGTAAACTGTGACTTAAACGAGATGCCATACGTGTAAGTGAAACTATAAAAGCTGTAATCTTACCGTATTTATTAGATATGTCAAGCTACCTTTCACGCTCTACATGAATTGCGAGAATTTACTCGACATGAAGGATTGCAAGCTTCCTGTAGCCCACATCAGACTCAAAACAAAAATTCCAACCCCTAGGATAATGAAGAAAGTCCAAGTTCCACCGGACCCGAACCATTTTTCGGCAAAACCGATGTCTCCAGTGAAGTCTTTGATACGAGGACGAAAAACCAGGATAAGAAGTCCGATCACCATTCCAATGAAACCTTGGAGATATTGCATAAATAAATTGCATTAACAAATTAGCGTGCCACTTAACTCTGCCGAGTTTTTACAAGAAGATCAAATCTAAAATCTTGTCTTGATTTTGAACTTCTTTAAATGATATAAGTTCCCTGCTTTCAATTCGTTGAAAGCGCTTGAGATGTGGGGCTGTAGCTCAGTTGGCTAGAGCGCCTCGCTTGCACCGAGGAGGTCAGGAGTTCGACTCTCCTCAGCTCCACCATTCTCTCTTAGCATTTTCGGGCGATTAGCTCAGTTGGTTAGAGCGCGACACTGATAATGTCGAGGTCCGAAGTTCAAATCTTCGATCGCCCACCATTTTGTTTTACCGAAAGAAAAGCCCCTCGCATGGAGGGGCTTTTCGCGACCTAATTTCTCAACTCAGAAGCTAAAGCGCAAACACTTCGCTGAAGAGTGAAACGATTTTGAACATTTCAGCACGATTCACTGGTTTCTCAGGTTTAAATTCACCATCCGAATAACCGGCAACGATGCCAAGCTCATCGGCCATCGCAATCATATCCTGGAAGGCTCCTTCAAGGCCACTGTCCGAAAGGTCAGAAAGGTCAGATTCGGAAACGTCACTGGCATCCACCTCCAACATTTCGAAAGCAGTCACGACCACTTCCCAACGAAGGGCAGCCTCTTCACCCATCTCCAAACTCTCTGCAACAACATCGTTCAAAACAGTGAGGTCCCCATCGGAGTCCTCAATACATTGAACGTAGCCACGAGCCCAATGATCGCCCATCCAATCCGTGTCATCCGTCTGAGTCACAGAATCAGGGTCACAACCAGAAGTTGCCACTCCCATTTCTAATTTGCCAGAAAGTTCATACATTACTTTCAAGAGTTGGAAACGAGTCAAGTTGTCTCCAGGACCAATTTTTCCATTCAACTCTCCTTTATCGTCTTTATAGCCATTGAAGTAACCATTGTCTACAGAATAGTTCATGTAGTTCTCATACCAAGCTCCTTGCTCAGCATCCTTGGGTTGTTCCATATGCCCTTGCCCGCGATGTTCAGAATGAGATTCCAACCAGTCGTCGTGGTCAAAAGCCGTCATATGAACTTCGTAGTCCCCAAAGTCGAAAGTCGCAGATCCATCTTCAAGCAAATCCGCTAAATCGACAGACGCATCGGTGTCACTGTCGTAATCTGTTTCAAAAGAAACTTCCGTGTCTCCACTGGAGAGATCGGCACCAACCTTAAATAAGATGCCATCGTTCAGGCCCCAAATGCTGGATTCAAAAGCAGTTTCGTATTCCGTTGTGGAATCAAAATCAATAGAGTCCTCATCCTTTTCAAAGCCAACCGTCTTGTAAGGGCGGGCCACAACAGATTCTCCTTCATTTGAACCAAAAGTCACAGTTCCATCCCAAACGGTCTCCTCTCGAAGTTCAACTTCTTCTCCCATTTCAGGGAAATAGCCCCATTGAACCAGAAGGTAAAACTTGTCGGGGTAGTTTCCAGACTCTTTTGCTGCTTCAAGAGCTTCATTCATATCGTCAGAAAATTCGTCATTGTCCACTTCTTCGGAAGCCACCGTCGTTCCTCCATCCAAACCCTTTTCCTCCTCTCCTTCGTTCTCAAAAATGTCCTCCAAGGCATCCTCCACGTCGTCGTCGTCGTCATCATCGTCATCATCGTCACCCACTTCATCATCATCATCGTCATCACCATCAGCCCCACTAAATTCTTCCGAAACACAATTGTTGTCCTCATCGGATTCTTCAACAACATCATAAGCGTCCACACAAACCTCAACCTCATCTCCAGCAGTCAGTACTTTTGGAGAAGGGAAAGCTAAAACCTGAAGGGACTCTCCATCCGCATCAAGGAATTCAACATTTGAAGAACTGAGAGTAGACCAAGAATAAGCACTATGAGAGTCAGTTTCATTCAAAGTCGCAAGATTATGACCGCTACGCGTATCAACATCTACAGAGTTCAGATTCGCGTAGTCTACCTTGACGTAATAAGAACCTTCACTCAACGTACTTTCTGTAAAGGTGAGATTAGAGACGGTCAGATCAGCCAAGGTTTCCTCATCATCATCGTCACCAATTTCCTCACAATCCATATCGTCCGTTAAAATACAATCTGTATCTGGAACAGCAGTTCCAATCTCTACACAAACAAGTCCTTCTCCAGCAACGTCAAAGACAAATCCAGACTCATCTTCACAAGATTCACCTTCCACTAAGGTTTCTTCGTCATCATCGTCAGTCGTCCCATCTTCAGCAAAGGCCAAAGGCACCGTGTTGAGCAACAGGGCGCTCACAAGTAAGAGGGTAAAATAGTTCTTCATAGCTAATGGAGTTAATAAATAAAGAAGCTACATCCTATATAACACCATTTAGAGTCCAAAACTTACAAAAAAAACTTGACAAAAGAACATTAAAAAAACCTTCCGAAGAAGGTTAATTTAAAATCCAAGTGAAACCCTCGCAAGCTTACGTCCGGAAAGTTGCGGGAGTCTGCTTAAAGTTCTTCTAGCAAAAAAGCAGCTGCATCACGAAAGCCCTCTGCTTCGCAAGTGAGCTCCTGAGGCTCTGAATCTGAAAGAGAGGTAGAAGTAAGCACAGGCCTGTAACCAACTTGAGTAGCTAATGCAAAAGGTAAAACTGCGCGTGCCATCGTATCTGGCGTTTCAAGGCAGTAACCACCAATTTCTCCATTTCGGTGTCCCATATAATATTGGAGTTATAAATAAGATCTAATTCTATACATTTCACTAAAAAGAAAACAACATTCCTGTCTTTACACAAGACGACAAGCATGTCCTTACATCAAAGACTATGTGCTTTCAAAACAAAAAAAGCCCTTTCGGACTCTTCTTGATTTCTCAAGTGACTCTGACAGAACGAACCAAATAGAGAGGCCAAAGATCAGGGTGAGCATGCCTCGCGGCATCTCAGCTCTGCAATAAAGCAGAGACGACCTGGGAATATATTACACGAATTCTTACGAATTCCTTGTAACTCCTTAAAAGGAGATGGTCCATCCGCACGTTCTCGTACGGATACCTTGTTACGACTTAGTCCCAATTGATAGTTTTGCCTTAGCCCCCGCTGAGCGGGATCTTTGGGCACCCCTATCTTTCATGACTTGACGGGCGGTGAGTACAAGACCCAGGAACATATTCAATGCGCCGTGGCTGATACGCATTTACTAGCGATTCCAGCTTCATGAGGTCGAGTTGCAGACCTCAATCCGAACTTGGACCGGTTTTTGGGATTCGCTCCGGATTACTCCTTGGCTGCCCGTTGTACCGGCCATTGTAGCGCGTGTGTCGCCCAGGGCATAAGGGCCATGCTGATTTGGCGTCATCCCTACCTTCCTCCTTGTTATGCAAGGCAGTCTCCTGTGAAAAATACAACACAGGATAAGGGTTGCGCTCGTTAACGGACTTAACCGAACACCTCACGGCACGAGCTGACGACAACCATGCAGCACCTGTCTTCGGGTTCCTTGCGGCACTCCTCTGTTTCCAGTGGATTCCCGAGATGTCAAGCCCTGGTAAGGTTCCTCGCTTATTATCGAATTAAACCACACGCTCCACCGCTTGTGTGGGTCCCCGTCTATTCCTTTGAGTTTTAATCTTGCGATCGTACTACTCAGGCGGATCACTTATCGCGTTTGCTTAGGCACTGAGAGGGTCGAACTCCCAACACCGAGTGATCATCGTTTACGGCGTAGACTACCGGGGTATCTAATCCCGTTTGCTACCTACGCTTTCGTCCATGAGTGTCAGATATAGGCCAGTGAGCTGCCTTCGCTTTTGGTGTTCCTCTGCATATCTACGGATTTTACCCCTACATGCAGAATTCCGCTCACCTCTCCTAATCTCTAGTGAGATAGTTTAGGGCACAGCCTTGAAGTTGAGCCTCAAGATTTAACACCCTACTTATCAAACCACCTGCGGACGCTTTACGCCCAATGATTCCGGGTAACGTTTGTACCTCTCGTATTACCGCGGCTGCTGGCACGAGATTTGCCGGTACTTATTCCTGAAGTACATTCAGAATTATTCTTTCAGAAAAGCAGTTTACAACCCGAAGGCCTTCATCCTGCACGCGGCGTCGCTCCGTCAGACTTTCGTCCATTGCGGAAGATTCTTTACTGCTGCCTCCCGTAGGAGTGGGAACCGTGTCTCAGTTTCCCTCTGGGTGGTCATCCTCTCAGACCACCTACCCGTCATAGCCTTGGTGAGCCATTACCTCACCAACTAGCTGATAGGACGCAGGCACCTCCCCCATCGATAAATCTTTACCCTTGCGGGACTATCCGGTATTAATCTTTCTTTCGAAAGGTTATCCCTGAATGGGGGGCAGCTACCAACGTGTTACTCAGCCGTCCGCCGTGGGCCTAAACCCACTCGACTTGCATGTATTAGACGCGCCGCCAACGTTCACCCTGAGCCAGGATCAAACTCTCCAAAAAAGAATTTGAGTGACTCTAATTTCCTATTAAAAGGAATTTGAGTTTAAAATTTCAAAATTAAAACCTGAAATTTGGGAACTCTCTATTAGGTTCGAACTGTCAAAGGTCAATCAAGTGCGCATCTCCGTGAGGAAACGTGCTTGACGATTTTAGCGTTCTTAAAACTAGAGTCAAGGGGATTTTAACCGATTGGGCGAAATTGAGCGAAAGAGACGAAAACTAGCTGTTCATTCCTCTTGTGATGCCAATGAGCTCAGATTACAAAAGAGAGGACCTCCTAAATTCTTAAACTAAGCGCCACTCTACCTAGTCCGCCGATCAACTAAGAAAGGTGTAGAACAATTCAAAGGTTCACCTCTCATAGTCAACGGCTGTGGGGAAGAAGTCTTAATCAATTGAAAAGGCCATTCTTCTTTTACTCGCAAACGTAATCCCAAAAGATTAGGACGGGGCGAGAACCCAGATGTTTGAGAGATCAGCGAACGTTCCCTCAATGCTTTCAGGGTAGAGTCCATCATTCCAAAGGGTACTCTTGCACCAATGCGAACTCCGACAAGGGAATGCCACAAGGGTGAAGCGGGGCTAGACTTTAAAGCATTTATGAGGTCTGGAAAAACTTCCGGCCTGGTATGAAAGAAAATAGGGCAAGCAGGATCAAGCTCACCTTCAACAAACTCTTTCAACAAAGGTCCTTCTTGGTCGAGCCCAACGATGAGGGCTAAAGCTTGAGTCGTTCCCTGTACAGCTGCTGCCAAAGATCCAACACGTCTAAAACTAAGCTCAGGAACTACACCATCCACAGAAGAAGGGCTCGCGGTATCCGAAAAAAGTAAAACTTCTTGTGCCATACGTACCTTAAAGGGCCGAGTATAGAAATAAAATCAATAATTGTCAATAGAAGGCCCTCGGCAGTCAAAATAAGAATGTTATAATGCCCGCGAACTAACCACGCCCAATGTCCAACTTCTTTCATTTCACTCGTTCTAGTCTTCTCAAAAGTCAGGCCAAACATTTACAAAACAACGCGGGCATCTCAAAGGAGATCACTGGGATGCTCGTCCCCACCGTGATTGAAAAATCCCACGAAGGAGAACGCGCCTACGACATTTACTCACGTCTTTTAAAGGATCGTGTCATTTTCATGTTCACCGAAGTGGAATCCAACATGGCGGGACTGTTGATCGCTCAAATGCTCTTCCTCGAAAACGAAGACGCCAAGCGAGACATCCTCATGTACATCAACTCCCCCGGCGGTCACGTCACGGCCGGACTCGCGATTTACGACACCATGCAATACGTCAAACCGGATGTATCCACGGTGGTCATGGGCATGGCGGCTTCCATGGGAGCCATCATCTGCACCGGAGGAGCGAAAGGAAAACGTTTCGCGCTACCAAACGCCGAAATCATGATTCACCAACCTTTGGGTGGAACCGAAGGTCAGGCCACCGACATTCGCATTCACGCGGACCACATCATGCGAACCAAAAACCTCTTGAACACCATCTTGGCCAAACATTCGGGTCAAAAACTCAAGAAAGTGGAGGATGACACCGAACGCGACAACTTCATGACCGCCGAAGAAGCCAAGAAATATGGCCTCATCGATGGCATCGTTGAACGTCGTTAGCCTCTATGCGACTCTGGCCAAAACCTTATCAGCCCCTCAACCAGGTCATCTTAGATTTGGATGCACTTCGAAGCAATCTGGCCCTCTACCGTGAAAAACTCCCAGGAGTTGCCGTGGCTCCCGTTTTAAAATCCAACGCCTACGGGCACGGTTTAAAAGAAATCGCCGCCGCTCTTAAAAAAGAAACCTGCCCTTTTTACGCCGTGGACTCCATTTACGAAGCCTACGAAATCCGAAAAGTGGATCAAAAAACGCCCATTCTTATTTTAGGCTTCAACTTTGAAGGCAACCTCAGAAAGAAGAAAGACTTTCACTTCACCGCCGGCTCCTTGGATCAATTGGAAATGTTGGCTCGCAAAAAACTCCCCATTCACTTGGAACTCAACACCGGCATGAATCGGATGGGCTTCCATTGGAGAAATCCGGAACAATGGCTAAACGAAGTCGCCAAACACACAACCAACATCGTGGGGGTGTTCACTCATTTCGCCGATGCCGACAATCCTTCTGATTTCAGCTTCACCGAACTTCAAACGCAGCGATTCAAAACACTTTTGAACGAACTTCAAAAACGCGGCATTCACCCCAAATGGATTCACGCCGGAAACAGCGCGGGTGGTCTTAAAATAAAAGATCCCATTTTCAACATGATGCGTCTCGGCTTCAGTCTTTACGGCACCAACGTTTTTGAGGACACCGATCCAAGTTTTCAAGAACTGAAGGATCTCAAACCCGTGATGGAATTTCAGAGCACTCTAGTACAAATCCAAGAGTTAGAACCGGGCGACGTCGTGAGCTATGGACTGCAATTTAAAGCTGAAAAGCCAACTCGCGTTGGCATTTTATGCGCCGGCTACTACGAAGGAATTCCCATCGCCCTCAGCAACATAGGCCACGTCGAAATCAACGGAACCCTCTGTCCCATTCGAGGCCGCGTGTGCATGAATCACACCCTAGTGGAATTGATGACCGAAGCCAAAATCGGCGACCGCGTGACCGTGTACTCCAAAGATCCAAAGTCGCTTGTTTCAGTACGTGCACAAGCAAAACTGGCTAAAACCATTCCTTACGAACTGCTGGTCAGGATTTCTGAAAGCGTGAGACGGCAAGCTTTATAATAGAAGCAGCCACGTCGATTCCCGTTATTTTAGTGATCCTCAAAAAACCTGGATTCCCGTTAACCTCCAGAACACAAGGTCCATTTTTAGTTTGGATGAGGTCAACGCCGGCATAGTCCAAACCAAAGGCTCGTACCGCCTGAAGCGCAAGTTCAGCAAGTTCAGAAGAAGGTTCGTAAGCCTCAGCCGATCCACCGAGTTCCATGTTGGCACGAAAATCACCTTGAGTCGCTGTGCGCTGGATCGCTCCCACAACCTGGTCACCCACCACATTGATACGAAGATCCTTACCCTCCGCTTCTTCAATAAGAGGCTGCAACAAAAGCGGAGTGATTAAATCCGGCTTCCAAAACTTCCAAAGGACTGCTTTGAGCTGCGTTTCGTTTTCTGCTTTCTCAACACTCAAGCCAAAGGTTCCATAAGGTGCTTTCACCACCACCGGATATCCAATTTTCTCAGCCATTTCACAAGCAGTAGTCTCATCCTCAACCACCCACGTGGGAAGCGTGGCAAGGCCCGCTTTCCGCAGACGCTCCGTCGCAAACCACTTATTTTTACAGTGAATCAAAGCCTCGTAGCCGTTGAGGATTTTATATCCTTTCTCTTCTAAGACTTTGATCCAAAACAGACGATTTTCCACCTGATCGATCACACGCGCTCGAGAGATGAACCCATCGAAAGCTTCGAGCTTCTTCCCTTCCAGCGAAAGCGTTCCATCAGGCCCAAGACTAAAGTTTTGAATCTGAATCAAAGTGGCCTCATGCCCCTGCTCCTCCGCCGCTTCTTTCAAACGCAGCTCACTTTTAAAGTCATAAGCGTCGTAAGACCGAAAGCAGAGGATTCCAATGCGCATGAGCCCATTGAAGCAGTAAAGCTTAGTTCATGAAAGATCAATCGATCACTGAGATCTACAGGAATTCAAGAAGATCGGCGATCTCGCGTCCATACTTTGCACGCGCCTCAGCACGACGCTGATCGATATCGTAGAATCCGATATAAGGTGCTTGAACCGTTTCTCTTGAAGAAGTGTCGGGCTTACCAACAGAACGAACCGCGCTAACCAAGCGCCCCCACAAACCAGTTGCTTGGTTTTCAACAGACTCTACAGGATCAGGTGTACCTAAAGACATAAAAATAAAATAAATAATAAAACCCACCTTTTAAGTGAGAACTTTCTCTTTCTTCAAATTTCCTGTTCGAGCTCCAAATCAAAACTCCCAAAACAAATCAACGAGGATTCAGAAACTCAAAGAGATCTTTAAAAGAAAACCTTATTTGAGACTCCGAACAATCGCTACCGGCCTAGGGCTTTTTTCTTCCCCAGTGAGGAAGAAAAAGAAAGTTCCAACTTCAAGGTTTTCAAAGGGCATTCATCTGTCGTGCAACATATTTACTAAATAAGTAAAACAAAGTCAAGCCAGATGCGTGGCAAAATACAAAAATCTTCAATAGAATCGCAACATGAAAAGACCACTGCTCTCTCTTCTAATACTCTGCCTCCTCCTCGCTTCTTGCGGAGGAACGACCACCGGAGATGCCACCACCGATGACAGCGACACCTACCGGTTTGTAGACTACAAAACCTCTGATTTCATCGTTCAAAAACCCGAGGATTGGGAAACCATCAATTCCTTCACTTCAGAATACCCAGATGGAATTCGTGCCGCCTTTCGAGACAACCTCAAAGACGGGGACTTTGTGGCCAACGTCACCGTAATCCGAGAAGAGAATCCAGAAACTCTGACCAGTTTTGACGTGATGCAAGAAAAACTGGCTGAACACAAGGATCATTTGTTGGGTTACTCCCTCGTTTCTGAAGAACAAGTCACCTTGAGTGTGGGCGGCGGAGAAAGCAAAACCACTCTCTTCACGTTCACGGGCAAAAACGAAAGCACCAGCGAAACCTTGGAATTCATGCAATTGGCGCTCGCCAAAAGCGATCAAGCCTACATTGTGACCGCCAGTTACGACCCTCAAGAAGATGAATTCACCGTGGAACGCATGCTGACCATGCTCAAATCTTTTGAACTTCGCTAAACTCCTTTCAGCCTTAACACGCCTCTCATGATCTGGAACATTGATCCGGTTTTACTTCACCTTGGAGCCTTAGAAATCCGCTATTACGGAGTCTTTTTTGCCCTTGGACTCTTCTTAGCCTATCAGGTGTGCCGCAAGCTGGTGATCAAAAAGAAACTGAATCTAGAAACCCTCGACACACTCGCCGTCTACCTCATCATCGGCCTCATCGTGGGAGCACGCCTCGGACACATTGTGTTCTACGAGCTGGACTACTATCTTGCAAATCCAGAGCAAATTTTACAAGTGTGGAAGGGCGGTCTCGCGAGCCATGGAGCCGCCATTGGCCTCTTGGTGAGCTACGGAATTTTTTTATGGCGCCACAAAAAGGTGAAAATCTTTGAGTACGCAGACCTGATCGTGGTGGGAGCAGGCCTCCCCGTGAGCCTGATTCGATTGGGGAATTTTTTCAACAGCGAACTCTACGGACGCGTCACCGACATGCCTTGGGCCGTGACGTTCAGCCGTGTCGACGAGCTCGCTCGTCATCCTTCCCAACTCTACGAATTTGGAATGGGAGCTATCCTCTTTGTCATCATGCTGACCGTATGGACAAAAACGCACAAAACCGCCAAGCCCGGATTTTTTGTGGGCTTTTTTTTCACGATTTACTTCGCCATGCGCTTCACCGTGGAGTTCTTTAAAGAGTTCCCTCTTCACGAAAACTTCTTCAACCTCACCACAGGGCAAATGCTGAGCCTCCCCTTCTTTCTAGTGGGATTGGTTCTCCTCTTTAGGAAAGACTACAAAAAGGCCTAAGAAACTGGTGGCAAAAAAGAATAGACCTCGGTTGAAGTCGCCGGTTTGAAGAACGTAGATCAAACCAAAAATTCCAACGGCTTCGACAAACGTCATTCGCAAGATGGCCACATTTTGAACAGGCCACTGAGTCAAACGCGAAGGCAAAATATAAGCCAAAGCTAAAGAAACGGCCGAAACCATTCCGAGCACCATCGAGAAAATCCCTGCGTCTTCGGCATCCGGAAACTCAAAAGGAATGAGACCCGAAGAAAGCAGGTAGGCCAAGCCAGCATAAAAAAGTGAAGAAAAGAGCATCATCGCCCAAATGAGTTTGAGTTTAGAATTCATAGAAGAAAATACGAGTTTTAAAAAAAAGAGAGCATGATATGATGGTCATATCATGGCAAAAAAAGCAATCGACAAGTCCAAGAATAAGGTGCCTCTTTCTTTTTTCAAGGTGGCCGTGGAACACATGGTGGAAGGCCTTTGGGTCGGAGATAAAGACAACAAAACCAGCTACGTCAACCCTGCTTTCGAAAAGATTTTTGGCTACACAGAAGCAGACTGGCAAGGCAAACACTCCTACGACTACTTTGACGAAAAAAATAGAGAAGTCATAAAAAAACAAAACGAAGGCAGAAAGAAAGGCCAGTCGAGTCGTTACGAAGTAGAAGTGCTGACAAAAAATGGCGAATCCATCCCTGTTTTAATGAGCGGGGCCCCCACTCCGAATGGTGGAACCGTAGGAATCATGACCGACCTAAGGTTTCTTAAACATCTTGAGAAGAGCGAACAAGAGTTCAAAAACTTCGCTAAGTTTTCAGTCGATGCAATGGTTTGCATGGATACCGAAGGACGTATCCAAGAATGGAACGTAGGGGCGGCTCGAATGTTTGGATGGAAAGCCAAAGAAGTTGTTGAAAAAAACATTCGCGTACTCTCAGCTTCAAAAGAAAAGGACGAATACGAACAACTGATGAAAGAAGCAACTGAAAAAGGCTTCGTTCGAAATCACGAGACTCTAAGAGTTCATAAAAACAGCTCACCCATTGAAGTTTCACTCACCTTAACCGCTTTAACAGATAAAAACGGCGAGCTCTGGGGCTACTCCGCAGTCTATAGAGACATCACCACTCAAAAACAGTGGGAAAAAGACCTACAAGACCGTTATCAGAAACTCCATGAAGCGTATGTAGAAATGGGCAAAATGAGAAGGTACATGGATTATTTGGAAGACACTCTAGAACTAGCAGTCGACAAACCCGCTACTACCAATATTCCTCGTTACATCACCACGGCTGTGCTCATGTTCTCTTGGGCCGATGCCGTTGTACTGAGACGTTACGACGAAAAAAAACAACAATTGGTTTTGCAAGCAACGGCAGGAAGCACCCTCGAATGGGAAACGAAGGGAAACATCCCCTACAAAGGAAGTTTGGGGGAACAATGTTTAAAAAAGAAACAAGCCCTAAAAATTTTAGATGTGACGCACGATGGATTGTATAAAACACCTGGCTTCGCACGAAAAAACAACCTCCGTTCTCTCCTACTCTTGCCTCTCTACGTGCAAGAAAAAAAGATAGGAACACTTTCGGTCTACATTTCTCCAGAAAAAAACATGGACATCCTGGACCATGAATTTCTACCCATCTTTGCCAAACAAGCTTCTTTGATTTTATCGACGCTCCAAGTCAGCTAAAAGCGATTCAGCAAATTCGAGTAAAACCCCAGCATAGAGCGATTCTCCGACATCGTGTTGAATTACAGAACGACCCTCCAGTATAGGTGAAAAGTTTCCAGCAATATCTTCAGAAGTGACTCCCTCATATCGACCCTCAAAAAAACCTGCAGGCTTTAAAACCCGTTCTATGTAATCCCGGATCTGTTCCAAATGAGGAAAGCGTAAGATCTCAGGATGATCCGCAAGGCCTAAAAAATGCCGATCTGGAGTCATGACTCCAGAAGGAAGTCTGAGGTGAGGATCCCAAGCAACAACCCTCATCGCCTCCATTCTGCGGCCTTCATCTTCAGGATCAGCCCCCCACAACGTATCTCCAAGCCCTCTAACACGTCCTGGAAGAATCACATGATCAGAGTGTGTTGAACCCATCGAAACAGGTTGATTACAATCGGCCACTCTTGGAAAGGCTCTAACCAAGGGGCTCTTGGGATCAAATTGCGTGGTAAAAGTACCCCATTGAGCCGCTCCTCTGAGCACGTAAGCAGGGAATTTGTGTCGCTTGGCCAAAGCACGGACCAAAACCTGGTGACTCCAACATAAGAACAAGCCTCGAAGCTTAGGATTTTTGAGTAAAAGAGGAAAAACATTTTCTTGAAACCAGATCCCATGCACATCGTCCGCATCATTAAAGGTCCCTGCAGAAATAACGATGCTTTCATCTTCGGTTGCTTCTCTAAGTTGTTGTAGATAAGCACTACGATGATTCACCATAGGACGCCCTGTTTGACCCGTACGAAGATTGGCTGTTAACACATGAACCAACTCTTCATAGTTTTTAGCACCACCTAAAATCCTTTTAAGCGTTTCCTCCAGCATATGGTCCGTGAAACAACCTTTGGCATCCGAATCATCAAAATACCTCAAAACCGTAATAGGACTGCTGCCAGTCCTTTCTGCAAGAGTTCTAAGCTTATTAAGCAACCTCCCCTTAATGCTCTCCAACTTCCCCCCTAAAACAAGATGATCGTTGTCAGCCAGCTGAGATTTATGGGAAAACCGTGTGGGCGGATTCCAAGGTGCTCGTCGAGCCTGCCCCTCAAAATCTGTTCCCGCTATTCCTCGAGCATAGTGCCTTCGAAAGTAATCCCTAAAAGCTTCCGCTTCTTCACCGGCACCCAAAGCTTGTAAGTCACTTCCCTTCACTTGTTCACCGGCCAAAAAACGCGCGAAATCCACCCTCGCATCATTGTTGTGAGGAACGACTAAAGTGTCACCACCTTCTGAAGCCTTTCTTCTTAGAGCCATAATGTGTAGCCAATAGAGGAGAATTGTAACCTGCGACTAGAGAAAGTCAATCTTTCCAGCTGAGGCTCCCATCTTGACCTTATCTTTAATAGGGGCTTAAATAAGCCCTATTATTGGCCATCCATTCATGGGAGTTGAGATCTATCGCCCAGAGGACGTCGAAGAAACAATTGCACTGCTAACAAGAGCTGCTCAGGATTCAAGGACAGCCCTCACCGAAGGACTGCCTTTTTATAGAAACCATCTCAATCCCTTTCGAGTGAGCGCAGACCGCATACTGCAAGGTGGAAAAAGAGTCGTTCTGCCCATCCCTTCCCGTGGATTTCGTACCGTTCGTTCTGAAAGAGAATATGGTCAAAAATTGGGCATAGACCCAATGGTTCTGATCGATTTAGCCACCCGAGGGGACCCAGAAGCTGAACACATTGTGGTGGACATCGGCTGTGGAGCAGGACGTGTGGTGCAAGCTGGCAATAGAGCAACACACACCTCACACGAAAAAGCTCCTGGACTTGTAGGAAGAAAAATTCACATCGTAGGAGCCTGTGATCATTTTTACTACAAAATTTCTACTGTTCTTCGCAGTCTTTTTTCAAACAACCTGAAAGCGGCCATCGCAGAGGCTTATCCAGGAGCCGATTCAAACAAAAGAAATGAGGTGGAGCATGAACTCAGTGGAGCACTCGCTATGTTCTTAACTCGAGAAGAGGACGACAAGACTCCGAGTTTCATGAACAACATGGACGGCGCTGTCAGAGCACTCAGGACAAAAGACCCTTGGAATGAACTCCTCGAATTCATTGACGCCAGTTCTATTCCCAATATTAAGCGCATTCTGGGAGAGGGATACTATTCGCCAGACACACAAATGAAAAAGCTCTTAAAGTTCTTTTCAGAACACCCAGAGGACTGCCTCGACGAGCCAAAAAAGAGTTTGGCTTCCCGTCCAAAACATCATTTAGGAATTCTAAGCCCAGACATCGTGCTCGGTGGAGACATGCGAGACTTCATGGAGACATTCCCGGAAAACAGTGTGAGTGCAGTCATGGCTGTGCGTTCGAGCGTCTACCTCCTCAATGAAGATGATCCAAAGGACGGCATTATTCCATTTGAACTCAGCGTAGCAAGAGCTCTAAAACCTGGAGGAATTTCCTGGCAAGATTGGCCACGAGGAAACTGGGACTCAAAGCACTACATCGATGAAATCATTGCCGTTCAAAGGAGAATAAACACCGACGAAGAACTCAGAAAGAACGTAGAATTATATGCCATCTGCGGTCCCAGTGACGAGTTTCCTAACGAATATCCAACGATTCCAGTGGCCTTAGCCATGTTCAAAAAACCTGTGGACAAGGAAAAATGGAAAGGAGCTTTAAGAACACACCTTTTTCACGATGGCACTGTGCGTGACGTAAGTTACACCATGTTGAATGTGAACGAAAAAGTAGGTGATCTGAGAGAAATGCAAAAACTAATAGAAAAAAGCACTGCAAACGATGCACTCAGACGTCGTCGTAACACGATAGCAGACCAACTCGCCGCAATCCTCAAACGCTAAAGAGGTGGTGCCTGGGGTGGGAATCGAACCCACACGGCCTTACGGCCACAAGATTTTAAGTCTCGCGTGTCTACCATTTCACCACCCAGGCGGGATGGATTCCAAAAATGAATGGAGGCAAGGATGGGACTCGAACCCATGTGGTACAGTTTTGCAAACTGCTGCGTAGCCACTCCGCCACCTTGCCGCAAACACGCACGAACTTAACACTAAAACGCCGCGCACTTCAAGACTTTAGAAGATTTTAGTCTCCCATGATCAAAGAAGTGGGCTGATCCAAATGCCCTTCTCTCACCACTTCGTAAGTGCCGGTTTCGGTGTTCAAGTTGTAAATATTGAAGTTCGTCGAAATGTCAAAACCTGGGTAATGCCGAGCAAAGTTGATCGAAAAACTGCCTTCGGGACTGTAAACACGATGAAAGACATTCTTGGGCCAACCAAAAAGATGAGGACCTTCATAAATCACTCGGCATTCCGAAAGATTGGGCTTGCACTGCATGAGACGATTGGGAGTGACCTCAAAAACTTCTACAACTCCATGTTCAACGCTGTAGAGCTCCACAATGCGCTTCCCTTCACACACCAAAAGATTGTCTTCTTGATCGGGATGCATATACCACGGCTTCAAATCTGAACCCGCCACCGAGGGGCTGTAGGCTCCCGGCAAATGACGTACACGATCAATGGCAGAGAGTTGATCCAAAACAGGGATGATATTGAACTCAACATTGGGGGTGCTGCGAAGCGGAGGAAGAGGCCGAATGAAGCACAATCCTTCAATGACGTTGGTGAGATTGGACATGGCGAGATTAGTTTAAAAAGCTGGTGGACCGGGAGGGATTCGAACCCTCGACCAAAAGATTAAGAGTCTTCTGCTCTACCAACTGAGCTACCGATCCACGCGCGGGATATTAACAAAAGTCACCTGGAAAGCCAAGAGGATTCCATCAGTTACCGGATTGAAGACTCTCCAGCCATTGAGGTGAAAAAAGGATTCTATATCCCCTTGGTGCCTTTCCCCTACCCCGAGGCGGAATCTTACCCTCTCGTTCCTTATCTGCACGTTCTTCCGCTGAAAAAGATTTGGAATCTATAGTGAATTTCGAAGGGCTTAGCCCAGAAGCTGCCACCTTCAAAGCATTACCGACTCCAGTGGAAGGAAAGTCCAAATCAAGCATATAACGGTGCGCTGGATTGGTGGCATCAAAATTCGCCAAGAGTTCATTTACCGTTGCGTAATAAGCCTCCCCATAAACTTGCCTCAACTGTCTGAGGGCATCAATCAAAGTAAAGTCAACAACTCCTGGAGTGAACCCCTCTTCCATAATTCCTAACAGCACCTCATCCATAGCTCCGCGATAGGGTTTGATTTTCAAAAATTGAGGTGTTCGACCCACGGCTTCAGCTTCTCTAGGCAAAGATTCCTTAAATACTAAGCATCCAGACTTAGCCCGAATCAAAGCCACATTCATCCTACGGATAAATTCTTTGGGGTTGAATGAACCAAAAGCTTCTCTCAGGGCCTCAGTCGAAAGACCTTCAGGAGTCAAAGCTGCATGGATAACACTCCTTGTAGGCTCCAGACGCATTGCAAAAAAAGGTTCCCTTCGAGCAACTCCCATGCAAGTCGATTCCAAATCATCCTCGGGTTGAATTTCTTTCAGTGAGGCGTACTGACCGCTAGCACGCAAGATCAAAGCACCTGCTAAATTTTGAACAAGAGCATTATGAGAATCTGCAATCAAGCCCCGAATTGGCTCTAAATCCCTAACCCTACTTCCTTCAGTTTTAAACCAGGCGTCGAGCGACACAAGCACCTCCATCAATGAAGCAGATTCAAGAATATTATCAGCCTTAAGAAGGGCTACAATTTGCCTCTTGATTAAGGCAGTCATCTCAAGGGCCAAAGGTCTAACAAAATTCCTCATTTCAACCGATGCCTCGGAAATCTCTGGAGTTTGTTCGGACATAAATAGTAAAGGAGAATGGCCTAAATCATAACATGAAAATGAAAAACAACAAGGTGAACTCTAACTTAACAATTTACATACAGGGTGAGTATACACTACCCTAAAGAAACCATCCGCCTATGAAACTCAAAACCGTCTACCTCTGTCAAAACTGCGGCCAAGAAAGCTCCAAGTGGCAAGGCCGCTGCCCTTCCTGCGAAGAATGGAACACCTTTGTCGAAGAAGTGATCAACGTGGGCAAAAGCGACACCCCACTCAAAACCAGCTCTCGCGGACTGCGTCGGGAGGCTCCTCAAAATCTAAACCAACAGGGCATCACCCGCGCCCGCGCACAAACTCAAATCAACGAATGGGATCAAGTCCTCGGAGGCGGCATCGTGGAAGGCAGCCTCATACTGCTTTCCGGCGAACCCGGCATCGGGAAATCCACTCTCACCATGCAAGTGCTTGACCGCATGGCCGGCCAAAAGGGAAAAGTGCTCTACATCACGGGTGAAGAATCCGTGGAACAGGTTTCAGACCGCGCTCGACGCCTGGGCTGTAAGCACGAAAATATTCACATTTTGTACGAGAATTCGCTCGAAAACATCGTCGCAACGATAGAATCCGAAAAGCCCAATTTCTTAGTCGTGGATTCCATTCAAGTCGTCGCCTCCAATGAAATACCAGGAGTGGCAGGCAGCCTCAGTCAAGTTCGCTATTCCACTGAAATGCTGATGAACACAATCAAAACCCTCACCATCCCCACTCTCCTCATCGGCCACGTGAATAAAGAAGGCAATATTGCGGGACCCAAAGTCCTCGAACACCTCGTGGACACCGTGCTGATTTTGGAAGGCGAACGCGACCACGAACTGCGCATGCTCCGCGCCGTCAAAAACCGTTTTGGCCCCGTCAGCGAAGTCGGCCTCTTTGAAATGAGCGAAGCTGGACTCCAAGAAGTTAGAAATCCCGGCGAAAGAATTCTAGAGAATCGCCCCACAAACGCCATCGGCAGCGCCCTCACCATGACCATGGAAGGCAATCGTCCCTTGCTCATGGAAGTTCAAGCCCTCGTGAGCCACACCAACTTTGGCTATCCCAAACGCATGGCCAGCGGTTTCGACCGAAACCGTCTCGAGCTGCTCATCGCGGTGATGCAAAAGTACTCGGATCTCGATCTCTCCGACCAAGACGTCTACATCAACATCGCGGGTGGCCTCACTCTTAAAGACCCTGCTGCCGACCTCGCCATCTGCATGGCCATCAGCTCCAGCGCCAACAAAAAGCCGCTCGGCCCCAACGAGGTGATTTGGGGCGAAATCGGCCTCACCGGCGAAGTGCGCAAAAACTTCAAAGACAAAGAGCGCGAAAAAGCGTGTGAAAAGATGGGGTTGAACAAAAGTTCTGTATCATTATTCAGAGAAAAGATAAGGTAAAAATAAATTTGTCAAATCAGCCACGTTTTGCTAAGGTGTAGAACCTAATTTAATCGAGGGCAAAATGCTTGTAGAAGCTGCAAACAATGAAGCGTCTCCAGAGATCACTCCGGCATCGTGGGCGCGTAAAGTTAGGCTAAGCACGCATCAGCTCACACCCCTTGAACATCCTCTCAAACGAGCCGCTAGATCTGTGGTGAACGTTCTAAGTGACAAACAACTCATCCCAACAAAAAAAGATCCACGCTTCCTTGCTAAACCGAGTGAGCTTCCTGCTATTGAGAAACTCACTCAAGAAGTTCACCGAATGATCAGAGAACTTGGCGTCCTACCAGCAACGGTAGGAGACAATCCTTACTTTAAAGCTTTTTTCACCCACAATTTTGAAGATGAAGCAGATAAAGGCCTGGATGAATTTTTAGAAGAATTTGGTCAAAGAGCACTCATGGTGCCAAAGAAGAAAAATGAAAGAGCCATCCAAGACATCATTGAGGCAATGGCCGACAGGCTCTGTATAAGACTAGGCCTCGATAAAAAGAATGAAAGAACCTTGGCTCTAGCAATAAGAACGCGTTTTCAAAGAAACCTAGAAATCTTTGAAGCAGAAAAAATACTCGCTAAAGAAGACGGCACCGAGGTTTCACCCCTGGACTTAAAAATTGCCTACAAAAAAGTAGACTACTGGGTTCGTCATAACAAAATAAAACACGAAGAAGCCAGCTTTGCGATTTTGTTTCTCACAGGCTTCATCGATCAAGACGATCTGAAAAAGTGCACCAGAAAACCCATCTTAAGAAGATTGGCAAAAGAAACCTTGAGAGGGTTTAGCCCATCCAAAAAAACACGCTCAAGCAAAGAACAAGCACTGTTCAAAACCTTAGACGAATACGATGTGACCCCGATCTGCAGAGATATAGAAGAAAGCATAGGCTGGGCAAGAGAACACATTGAAGGAATGGTGAAACGTTTCAATAAAGCCTTGGGCAAACATGAAGCAGAAGGAGATTTAAGAAGTGAAACCAACACTCCTCCGGGCCTCAACTATGAATTGGCAAGCAATCACGACAGCTACGACTGGGTACATACTTTTTACGATCCAAAGACGCCTATGAGAGATCATAACGATGCTCATTTGGTAACGCTGTACGCCCTCATCCACTTCCAAGAAAAACAGAGAATGACAAAACTCGATGCCCGTCTAAAAAAAGGCAAAATGGAAGATCAACTCGTCGATAAACTATTCAGGAGGAACGAGAAGGTGGATGCGGTTGTTCCGACCCTTAAACTCGATGTTGCGCAAAGTCAATTCGTGGTGAATCGAACAAGAGCAGGAGCACCTCGGCAAAGAAATTTAGAGTGCAGACAACTGGATCCAGAAAACTACGAAAAAGGAACCGATCCGAACAAACTAGTGGCCTACCTCACAGACATGGGACACAAAGAAGTTCCTTCCCGAGTAAAAAAACGTTTGAGCAAAAAGAGCCGCCATCTAGGGCCCAACAAAATGCTCGATGAAATCCGGGTACGAATGGTCTTTGTCGGAATCAACTCCAAAGAATGTGCGGACCCAAACAACGAAAACATCTTCATTGAAACTTTACTCAAAGCGGCTGAAAGCCAACACCTAAGCAAGAGACGAACAGATTTAGAAGGAAGAGCTGAGGCAAGGGAGCTGGAGAGACCTGGACTGTTCTTAGAACCCGGTGAGTTTTTAATCGAAAGAGACTTGAAACACGACCGCTATCCGAAAATCAATTTGATCGGAAAATTGATGGATGGAACGAACATCGAAGTTCAAGGTCTACCTTTAGACACCTTCCTCTTCGACGAAGCCCACAATTCTGGAATGGACCACGATGTTAAAGAACAATACGAAATGTACGAGCTCCTTCAAGACGGAAGCCCTCAAACCACCTCTCCTTTGATTCACGAAATTGCAACACTAGAAAGGGGTAGAATCAAAGAACTTCGAGATAAGACTAAAGAGGCACGAAACACGTTCGACATAGGATCTCTAAAAGCGAAGATCCAGCGCAAGGCAGCGTAAAGCCGCCTAAAAACCAAAAAGCCCCGCCGCATTTCTCATCACCTGCTGCGCCAGTATCTCAGGGCTGATCCCACGCAGCTCCGCCAGCTTCTCAGCCACTTCTTTAACATAAGCCATTTCGTTGCGCTTTCCACGCACCGATTGAGGCGCGAGCCAAGGACAATCCGTTTCAGTTAAAATCAAGTCGGCGGGCGCGACGCGAGCCGCTTCTTGAATGGGCTTCGCGTTGGGATAAGTCAGCACTCCACTGAAACTCGTGAAATAGCCCGCGTCCCAAACCTTGCAGCCGAAGTCGGCGTCGTAACTGTAGCAATGAAAAATCGCTCGTTTGGCTTTTTCTTCCAGCAAAATGCGCAGAGTGTCTTCGGCCGCCTCACGAGAATGCACAATGCAGGGCAAATCCAGTTCATTGGCCAACTGAATTTGTTGCCGAAACGCTAGCTCTTGCTGCTCGGAGGTCGTGTCCTTGTGGTAGTAGTCCAGCCCCATCTCCCCAAGCGCCACAATTCTAGAATGCGCCGCCTGTTCTCGAAGCAAAGTTAAAGCCTCACCAGTCATCACATCCGCCTCACAGGGGTGAATCCCCACCGTACCCCACGCATCCGGCTCCTGCTCAACAAGTCGCAGCACATCCAAATTAGCACTGGGGTCGTAGCCCACTACAATGAACTTCGAAACTCCTGTCGCTCGGGCTCTCACAAAGGCCTCACTCTCTTCTGCTCGAAGGGAATCGGAGAACGGATGGCAATGCGTGTCGATCCACATGGAATTTCTTTTTAAAAAGGCTAA